>JBEHXG010000015.1:0-94886 GCA_048498815.1 Acidobacteriota bacterium | reverse complement strand
CGCGAGCTTGCCATCGGTCTGCACGCGAATACGACTGCGCAGGTCGTTCATCACCAGCACCTGCTGTGTCTCCGCCAGCCCCAGTTCCCACGGCGAACCCGCATGTTTCAGCGACGTAAGCGGAGAAGCGCCGGTGCCGCCATCGTAGCCGCTGATGAGAACCACGTCCGCGTGCGCCTTCGCAACACCGGCAGCAACCGTGCCCACGCCAACCTCAGCCACCAGCTTCACCGAAATACGAGCCTTTGGATTCGCGTTCTTCAGATCGAAAATCAGTTGCGCCAGATCCTCAATCGAATAAATGTCGTGGTGCGGAGGCGGCGACACCAGGCCCACTCCCGGAATCGAATGCCGGACCTTCGCAATCACGTCATCGATCTTGTGGCCAGGAAGCTGTCCGCCTTCTCCAGGCTTCGCACCCTGCGCCATCTTGATCTGCAGTTCATCCGCATTCACCAGATAGTTCGCGGTAACGCCGAAACGCCCCGAAGCCACCTGCTTGATCGAGCTGCGCCGCGAATCGCCATTGGCGTCGGGAGTGAAACGCTCTTCGTCTTCCCCGCCCTCGCCCGTATTCGAACGCCCGCCAATGCGATTCATCGCGATCGCCAGCGTCTCGTGCGCTTCCTTCGAAATCGAACCAAACGACATCGCGCCCGTAGCAAACCGATGCACAATCTCACTGGCCGGTTCTACATCTTCAATCGGAACGGCCTTGCTCTTCTTAAACAGGAACAGTCCGCGCAGCGTGCAAAGCTGCCGATTCTGCTCATCCACCATATCGGTGTACTCTTTGAACGTCGAGTAGCTCTTATCGCGAATCGCGTGCTGCATCTTCCCGATGGTGTGAGGATTCAGCAGATGATACTCCCCGCGCGTACGCCACGCATAACTACCGCCCACCGGCAATTCCGTATCGGACTCCACCGGATGGAACGCAGCCGCGTGCTTCATGATCGCTTCGCGCGCCAGCACATCCAGTCCGACGCCTTCGATTCGCGAAGCCGTGCCGGTGAAATACTCGTCTACCAGTTCCCGATTCAGACCGATCGCCTCGAACACCTGCGCGCCGCGATAGCTCTGGAGCGTGGAAATTCCCATCTTGGAAAAGACCTTCAGCAGGCCTTTGTTGATCGATTTCGAGTAGTTGTAAATCGCCTTCTGCGCAGTCAGTTCTTCCGGCAGGTACCCGCGCTTCGCCATGTCCTCCATGGTTTCAATCGCAAGATAAGGATTGATCGCACTTGCACCGAAACCAATCAGGAGCGCGTAGTGCATCACTTCGCGCGGCTCGCCCGACTCCAGAATCAGAGCCACCTGCGTGCGTGAACCTTCCCGAATCAGATGATTGTGAACAGCGGTCAGCGCAAGCAGACTCGGAATCGGAGCCCAGTCCGGATCGATTCCGCGATCCGACAAAATAATGATCGTGTAGCCCGACTGAATCGCCAGCGATGCACGGCGGCACAAAGCATCCAGCGCACGCCGCAAACCGGTTTCGCCATCCGCCACCTGGAACATCGTCGGCAGCGTCATGGTGAGGAAGTCGCCTACCGCAACGCGGCGCAGCTTCTCCAGATCGCGATTCGTAATGATCGGATTCGGCAGCTTCAGCGTATGACAGTGCCGCGGTGTCTCCGCCAGAATATTGCGCTCCGTGCCGATGTAACTCACCATCGACATCACCATCTCTTCGCGAATCGGATCAATCGGCGGATTCGTGACCTGCGCAAATAATTGCTTGAAGTAATTAAACAGCGGCTGCGGCTTATCCGAAAGACATGCCAACGGAGTATCGGTGCCCATCGACCCGATCGGCTCTTCGCCGTTCGCCGCCATCGGCGTCATCAGGAACCGGACGTCTTCATCCGTATAACCAAACGCCCGCTGCCGCTGCACAACCGAAGCATGTTCCACCGCGTGCACGCGCGCCGGCTCCGGCAGTGTGTCGAGCGTGATCTGATTTTCCTGCAGCCACTGCCCGTAAGGCTGACGATTCGCCAACTGGTCCTTAATCTCTTTATCCGAAACGATGCGTCCCTGCTCCAGATCGATCAGGAACATTTTGCCCGGCTGGAGGCGGCCCTTGAACTTCACGTCTTCCGGGCGAATCGGCAAAACGCCGGTCTCCGACGCCAGCACCGCGAGCCCGTCATGCGTCACCACATAACGCGCGGGCCGCAGACCATTGCGATCCAGTGTGGCGCCAATGGAACGACCATCGGTAAACGCAATTGCCGCTGGCCCATCCCACGGCTCCATCAGGGAACAGTGGTATTCGTAAAATGCCTTCTTGCTGTCCTCCATGTGCGGATTACCGTCCCATGCTTCAGGAATCAGCATCGCCATGGCATGCGGCAGCGAGCGGCCGGACTGCACCAGTAGCTCCAGCGCATTGTCGAAAGCAGCCGAGTCGCTGCCATTCGGCTGAATGATGGGGAACAGTTTCCTGAGATCGTCGCCAAACAGCGGCGATTCCAGAATCGCCTGCCGCGCGTTCATCCAGTTCACGTTGCCGCGAACCGTATTGATCTCGCCGTTGTGCGCCACAAACCGGAACGGATGCGCCAGCTGCCAGGTGGGGAATGTATTCGTGGAAAAGCGCTGGTGTACCAGACACAGCGCACTCATCAGCTCCGGATCGGAAAGCTCGATATAGAACTTCGCAATCTGCGCCGAAAGCAGAAGGCCCTTATAAACAATTGTGCGCGAAGACAGCGACGGCAGATAAAACATCTGCTTGTTCAGAATGCCCTCAGCCAGCGGCACTTCGATCTCAGCCCGTTTGCGCACCACGTAGAGCTTTCGCTCGAACTCATCGTTCGTCAGCGTGCCTTCATGCCCCACGAAAATCTGCTCAATATACGGCTGCGACGAGCGCGCCACACGTCCGATCGAATTGATGTCGATCGGCGTATCGCGCCAGCCCAGAACCGTCAGGCCCTCTTCGCGAACAATCGTCTCCAGCACACCTTCGGCTTCCAGGCGCTCATGCCGCTCCACCGGAAGAAACACCATGCCAACGCCATACTCGCCGGCACCCGGCAGTGTAAAGCCCAGCTTCGCCGTCTCGCGCACAAAGAATCTGTGCGGCACCTGAATCAGCAGCCCCGCGCCGTCGCCCGTATCCGGATCGCACCCGCATGCGCCGCGGTGCGTCAGGTTCGTCAGGATCTGAATGCCCTTCTCGATAATGTCGTGCGATTTCTCGCCCTTGATATTTGCGACAAAACCGATCCCGCATGCATCGTGTTCCTGATTCGGATGATAAAGACCCTGGGGAGCCGGAAGTCCCGCAAATCCGGCTTCGCTTACACCACTGGCGGATTGATTGTTACTCATGATTAGCTACTCGCAATTTGCTTTTCCGTCTTACGCGAACCATTCAGGCACATCTGCAACTTACGTGGTGACAGATGTCTGACGAGGACTTACCTGCTCAATCCAGTTTTTCCGGAACCAGTGGGAGTCCCCGCGGTTGATGTGCCCCTTATCTTGATGACAAGGGGAGGTTTCACGATTCTAGCAGGAAGGGCCACTATAATGCAATCGAAATTAACCCTCTTGACATTATCACTATTGCTTATGATACTGAGAGGGTGATCTTCGAGGAGTGCAAGCTGTTTCGCGACGTCGCGCACTCGCGCAGCCTGAGCCGCGCAGCGCAGCTCAATGGCATCAGCCAGTCCGCCGCAACGCAGCATATTCAGCAACTTGAAGCGAAAATGGGCGTGGAATTACTGGATCGCACCACCCGCCCGCTGGGTCTTACACGTGCCGGCAAGCTCTACGCCGATCTCTGCCGGGACGTTCTCCGGCGCGAAGAAGACTTCATCGCCGCCATGGATGATCTCAAGGGCGCAATCGAAGGCACCTTTCGCGTGGCTTCGATTTATTCCATCGGCCTGTCGGAAATGCCGCGCCTCCGGGAAGACTTCGCGCTGGTCTGCCCCGATGTACAGCTTCACGTCGAATACCTTCGCCCCAACAAGGTCTACGAAGCGGTCCTCTCAGATTTGGCCGATGTCGGCTTTATCAGTTATCCCGAAGCCAGTCGAGACCTGACCATCATCCCCTGGCGCGAAGAGCGCATGACGGTGGTGGCCTATCCTTCGCATCCCTTCGCCAGCAGGCACGTCCTGCAGCCGCGCGAACTGCAGGGTCAGCAGTTCATCGCGTTCGACGAAGAGGTAATCATCCGGCGCGAACTCGACAAGTACTTCCGCGAAAACGGAATTGAAGTCGATAACGTAATGCAGTTCGACAACATTCAGTCGATCAAGGAAGCAGTGGTACTTGGATCCGGCATCAGCATTCTGCCCGAACGCGCCATGCAGGCGGAAGTCGAGCAGGGCCGCCTCGTCTCAATTCCACTGGACGCCCCCGAACTCGTCCGCCCCACCGGCATCATCCATCGCAAGAAGAAGAGGCTCACGCGCGCCGGACTCGAGTTCCTTCGCCTTGTGCAGGGCGAACTCGTGGACGCGGTGCTGATGTCCTGATCTTTACTCGCCCTCAATAGCGTGCCAGCTGCGATCCGGATTAAACCGTGTCATCGCATGGGCAACCGCGCCGGTCGCGGGACCCAGATCCTTTTCATAGACCGCGCCCGAATGATTCACGATGAAGCTCTTGATTCCGGTCACTCCGTAATTCGCCGGATATGCAATCAGCGCGAACCCGCCAATCATGCGCCCATTCACCAGATAGCTATGCGCACCACCCGGAGCATCCGGCCCCTGGGCCGTCAGAATGTGAAAGTAGTAGCCGTGATACGGCACGCGCTTGCCGGCTGTCAACATCGTATCGGCCGCGTCGGCGAATGACTTCGGCACCAGACTCGATTGCTCGCCATCCCAATACAGTCCGTCTCTCTTGCCTGGACTGCTCACGATATGCTGCGCATAAACCAGGGTTCCGTTGCCTGCGCGATCGTGCGCCGCATATTCCATCTGCGCCTCCACGTAGCCGCGTACGACATCGATCGCAACCAGTTCGTTTCGGCCAATCCGGCGCGCCAGAATCTCGGTGCGCCCGCGCGCGGAGTCAAAATGCCACTGACCCGACTTCGCACGGATCAGCGGCACCGGAAACGGCCAGTTGTCTACGCCGGTGATGATCGTCGCGCGATTGACATTCGCGGGCTCAACTTTGACCTGCAGCTTCTCGTGTGCGCGGCGGGCAAACTCGGCGCGGCTGGCTTTGTCCTGGGCGGCATCGCCGGAATCCGCAATGTCGGCGCTGCCGAATAGCCGAACCAACGCGGCGCTGTCATTGGAGTCCGCCGCATCCACCAGCGCCTGCGCGGCTTCCTGCGCAGTGGCGAAGTTCTGCTCCGCAGTCCTGGCCGCAGGCTGCTGCGCCGATAAGGACGCAGCAGCCAAAACAACAGTAAACAGGCTTTGCATTAACGTCGGCCTCCATTCGACCTTGGCGCAGGTGCCTGGCGCGGTGCTTCGATGCGCGGAGCCGGCATCGACCGTGGCGCTTCCATCCGTGGCGCCGGTGCAGGCGCGCTGCGCGCCGGACCCATACTCGAATATCCGTGCTCGGCATGCGTATTCGCCGCCGCGCCATTGTTCTGTCCGCCAAAAGCGGTCCGATTCTGTTGCTCCGCCGGGCGGTTGGCCGGAATGCCGCGGCTGCCAAACCGATCGTTAGCGAATCCCTGCGCCGCGGGGGCATTGCGTGCCGGCTCCGGAATCGACCGGGGCGCTACAGCCTGCCGCACGTTATTGCGAAACTCCGTCTGCATGCGGGGGTTCGCATACGGCACTCCCTCGCGATGCGTCGGATCGTGCTGCCAGGTGCTCACGCCGTGCGCGGCCAGTCGCCCACTGTTGAAGTTGTTCTGGTGAATGAACGTGTTGTTCACTACCACCGTCCGGTTGCCCCAACCCGGATGCCAGCCCCATCCACCCCAGCCGTGCCACCCGCCGCCGAAGAAGAGGCCAACGCGAATCGGGCCGCCGAAGCCGAAGTAGAACCCCGGCAACCTGTAGGTGACCGGTGGCCAATACCAGTGTGGATACGGATACCACGCGGCCGGTCCCCAGATCCAGACAGGATCGTACACGGGAACATACATCACATCCGGATCGGAAGGTTCAATTTCGATATAGCCACCGTCGTTCGTGATCATCTCCTGCGGCGGCGCATTCAGTTTGCCGGCTTGTTGTGCGGACTGCCGCATGCGCTGGATAGCATCCATCACATCCTGCTGCTGCGCGAGAAAGGCATTCCCCAGGTTGGTTGTCCATGTGACGTCGTCGTTCAGACGCTTAAGGACATCGGGGAAAATCACCAGCGCCTGAATGCTGGGGTCCCAGTTTTGCTGACTCGCCGCGTCAGTCAGCGCCGGTCCGGTTAACGACGGATTCTTCTGCTGGAACTGAAACGCTTCCACGATCTCCAGTGGATAAGTCGCCGCAACCAAAATTTGACTTACCAGGGGGTCGGGATAGAGCGCAATCGGCGCCACAAGATCGTCCAGCTGGTCAGCAGAGAACGCCTGATCGGGAGGCGGCAGCTGCGGCGGCTGCTGCGCCACGACCGGAGTCACCGTCAATGCAAGAGCAACAACGAGACTATAGAACCGCATAAGCTCAACCCTCTTTCCGCTTTCCACTGACAAAGATGACTCCACGCGTCGAAAGGTTAGCCGGCGGGTCCGGTTCTTCGTGAGGGAAAGCACACCCTGTGAAACGCAACTGGCATGCCAAAGAAGTTCGTTGACATACGAACATCATCGTAGTAATGTTTTCGTATATGCCGGGCACAACGCCAAGACCGACCGACAGCGAACTCGATATCCTGACTGTTCTCTGGAGTCGCGGACCGCTAACCGTCCGCGAAGTTCACGAGGTCATCGCTCTTCGCAAACCAACCCAATACACCACTGTCCTGAAAACGCTCCAGATCATGGCGGAGAAGAATCTGGTGCGCCGCAATGAGGAGCAGCGCGCTCATATTTACGAAGCCGCGCGTTCACGCGAATGGACTCAGCAACAACTGGCCGGAGACCTTCTCCAGCGCGCGTTTAATGGGTCCGCGAGCAATCTTTTGATGGGCGCACTCTCAGCGCGCAAAGCCACCAAAGGCGAGCTTGCCGAGATGCGCCGGCTGCTCTATGTGTATGAAAAGGAGTCGCGATGACTATCGGATATGTCCTCGAATCGCCACTGGCGGAAGCCTTCGCCCGGACGTTGATTCACTCACTATGGGAAGGTGCGGTCGTCGCGCTCGCGCTGGCCATTGCACTCGGCATTCTTCGTCAATCGCAGCATCGCTACGCGGCCGCGTGCTGCGCACTGGCAGCCTTGACGATTGGCTTCGTTTTGACTTTGCTTTGGCTTCTTCCGGCAAGGCTGCAGAGCGCGATTCCGCTGGTGGAATTCAGCCATCGGCTGGTGCAAACGACGACCCCGCACATAAGTCCGCGCCCTGTGCAGGACTCGCCCGCTCCATCCGGCGGCCTGGGATGGCTCATCGCTTTCTGGATCGCCGGAGCAGTCACATTCCATGTGCGCGGCCTCGCGGTTTGGTTCGCCGCTTGACGCCTGCGCCGCAACGGTGTTTGCGAACCACCTGATCTCTGGCGAAGCAGGCTGGCGGAACTGAGCCGAACGCTTCAGCTTTCAAAGCACGTCGCTCTGCTCGAATCCGGCGTCGCTCAGGTACCGATGGTGATTGGCTATCTGCGCCCCGTGATCCTGGTTCCCGTGGGCCTGATCGCCGGTCTTCCCGGTGAACAGATGGAAGCGATCCTCCTGCACGAGCTCGCGCACGTTCGCCGCCATGACTATCTCATCAACCTGCTGCAGGTCTTCGTCGAAGGCCTGCTCTTCTACCATCCGGCCACCTGGTGGATCTCCGGCACAATCCGTGCCGAGCGCGAGAACTGCTGCGACGATCTTGTCGTTTCGCTCACAGGCGGGCGCTTAGTGTACGCAAAGGCGCTGACGGCTCTCGAAGGCCGTCGCGCTTCCCTGCCCGGTTTAGCAATCGCAGCCAGTGAAGGGGGACTGCTCCGAAGAATCCGCCGCCTGATCGGCAAGCCGGATCGGCGCTTCGCTGCCATCATGCCGATCCCGATGGCTGCACTGCTGATCGCGGTTGGCGCTGCGGGCGTCGCCGCATGGCAACAACCGAAGCAGCCAGCCGCGCGGGACGCGACACCGGTACAGGAACAGCCGATCCGGAGCGCTCCGCATAGTGCAATGGAATCCGATCAGCCGAAGGTTGCGCCCGGGCGCATCTGGGTCGCTGGCCAACCGGGAGAGCGCCCCGTATCGCTTCCGATCTCGCAGGCATCGACGATAAAGAAATTGCTCCGAGCGCTCGACCTTCCGCTACACGAGGTTCAGCCGCCCGCGTACATCTACCGAACGGCAGCGGATGGCCAAAGACGGCGCGAAATCCCCGTCAGGCTTGAAGAAATCCTGAGTGGAAACAAACCCGACGTTCCGCTGCTGCCCGGGGACGTCGTACTCTTCACCTCCGGTACCGAGAATGCCGGTAACGCTGACAAGGCAGCCGAAAAGCTCAACCTGGAAACGTCATACAGGAAATGGCTTTCGGACGATGTTGCCTACATCATCTCGGATGAAGAGAGGAAAGCCTTCCGGGCGATAACTACCGACCCCGAGCGCGCTCAATTCGTGGAACAGTTCTGGCTGCGCCGCGATCCCACTCCCGGCACCCCGGTCAACGAATTCAAGGCCGAACACTACCATCGCATCGCGTATGCGAACGAACACTTCTCCGCGGAGTCACAGAACGGATGGATGACGGACCGCGGAAGAATCTACATCGAATTCGGCCCGCCCGACGGCATTGAATCGAATGCCGGAAGGTTCCGGCTGCCTGCCACCGAACTCTGGCACTACAAACACATCGACGGTATGGGACATGACATCAACATTTCGTTTGCTACGCGCGACGGCGACCTGCGGCTGACATCGAATCCGCCAATTCCGTCCGCGAAGTGAGTCAGTTCTCCGTCGGCATCTTGTCGGCGTGCTCAATCGCAAGGATTTCGATCTGGACCTTCTTCGCGTCCAGCCGAAGTCCCAGCTGCGCCTGCAAGGCATAGGGGAGCGGTTGTGCATTCTCATCGCCCGGAGGCGGTCCGATGCGCTCCCCTGCTACCGGACTACCGGCAGGGGCGGCAGGCATCGGCATCGCCATCCCATTCATCGAGATCGGTCCGCCGGTTTCGTTTGCGAACTCCAGCGTGAAGTCGTACTTACCCTTCAGACCGGTCTTGTCCACAACAGGCTTGCCCAGTTGAGTACCGATGCTGTTGAGCAAGCTCGAAATCGTCTGGGCTCTGCTCGAAAGGCGCGCAACAGCCACGCCTCCGGGGCCTACAGTCATCATCATCGCCAGGCCGGGTCGATCGAGCTTCGCGAATCCATTAGCATCGTGCGCCGGAGGCCCGCTCCCGCGACCGGGTCCCGGAGGCGCCGTGGCAGGGTCAAAAGCCGTATCTTCGGGCGAGGACTCCTTCAGCTTCGAGCCCCCCTTCGCCACTACCAGTTCGTATCCCGAGAACTCCTTCGTTTCCCTGTGCAGCTTCAGGTGGAAGCGTTCGGCCAGCATGTTCTGCAGCATGAGCTGAAACTGCGCCTGTGTGCTTCCTGGCGCGATCTTCGCCGAAATGTCATAGCGATCGGAATTCAGCTGGGATTCGATCGCGGAAGAACCGGTTACCTGATACTGCTTCACGTCGTAGGCCTTCGTGATGACGTTCATCAGAGAGACGTTAGTCAGAGTAAGCTGTGTCGGGTCCGGCGTGCCCGGCCCGCCGCGCATACCGATCATCATCCTGCCTTCCGGCATGGGAGCGGCGGGCTTTACAGAGACGGCTTCGAATGTCGGTGTTTGCGCCATCGCCGCACCAGCACAAAGGATTAAGGAGAAGATTTGGTTTCTCATTCTGGAGTTAGACTCGGCGAGGGCAAAAAGGTTATGAGGATCCGGGAAAAACCGATCGCTGGTGCCGGACCGTCGCCTGCGCGACAGACCATTTCGACGCCCCGCTACACAGCAAGAAGCGATAAGGCGTTCAGCACCCGGTGAATCACTTCGGCCGCAACCCGGAGAAATCGATTCTTCGGCTTCGGGTCAAGGTCAGAAATTCTTCAGGCGTTCGCCGGCAGCGGCGAGGGTTTCGTATTTCTTGCAGAAGCAGAAGCGGATTTGCTTCGCGCCCCGTGAGGGATCGAGATAGAAGCTTGAGCCGGGAACACCCGCCACCCCCACTCTTTGCACCAGATCCATTGCGAACTCGGTGTCGTTCTTCGCGCCGAATGCGCTGATGTCGCACATCACGTAGTACGCTCCGCCGGGAACGAAACAGCGGAAACCCGCGGCTTCGAGCATTGTGATCGCGGCTTCGCGGCGTGCGGCGTATTCGCCCGAAAGTCCGTCGAAGTATGCGTCCGGCAGACCCAGCGCCATAATGCCGGCGTGCTGCATCGGTGTGGCCGCGCCCACCGTAAGGAAGTCGTGCACCTTGCGGACGGTATTCGTGATCTCAGGCGGCGCGATTGCCCAGCCCACCCGCCAGCCCGTCACGGAAAACGTCTTACTCATGCTGTTGATCGTGATGGTGCGCTCGCGCATACCTGGCAGCGTGGCGATCGGGATGTGGCGTTTGCCGTCGTAGGTAATGTGCTCGTAAATTTCATCCGTAATGGCGAGAGCGTTGAACTCCTGGCAGAGTTCCGCGATGGTGGTCAGCTCTTCGCGCGAGAAGACTTTGCCGGTGGGATTATTCGGCGTATTGATGATGATGGCGCGGGTCCTCGAACCGAAGGCGCGGCGGAGTTCGTCTGGATCGAAGCGCCAGTCCGGCGCGTGCAGCGTTACCAGCTTGCGCGTGGCGCCGCAAAGCAGCGAGTCCGGATGATAGTTTTCGTAGTAGGGTTCAAAGACAACGATTTCATCGCCGGGGTCAGTGACGGCGAGCAAGGAAGCGATCATCGCTTCGGTGGCTCCGCAGGTTACAGTAATTTCGCGTTCGGGATCGACATGCATCCCGTAGGTCCGCAGATACTTTGCGGCGATGGCCTCGCGGAAGGGTTTCACACCCCAGGTGATGGGGTACTGGTTGTGGTCGGCATTGATGGCATCGAGCGCGGCCTGCTTGATATCGACTGGCGCGGGGAAATCGGGGAAGCCCTGAGCCAGGTTGACGGCGCCATGCTGGATCGCGAGGCGCGTCATTTCCCGGATCACAGACTCTTTAAAATGAATCGTGCGTGCGCTCTGGAAGCGCAGCGGCGCGGCGACGGAAGACATAGAGCTATGCTCTCATGCCGCCGGTTTTCGATGCTTTGTGGCGGCTACTGAGCGGGGGCTGGTGGATTTCTTTACCGCTACAGACGGGCGGGTGGCCTTCTTCGCGTGGGACTTCACTACGGCGGTGCGGAGCGGGCGCTTCGCTACAACTTTGCTGACTGCGGCTACGTTGGTGATTCGGGCTGCGGGGACGGTGCCTCCGTCGGCGAAATCGGGCGCGAGCAAAGCTCGGTCGCGACCGTAGAGTTCGCGATACACCTGTCCATTGCGGAGCACGGCCTGGACGTAGTCGCGCGTTTCTGAGAACGGAATGTTTTCGATGAACTCGGCAGGGTCACCGTAGCCGTATTGATTGATCCACTCGCGGACTCTGGTCGGCCCGGCATTGTATGCGGCCAGGGTCTTGACCCAGTCGCCCCCCCACTGATTGAGTTGGCTGCGAAGGTACTGCGTACCGAGCTTGATGTTGAGGGACGGATTCAGCAGCATGCCCGCGCTGGGAACCGGGATGCCATCGCGGCGTCCGAGCATACGGCCTGTGCTGGGGATGAGCTGCATGAGTCCATAGGCGACCGCGGAGCGCGCGCCGGGATTGAATTCAGATTCCTGACGGATGAGCCCGGCGACGGCGTAGGGATCAAGGTCACGGTCCATCGCACTGGCGGTGAGGGAGTCCTGATAGGGCAGCGGGAAAAGCATCTCCCAGAAACTGCGGGGAGCGTTTTCGAAGGGAAGAGAGAGATAATCGCCCGTGAACTTCTTCATGATTTTCATGGAGAGGTAAGGAGTAGGCATGGCTCGCGAGAGCTCCATGGCGAGCAGGACCGGCTGCTCATTGCCCTGACGCGCTCCGAATTGCAGTTCTTCCACAGCTTGTGTTTGCAGACCTGCGGAGATGAGGAGGCGTCCGCGGTCGATACGCTGTTTCGTGGCCTCGTTTGCGGCGGCAGCGATTTCGGTTGGCACGGACACAGAGTGAGCCGTGGCGATAGTTTTGTCGAGCCAGGCGTGGACAGCGGCGTCAGCGTTGATGGCTACCAGCTTCGTACCGGAGAGGCGATCTTTTGCGAGCTCGGAATAGTAGTAGTGAGGATAATCGTGCGCGAGTCGATCATAGTAGGCACGAGCAACTGTCGAGTTTCCATCTGTTTCGGCGGCGCGACCCAGGAAGTACAGTGCGTCGCTGACGTGTGTATCGGCGGGAAATTTTTCCACCTGCGTGCGAAGCAGTTCGGTGCGGCGCGGGCTATGTTCGAGCCATGCGGCCCACACCACACGCCAGTGGGAAAGCGCGGCGGCGGGATCACCGGGAAAGCTATCAGCTACAGCCTGGTATAGCGGAACGTAACGGGCTTTGTCCTGAGTGAGCAGAAAGCGGTTGCCGGCGGTGATCAGTGCCTTGAGGCGCCATGGAGATTGGGAATGCCTTTCTGCCAGTTCCTGGATGCAGCTCAGCATCGACGTGTCGTCACCGGCTTTCCGGTAGGCCTCAGTCAGGTAGTACAAGCGTTGCGCGGCGGCTTCCGAATCTTCGGGATGGAGCGGTTCGAGATAACGCTGAGAGTTGGTGACGTCGCCATCCAGGAACATGGCGCCGCCCACGCCGGCTTGGGCAGCGTCACGATCCGGGCCTGACAGGGATTCGGCGAGCATGGCATATTCCTGCCGGGCTTTGGTGTATTGTTTGGCTTTGATCCAGGCGGCGGCGCGATCGAGCTGCTGACGCGCAGTGGGCTCGGGGTATTGAGAGCCCAGTGTAGGTTTGAGGCGATCGAGCGCCTGCTTCGCTTTGGCGGAGGAGTCGTCAGCCGGATAAGAGAAGTAGACCCGTTGGTAGTGATCGGCTGCGAGGCGCGGGAAGCCAGTAGCTTCGCACGCCTGGCCAAGAGTAAGGTCGCCATCCGGTTCTGGCAGAACAGGGTAGGCGGCTTCGAGAATCTGCCTTGCTTTGGCGGCTGAGGCGGGCGTGGGATGCGCGCCCAGCAGCGCTTTCGCGTGCAGGAGACTAAGGCGTCCGGAATAGGGCGAACCCGAGATTGGGTTGGATGCGTACTTTTCGAGATCTTTGAGCGCGCCGTCGCCGTTGTTCGTCAGGAGCTCTGCGTTGGCGAGGTAATAGGTCACGTAGTCGCGCAGTTTGGCAGGTTGGCCGGGCGCGCTAAGGAGATGGACGGTAGTGAAGAAGTCGCGCTTATCGTAGGCTGCGGATGCTTCGCCGAGTCGGGTCACTGCCGGATCGATCACCGCGTTCGCGGCGCCGGCCAGCACGGTGAGCAGTCCTGCGATTTTGAAGAGCGTCTTCATGTCGTTTAGGCGATAGGACCTGGGTAGTCCGGCCCGAGGAGCCGGGGGTTGTCGTGAGCCAGGCTGCGAGTCATCTCCAGATGAAGGTAGTCAACCATGGTATTCGAGCGCTCGATGTAGGTGCGCCTGAACTCTTCGCGGGCCGCATCGATAGAGGCGCGAAGGGCGGCGTAGATATCGCCGGTCTGAATACCGTTGCGCAGAGCTTCCGACTCGCTGATCCGGATTTGCGCTACGCGGACTTTCGCGGTGCGCTGGGCTTTGAGGTGAAGAGCCTGATCGTCCGGCGTGAGTCTTGACCAGGATGGGCCATTCTCGGCTTTCGCTTCCGTCGGCGCGATCTGAACGAGCGGAACCGCGACCGGTTCGGGGAGCGGGGGTGGTTCCAGCGTTTGCAGTCTGAGGCCGGCGGCGCCGCATAACACTTCTATCGGCGCAGATTGCACGTTTCCACAGGCCAGTACTACTGCCACAGTTGTATGACGCACCAGAACGGGAAACAGGTATACACGGTCATTGCCCGCGCGGCTGAGCGCGGTGGCGAGGATGGCGGAGACTTCGCCGGGCACGCCAAGCGCTACGAGCGAATCGTTGGTTTCCACACAAGATGAAATTGCGGCGGCTTCGCGAAGATCGATCGGCTCGGTGTCCTCCACTTCGTCGCGCAGTTGCGCGCCACGCGATGCGACGATACGCGCCTGGTTGCTTTCGACCATTAGCACCACCGCGCGCTGCGCCCATGCGCCCGATTCCTCGGCGAGCAGTTGGAGAACAACATAATCGGCATCGGTTGTCCGCATCCGGCGAATCACCTGATTAATTTGCTCAGCGATGCCGGTTCGCTCGCGCTGGATTTCGGCGGCGAGGCGCGTCTTGAAATGCGCACTGATTTCGTCCGCCAAAGCTGCGGCGTGGCGGTCTATGGTTTCGCGCAGGGAAAGCTCGGGCTGCTCCGCGTCGCTCATTCTATGTTCATGGTACGGCAAGAGTTACCATACTGTCGAGTACAGATATTCACATGGCCCGGGAAATATTAAACGGCAAAATTGCGGTTGCAACGGGCGCGGCGCGTGGCATCGGATTCGCCATCGCGGAGCGACTGCTTGAGGAGGGTGTGAAGGTCGGATTCTGCGGCGCCCGGCAGGAATCTGTGGATCGCGCTGTGAGTGAGCTTTCGGCAAAGGGCGATTTGCTCGGCATGTCTGCCGATGTTGGAAAGCGCGCGGAAGTGGAAAAGCTGTTCGATGCCGTTAACTCGCGGTGGGGCGGCATCGACATCCTGATTAACAATGCGGGGATACGCGTATATCGCCCTGTTGGCGAACTCAATCCCGCGGATTGGGAACGAATGCTTGCGGTGAATCTCTCCGGCCCTTACTACTGCATTCACGCCGCTATTCCTTATATGGTGGCGCGCGGCGGTGGCGACATTGTGAATGTGAGTTCGCTCTCATCCACTTCGCCATTCGCCGGCGGCGCGGGCTACAACGCATCAAAGGCCGGTCTCAACGGGCTCTCTGGCGCGACGATGCTTGATTATCGTTATGAAGGAATTCGCGTGACAGATGTGTTGCCGGGCAGTACGAACACGGATTTCAACGGGCCGGAAGGACGTGCGACATGGAAGGTCGCGCCGGAAGACATTGCAGAGGCGGTCGTTCTGGCTCTGCAGATGCCGAAACGAACCAATCTGTGCCGCATTGATATCAGGCCCAGTACCCCCCCTAAAAAAGCCTCGTAAATTTGGCCCCCCACGTGCCTATTCACGGTCGAAGTTAGAGCCACACGCACGATAAGTGCAGTGGAGGTCAAATAATGATCCGGCTGCATAAGAAACTCGACCCATCGCAAACAGGCCACCAAGCCGTTAAATTAGAAACCGATCTGAAAAACCGGATCGTTGGACAAGACGACGCCATCACACAGATCGTCGACATCTACCAGACATATCTCTCCGGAATGACAAGCCCCGGGCGGCCCATTGGTAATCTGCTATTCCTTGGACCTACGGGAACCGGCAAGACCCGCCTGGTGGAAGCAACCGCGGAATCGCTCATCGGCGATGCGCGTGGCGTGATCAAAATCGACTGCGCCGAGTTTCAGCATTCGCATGAGATCGCGAAGCTGATCGGTTCGCCTCCGGGATATCTGGGACATCGCGAGACGCATGCCATTTTGAGCCAGGAAGCGCTCAATCAGTTTCACACTGACACGATGAAGGTCAGTTTCGTCCTCTTCGATGAAATTGAAAAGGCGAGCGACGCACTGTGGAATCTTCTGCTCGGAATTCTGGATAAGGGCATTCTGACGCTGGGCGATAACCGCAAGGTGGATTTCTCTCAGTCGCTGATCTTCATGACGAGCAACCTTGGCGCGGCGGAGATGGGTTCTCTGATGCGACCGAATCTGGGCTTTGCGACTTCCGAAGTGGAGCGGGAGCGCGCGAGCGGCACCGTCGATGAAGAGCTGACAGGCAAACTTTCGCGGGTCGGTATGGAAGCGGCCCGCCGCAAGTTCACTCCCGAGTTTATGAACAGGATCGATAAAGTGGTGGTGTTTCGCCCGCTCGGTTCCGAACAGTTGCAGCGCATTCTTGCGCTGGAACTGGCGACATTGCAGCAGCGGATTATTCGCTCGGCCGGTTCGATTCCATTCGTAATGGATGTTTCCGAACCCGCACGCACTTTCCTGCTGAATGAAGGTACCGATCTGAAGTACGGCGCCAGACATCTCAAGCGAGCTATTGAGCGAAATGTAGTGCATCCGCTCTCGAACCTGATTGCCTCGAATCAGATTCAGTCGGGGGACCTCGTGGGAATCGATTATGATCCCGATTCGCGGTCGCTGGCGTTTACCAAGGAAGCCGAGCACATGCCCGGATACGAGATGGCGGCAATGATTGAAACCACCCATGTGGCGGTAGCCGCTACCGCGGTGGCCACAGCGGCTCCGGCCAAGCCGCATGCGGCTTCCGGCCAGCGTAGGTAGGGCGGACTTCCCTTCCCCGGACTACACTTGAATAGTGCCGGTCCCGCGTATCGCAATTCTGATGTTGGCAAGCGCCGCGCCTTTGTGCGCGGCGCTGTCTATTATGCCCGTGTCTCAGATTCGCGCGGGGATGCACGGCGTAGGGAAAACGGTTTTCTCCGGAAGCGCGGTTGAGAATTTCGATGTGGAGATTCTTGGTGTGCTGGAGAATACCGGTCCGAAGCAGTCGATTATTCTGGCGCGATTGTCGGGCGGTCCGCTGGAACATACGGGCGTGTTGCAGGGGATGAGTGGCAGCCCGGTCTATATCGATAACAAACTGATTGGTGCGGTGGCTCTGGGCTTTCCCTATTCGAAGGATCCGATTGCGGGGATTCGTCCAATTGAGGAAATGCTGCGGGTCAGTTCGCTGCCTTCGCAACCTGCTCCTTTGCGGCTGGCCGACGGGAAGGTAGCGACTCCGCATGCGTTCGGCGCGGGCGGGATGACTGAGGTTGCGACGCCAGTATCGTTCAACGGATTCAGCGCGGCGACGCTGGAGCGGTTCGCGCCTCAGTTGCGAACGCTGGGTCTGGAGCCCCGTCAGGGAATTTCGATGGGCGGCGCGCCGAGCGATACGATGGGTGATCCTTCGCGGCTCTCACCCGGTTCCATGATCAGCGTGGAGTTAATGGTGGGCGATATGAGCGTTGGCGCTGATGGCACTTTAACAGCGATTGACGGCAATCAGGTTTATGCGTTTGGGCATCGATTTCTCTCAATAGGATCAACCGCGATGCCGTTCACGCGTTCCGATGTTGTGGCGCTGTTGCCGAATCTCAGTACCTCCTTCAAGATTTCTTCGGCGCGCGAATTGATGGGAGTGATTTCCCAGGATCGCGACACGGCGATTACAGGTTCGCTTGGCGCGCGCGCGGCGATGACCCCGCTGGATATTTCGGTAATCGACGAGGGCAAGGCGGTCGGCGATTATCACATGCGTATAGTGAATGACCGCCTGCTGACGCCATATCTTTTTCAGATGGCGGTTGCGTCGGCACTGGATGCCACGGAGCGCTCAACCGGCGCGATGAGCGTGCGGATGGTCGGTTCGATTGAGTTTGAGAATCGTGCCGATAAGGTTGAGATTCGCAACATTTACGGCGCGGAAGGCGCGGTTTCGGCAGGCGCGGCTCTGGGCGCCGCAACTACACTCTCTTACGTAATGCAGGGTGGCTTTGACAGTTTGAAGGTGAAGCGCGTTTCGCTGCGGCTGGAGACTTCATCGCGAAAAAAGGCTCTGACGATTGGGCAGGTCTATGCTTCAAAGCGTGAAGTAAAACCAGGCGAGACGGTTGAGGTCACAGCGCTGCTCGATGGCGAGGACGGCGTCGAACTTCTACGGAAGGTCTCTTACAAGATCCCTGCGGGCGCCCCTGTCGGTACCCTGTACTTCACGGTAAGCGATGGCTCGCAGGAGTCGATTGCGGATATGCGGCAGACGATTGCGGACACTCCGGTCTCGGCGAGCCAGTTGATCGAGACCGTGAACAAGCTGCGTTCGAACGATATCGCGTGGGTGCGGGTCTGGCGCGCGGAACGATCATATGCGGTGCAGGGCGAGGAAATGAATAACGCCCCGCCGTCGCTGGCGCTTGTGATTGGAGGGGCGCCTGCGATCACGCAGTCGCGCAACGCAAAGGTGGCGGTACTGATAATGGATGCGGCGGGAAACCTGGTATCGGGTTCGAAGACGGTTCAGGTCGAGGTTAAGGAATGAGATCGCTGGGTTGGCGGCTCGGACTCGCCTTGATTACGGCAGGCATGGCGGCGGCTTCGACTCCGTCGTTTTGGGAAACATCGAGCTTTACGGATTTTCTTGCCGGCAAGCTCAGTGGCGTGGCTTTGGCTCGCGATGGAAAGATGACCGTTGCCCCTGCGCTCGATACGCTTTTTGACAGCGGGCAGCCGGTGATCTGGTGCGTGGTTCCGGGTGCGGGCGGCTCGCTGTATGCTGCGACGGGGCATCATGGTCGGGTTTATCGCATTGATGCTTCGGGGGCAGCCACATTGTTGTGGACTGCGGACCGGCCCGAGGTGTTTGCCCTGGCAGTAAGTCCGCAAGGCGATGTGTATGCGGGTAGTTCTCCTGACGGGAAGATTTATCGAATTCGCAACGGGCAGGCGACCGAGTATTTCGATCCGCATGCGCATTACATCTGGTCGCTGGCTCTGGCTCCGGACGGGACTCTGTATGCAGGCACCGGCGATGGTGGCGCAGTGTATCGGATCACCGGCGCAGAGCAGGGCGAGGTCTACTATTCAACGGGGCAGACGAATGTAACCGGGTTGCTGCTGGATTCGCAGGGGCGTTTGCTGGCCGGCACCGAGCCGAACGGAATTCTTTATCGCATCACGGCGAAGAGTAAGGCGTTTGCGCTATATGATTCGTCGCTGCCGGAGATTCGCGCCCTGGCGGTTCAGGGCGACGGGACGATTTATGCGGCGGGGCTGGGCGGAGCGCTGGCGAAGAAGATTCAGGCAACACAGCAGAATCAGCAGACGCAGGATGAGAGCGTTCCTACGATTTCGACTACGGTTACTGTCACTGCGCAGGCTGGTGCCGATATTAAGCCGACTGCTCCGGATACGAAGACTCCAGTTCCGGCGACGACTGCCGCTGCAACGACTGCTGCCGCGGTTGTGGAAACGGTTGGCGTGGAGAAGAGTGCGATTTACCGGATATATCCGGATAACACAGTCGAGACGTTATGGAGTTCGAAGGAAGAGAACGTTTACGACATTCTTCCGGCTTCAGACGGGCTGTATTTCGGGACCGACGTCAACGCTCGGATTTACCGGCTTTCTGCAGATCGCAAACTCACCCTGGTGGCGCAGCCAAATGACGGTGAGACGGTGCGGCTGATGCGCGCCGGCAGTTCCATACTCGCCGCGACTGCGAATTCGGGTAAGATTCTGCGGCTCGGCGCGTCGGGCGGCGCGGGTTCGTATGAATCGCAGGTATTCGACGCGGGTGGCATCTCCCGATGGGGGCGTTTACGTTGGCAGGGCAATGCGGTCACGCTTCAGACCCGATCGGGGAACAGTTTACGTCCCGACGATACGTGGAGTGATTGGTCCCCGGCTGTCGGCGATTCTTCCGGTGTTCAGATCGCAAGCCCGAATGCGCGATATCTGCAGTATGCGGCAAGACTCAGCGGCGCGGCGGCGCATCTCGACAGCGTGACAGCAGCTTATCTGCCGGGAAATAGCGCTCCGATTGTTCGTTCGGTCAGCGTTACCCAGCAGACGCCGGCGACACCAGCGGCGAAGGCTGCTGCATCTGCGAGCGCGGCGTCCGCCTACAGCATTACAGTGACTGACACGGGCGATGCAGGTCCGGCCGCATCAACGGGCACGCCGACGCAGACGATGTCGCGAGCGGTGATTCAGCAGCTGCTGATTACATGGCAGGCCGATGATCCGGATTCGGACCGGCTCGTTTACGAGGTGGCGATTCGTGGCGAAGGAGAGAGCGAATGGAAATCTCTGCGGCGCGATCTACATGACAACTCGCTGGCGATCGATGGCGACTCGCTGGCGGACGGTCGGTACTTCTTTCGGGTAACGGCTTCGGATCGCGAAGTCAATCCGCCCGCGTCGGCGCGTGCGACAGAGCTTGTGAGTTCGCCTGTCCTCGTGGATAATACGCAGCCGTCGATCGCAATGCAGAATCCGATTCGCAGCGGTGCCGCCGCGGATATTGCTTTTTCGGCGCGCGACGCCGCTTCCCCCCTTCGCCGCGCCGAGTACTCGCTCGATGCGGAGGCGTGGTCTCCAATTGAGCCAGTTGATGGCGTGCTCGATTCGCCGAGCGAGGAGTTCCGTCTCCATCTGGATCGCCTGGCAGCGGGCGAACACGTTCTGCTCGTTCGCGTAGCGGATTCCGGCAACAACACGAGCCTCGCCAGAGTGGTTCTGCATTGAGAGGGCCTGTCGCCCGTAAGACTCTGGAGCGCGTGCTCTCGAAGGCAGGAGCAGGATCGCGTACGCAGGCGCGGAGCTGGATTCATGCCGGTCAGGTTTGTGTTAACGGCAGGGTTGTGGAGAACCCCGATGCGTGGATCGATTTCATGCACGATCGAATCACCCTGAATGGAAAGCCGCTGAAGAAGCAGCGTTTGCGGTACATCCTGCTTTACAAGCCGACCGGGTACATCACTACATTTAAAGATCCCGAGGGCCGGTCGACTGTCTACGATCTGATCGGAGATGTGGAGCAGTTTGTCTCGCCGGTAGGACGCCTTGATCTTGACACGAGCGGGTTGTTGATCCTTACCAACGATACTCAGTTCGCAGAGCACCTGACAAATCCCGACCACAAGGTGCGCAAGACGTATCTGGTCAAGTGCTCCACGCGGCTCTCCGATGAAGCGATCGAGCAGTTACGCCGCGGGGTTGCGCTTTCCGATGGCCCGACCAAACCCGCTGAAGTGCAGCGGGTGCGCGACTCCGGGAAATACACGCATCTGGAAATTGTCATTTCCGAAGGGCGCAATCGACAGGTGCGGCGGATGATCGAAGCAGTCGACAGCAAGGTTCTGAAGCTCGTGCGAACGGCCATAGGAGGTCTGACCCTCGAAGGGCTGCGGATAGGGCATTGGCGCGAACTAACCGCTCCGGAAAAGACTTCTCTCAGCAGGTCGAGCCCCGGCGGTTCTACTTCAGATTCAAAAGTTGCGGAGCCGATTCCACCGCGGAATCAAACGCCGCGACGATCTGCGAAAAAACAGCGGGCGCAGTGTATTTCGTACGAATGGTCGCCAGGCCCTGAGCCGCCATCGCGGCGCGAGCGGAAGGATCAGCGATCAGATGCTCAAGCTTTTGATACCACTCGTCCGGGCTGGCCGCAAGATAACCATTGAAGCCATCCTGAACGAGACGGGGATTCTCGCCATAGTTTTCACAAATCGCCGCGGCGCCGCCGCTCATGTATACCTTCGCCTTCAGCGTGCCGCGTGCGCGTCCGTCTTCATTACGAAACAGCGGAAAAAGTCCGATGTCGAACGCCAGTACTTCCGCAATCATCTCCTGTTGATTGAATGACTCCCTGCAGGAGAACTTCACGTTCTCAAAATGTGGAACACGGCTTTCAGGTACGCCAACAATCCGCAGATGTATGTTTGGATAGGTTTTGGCAATCGCCTCCAGCGGCTCGAGAATCTTGTAAAGGTGACCGATATTGTAGGCTCCGCCGATCCAGCCGAGAGTAACGACGCTGGGATCTCGCCGCACCGAGTGTCGAACCTTGTCGAACGCTTCGATCTGGGGGGAGTCTTCCACGATGCTGATTCTGGAATTAAACTGTGTCGCGAAGTCAGCGACGGCTTGATTTTCACAGATCACCGCTGCGGCGCCTGGAAGGATCTCCTGAAGATCGAATGAAGCGCCAGGTATCCAAACGGCGTCGTTGAGGTCGATGACGACCCGCGGACGAGCTAGCTTGTAGAGCTTACGGTATAAACCGGCCCCCCGAGTCTTGACCATGTGGACGACGTCAAAATCGGCGGCTCGCTCCACAATTTCGTCCTCGCGCCGAGAATCCCATCGGGTGGAGTATGCCGTCAGCGGTCTTCGGAAAGCGCCAACAACTGTTCGCCTGAGGCGGCCTGGAACGGCGAGGGGCGCCAGTAGATGAGTTAACGGTTCTGAATGCCTTGTCGTGTACTCGGCGGTCCAGACGGTAGATTCGCGAAACAATGGTTCGAACTGTAGCGCCCGAACCATACCACTGGGCCAATAAAGGCCGCAATCCGTCACAACGAGCGCGCGTTTCTTAGCCGGAGCACCCTTATGCACCCGATCCACACTGTGAATCATTCCTGCCCATGCTCCTCAGGATCGATACGGGCGAACAACATTGACCGCATTCTTCCAATTCGATATGGCGGCGGGTAGTTGCTCTGATCGTATTCCGGCCCGACGAAATCCTCGTGAATTAGTCGATACCCTCCGCTGCAGACTTCGCCAACGACCTCATCGCGATTGAGAAACCAGTAGGCAAGCACCTGACCGGAAAGGTTCAGTTGCCGCGTAGCGAAGCTCGCAAAATCCCCTGCCGCCAGTTGGTTCAGCAAAATGAACCTGCCCTGAACCGCCGCCAGACGCCGAAGCAGCCCCTTATAGTCTTCGATGTAAGGCAGCACCGTACTTGCGTAGACAATGTCCGGCCTTCCAGGATTGGAAGGAATCGACGTATGAAAATGTATACGTGGATCGTCGCGAAAGACATCGGCGCCTGCTACACACATTTCTTCCAGATCCACGACATCGTACCGAATCTGAACCGGCACACGGAGGCAAGAGTAAACCTGGACAAATGCCACACCGGTTGCTCCACCGAAGTCCAGTACATGAAGTCGGGACTGGCCAGCGGTCATGCTCGCGGCCAGAATCGCAAGGCCTTCGTGCCAGGCACTTGCAACATCGATCTTCACCCCTGCGGCGGCCTCAGCGCGTGCACGGGCAGCTCGATTCCGAAAATCCGCTACACGTATGGCGTGGCTATAATTCCCGTTCTCCACGGGGACGCTTGCACAGTCGGGGTAGATCCCTTCCCACGTGGGAGAAGGATGGAGCCGGATCGCCCGCAGCAACAGGTGCGCAAGTGCCGGAGGGAGAAATCTGAGGGCGCGGGAATGCCAGCGGTTGCTGATTGGCATGGCTATATCAATTTCATCCGGATGCTCAGGAAATCAGATCATTCACCCAGGGAATAAGCGGCGCCAGCTTGCCCGGTGAGTTGTAGCCGAGATAGGCGCGGTTTACCGTTCCGCCGCCGGAGACGAAAACGGGCACACGCAGGACAGACGGCTGCGGAATGCACTCGCGGACGCGATGAATGGCGACGTTGAACTCAAGCTCATAACGACGGCTGGCAAGAAAGTCGGCAGGTACAGTTGCCCGCGAAATGTATCTACCCTGCCTGGTTCTCGGGATATCGTTTTCGTCTCCGTTGTTGAGACTTTCGAAAAGCAGGTTGCCATCTGCATCATATAACTGGAAATAGACGTGCAGTCCGACCACGGGCTGAAACACTTCATACTCGATAGAGATTTCGAGAGGTAAGCCGGTCAACAACTCGAGACTGCTTCTACCATCCTGCCGGACATCGATCCGGAGAAGCCGAACCGCGGGATCGCGCGGCAGGCGATCAACCAGTTCCTGCAGGCTGTCAAGCGACGTGGCTGAAGTTCCGGCCTGGAGATAGCCCTGAATGACATCGGCCGTCTTTCCGTCCTGCAGTACTTCGCCCGCATTGAGCAGAATCGCACGGCTGCACAACTGCCGAATCGCCTGCATGTTGTGGCTTACAAAGAGAATCGTCCGGCCTTCGCCTTTCGCCACGCTGCCCATCTTATCCAGGCACTTCTTCTGAAACGCCACGTCTCCAACAGCCAGAACTTCGTCAACGATCAGGATTTCAGGGTCGAGATGAGCCGCGACCGCGAATGCCAGCCGGACGTACATTCCCGAGGAATATCTCTTCACCGGCGTATCCAGAAACTGTTCAACTTCCGAGAATGCAACGATCTCGTCGAACTTGCTGGTGATCTCAACCTTCGACATTCCGAGGATGGCTCCGTTTAGATAGATATTCTCTCTTCCCGTGAGTTCCGGATGAAAGCCCGTTCCGACCTCGAGCAGGCTCCCCACCCTGCCTCGAAGGTGAATTCGCCCGCGGGTGGGCTCGGTAATGCGGCTCAATGTCTTAAGTAATGTCGATTTTCCGGCGCCGTTCCTGCCAATTACGCCGACAATCTCGCCGCGCGCGATACTGAATGAAACGTTTTTCAGCGCCCAGAACTCCTCAACTGTCCGGGATGGGCGGTTGCGGGGCATTGTAATGAGTCGCCTCGCCTTTGCGGCGATTACCTCGCGAAGCGACTTGTAACGAATGCCGGAAACATTGTGCAGCAGACGATACTTTTTGCCAAGCCTGTCTACGGTGATAATCGAATCGCTCATGGAGCTTCTTAGATTACGTCTGCGAAAGTTCGTTCGGTACGGCGAAAATACCACACGCCCAACGCAAGAAACAGGATGGTGAAACCGACGGAGAACGTAGACGCCAGCAGATCCAGGTGTCCCTGTCCGCGTTGCACGGCCCACCGGAATCCGTCTATGATTCCGGCCATCGGATTCATGATGAAGACGAGATGCCACTTGGCGGGCACTTTATCCGTCTCGATCGCTATGGGTGACACGAAGAGGCCAAACTGCACGATGAATGGCACGATGTAACGGAAATCGCGGTATTCAATCGTCAAAGCGGCAAGCAGCAGCCCGGTCCCCGTTGCCAGCAGCAGAGTCAGCAGGATCAGCAGCGGCATCGCGAAAATCTGCCAGCCCGGCATAAACCAGTACCATGCCATCAGGAGGCAAAGCAATGCCAGCATTATTCCGAAGTCAACGAGACTGGTAACAACGGAGGCGAAGGGTATGAGTATCCGCGGGAAATACACCTTCGAAATGAGGTTGGAATTTCCAACCAGGCTCATCGACGCCTCCGACAACGCGGTCGAGAAAAACTGCCAGGGCAGGACGGCGGAGAACACCAGAATGGCCTCGGGTACGCTGGACCCGCTGATCCTGGTCATACGGCGAAAAGCAACGAACACCAGCATCGTTAGTACGGGCCGGATCAGGGCCCACGCTACTCCAATTACGGTCTGCTTGTAGCGAACGAGCATGTCCCGCTGAGCGAGAAAGTAAAGTAATTCCCGAAAACGCCAGAGATCACGCCAGTAGTTTCGCTCCAGACGGCCTGGCTCAATGACGAGTTCCTGAGCGGAGTGTGACAAAGTCCGCCCGTTACCAGCCCTTGCGAATCGTGTCGACCACGTACTCGCGATCTTCGTCGCTAACCCACCACCCAACCGGGATGCAGATCAAATGCTTATCCACATGCTCCAGGGCCGGAAGGGGCGCAACAAAGTCCTTCACACATGAGTGGCCGTCGTTTCGCTTATGTACCGGGCTTACCATAATGCCCGCTTCCGCCATCTTTTTTCCGAAACCGGACCTGTTTTCCACGAGCAGTGAATAGATCCAGTAGGATGACTCCCGGTCATCCGACCGCACCTGAACCTGGGTGATGCCGGGAACACCGCGGAGATTCTCGTCGTAGAACCGAGCATTCGCCCTGTGCCGCGCGATCACATCATCGATGATTTCGAGATTAGACAGACCGATCGCGGCATTGATGTCGTTCATGTGATACTTGAACCCGAACTCCGGGATATCGTCTTCGCAGCGGAATTCCGTGCGCGCCTCGCGGTCTATGCCGAACCAGCGAAGCAGCTTGCCCCGTCGATAGAACTCTTTGTCCGGAGTAACCAGAGCCCCGCCATCGCCCGACGTCAGGTGTTTGATCGCCTGAAAGCTGAATGCACAAAAATTGCCATGCTGACCAAGAGCACGGCCCTGATAGGTACTTGCCCAGGAGTGAGCGCAGTCTTCAATCACATAGGGACGGAATCCAAAACGCGCGAAGCACGTGTCCTGGATCTGCCGGACTACGTCCAGAGACACTGGATACCCGCCCCAGTGAACCAGCATGATGACTTTGGTGGTTGGGCTGAGCTTCGCCAGAATATCAGCTGTGTCGATGTTCAGGGTGGCCGGGTCTACGTCCACCCACTTAATGCGCAGGCCGTTTGCCAGAATAGGCCAGTTCGTCGCAGTACAGGTGAGAGCGCTCGTAAGAACTTCATCGCCGGGTAACACGGGCGGAAATCCATCCGCAGCATCCGCCTGCGCGCGGGTTATCATGAGGTGCAGTGCAAGTTGCAGCGCGGAGGTACAGCTGTTCAGGCTGAGAACGTGCGGATCGCCAATCCGATCCCGCAGCGCGGCTTCAAATTCTTCAACTCTGGCTCCCTGCCCGATGAATCCGGACAACAATGTCCGTCCAACCGAATCCGCTACCGCGGGATTCATGGCAACTTTGAACAGAGGGATAGAGCGAGAACTCATAAGATTTTGAACTTTAGCGTGTAGATGGGCGGAGCGCATCCGAGCGGGCAAATCGGCGGCGACCAAAATCGCCGACCAGCCCTATCGGCTTTCGTCCGTCGGCACAGGTCTGCGCTTCATTAATGATCCATTGTATCGCAGATCACCGATAGCTGCACGTCATACGATTCGTTGTGAAGGCGCAACTTTCAGACTGCCGAACCCTCAGCGGGTCTCCCACTCGGACTCGAACCGCCCGCCGAGGATCAGATTCCCGGGTTCCGAAAAAGCAAAAATCCCGCCACCCGCGGGCCGTTCGGATCTAATGTCCTGCGGGACCCTGGCAGGATCGGAAGATGTACCAGGAGTAGGCCGATCCAGCACATTGCGGCCGCGTTGCGGTCCCGAGGAGCGGTCGCCGTCGTCGGTGGGTCTCAAACTAATACTCTGCTCCACGCCGCCGCGCTCGATCGTCTCGAAAACAATGCCGACAGTCCATCGGGGTGCGTTTCCAAGAGTCTGATCCCAGCGCACGACACGACCGTGCAGCTTATCGCCCGCATGCACGATGATGTCGTTCCTGTCCTTCACCTGGTTCTCAATCACGCCGATGATCGGATCTCCGGCAGCCGCTTTTCTTGCGTCAAGCACCGGATCAATCCTTACGCGCAGATGGGTCTTCGGCGGTAGCGGTCGCAGCGCAGCGCGCTTGGTCTCTTCAGGCAGGTTGCCATTCTCATCTCCGTCGAATCGAATAGTGGACTCACCGACATATTCACGGCAACCCGAGTAGGTTGTTTCATTGAGGGACTCCGTGGAGTTCTTATAAATGACGTCCATAGTCGAACGTGAAGGAAGCATGAAGGCGCCGTCACCAATAGTAGTCTTCTTGTACTCAATCGTATCGCTGAGACTGCAAACCGAATCGCCGGCCGGCAAATCCGCCTGCACGTCCAGTTCGTTAAGGTCGCCAGAGTCGGGATCGGCGAAAAAAGACCCTCGATAGGCGATTGTGGTCAGTTCTTTCAGGGATGTTGTGATCTGATAGTGACTCTTGTCGAGTGGAACCGTGTAGTCGAAAACGGCGAGCCGCCCCAGGGGGGTATCGCGCAGACCTGTGTAGCGGAAGTCCTGCGCGTCGCCGGCAAACACGCTTGTGAGAAACGCGCCGAACTCCCCGCTGCCGCTTGCGCCACGGCCAACAAGATCCGAGACGTCCCCACCTTCAAAGCGACTGGCGCCCGCCCAGGAGACCATCTCCGCCCGCTCACCGACCGCAACGTCAAGGCGCAGGCGATCATGCCAGCGGAGAGTGCGCGACTTAAGATTCTTCTGCCGCGATGCCAGCGCGGTGGCACAAGTGGCACCGGTTTGAGGCAGTTCGAAGGTCGAGCGTTCGATCGTCTGTACACAGGTGTACCGCGGGAAGCGCTTGAGATTTGTGGCAACGTTCTTCTGAACGCGGTCGAAAAGTGTTTGCGCGAGCGAATCGGCGGCGAAGAGAACAAGAGCCCCGCAGGCAATCCATACTAAGGCAGCAGCGATACGGCAGGTTCGCATATTAGGGTCAGGATATCAGGATTTGCGCTGGTCCTGGCGCGAATTGACCCGTTGCAAGTCAATCGCGTTATATACTTCACCAGTGGAGATCACCGCATGACTCAATCCGTTTCCGTCACGATCAACGGAAAATCTTATAGCGCGAGCGTTGAGCCGCGCCTGCTGCTGATTCATTTTCTGCGCGAAGTGGCGGGCCTTACGGGCTCCCACATCGGATGCGAAACATCCCTCTGCGGCGCGTGTACGGTTGAAGTCAACGGACGCGCTGTCAAGAGCTGTACGATGTTCGCGGTGCAGGCAGATGGCGCTGAGATCGTGACCGTAGAAGGGTTGGCTGACAGCAGCGGAAAAATGCATGCCGTCCAGGAAGGCTTCTGGAATGAACATGGCCTGCAATGCGGGTTCTGTACGCCTGGGATGCTGATGGTTTCGAAGCAGATTCTGGACCGAAATCCTTCACCTACGGAGCAGGAAGTGCGCGAGGGGCTTGAGGGTAATCTTTGCCGCTGCACCGGCTATCAGCACATCGTGAAAGCTGTGCTCTCTGCTTCAAAGGCGGTGGCGTAAATGGCATCCACAACGATTACACGGCCTGAGAAGCTGGTCGGAAAAAGGATTCGGCGTCGCGAGGATCCCCGCATGCTCACGGGCACGGCAACGTACGTTGACGACGTGAAGATGCCAAACATGGCGCATCTTGCGTTCGTACGGAGCCCACATGCGGCGGCGAACATCGTGTCCATCGATACGTCGAAGGCAGCCGCGCTACCGGGCGTGATCGGCGTGTATTTCGGAAAAGACTTCAGCGAAGTCGCAGACGTGGTTTGTGGGGTGGACCTTCCCGGGCTTCGCAAGCCGGACCATCATGTGGTTGCTACCGACCGGGTTTACCTGGTTGGACATGCGGTCGCAGTGGTCGTTGCTACGGATCGCTATGTGGCGGCGGATGCGGCGGAGCTTGTGGAAGTGGAATATGAGGTACTGCAGGGCGTAGCCGATCCGGAGAGGGCTCTGGCCGAAGGTGCGCCCGCGGTCCATCCGCAGTGGCCGGACAACGTCGCGTTTAAATTCGAGCAGAAAGGCGGCGACATCGATGCTGCCTGGGCTGAAGCGGATGTCATTTGTAAGCAGCGCATGATCAGCCAGCGGATGGTGGCAAATCCGATGGAAACGCGCGGCGTGGTGGCTAGCTGGCATGCCGCGGATCGCGCGCTGACGCTCTATACGTCGACGCAAATCCCACACCTGGCGCGTACGATTCTGGCCGGGATGCTGGGAATTGATGAAGCTCGTTTGCGGTTGATCGCGCCGGAGGTTGGTGGAGGTTTCGGATGCAAGCTGAATGTTTATCCCGAAGAAGCCGTGGCGGGCTTCCTCGCGCGGAAGCTTGGTCGTCCGGTGAAGTGGATTGAGTCGCGGCGTGAGAACTTCCTCACGACAATTCAGGGACGCGGACACGTGGATTACTGGGAGATCGCCGCAAAGCGTGACGGCACGATTCTCGGAGTGAAGGTGAAGATCCTGCAGGATCTTGGCGCCTACTTCCAGTTGCTCACGCCGGCGATTCCGACGCTGAGCGTACTGATGATGCCGGGGCTTTACAACACGCGCAACATTCAGGCCGAGATCATCGGGGTATTTACCAACTGCGTACCGACCGATGCGGTGCGGGGCGCGGGGCGTCCGGAAGCCACCTACGGGATTGAGCGTATGGTGGATGTTCTCGCCGCGGAACTGAAGATGGATGCGGCAGAGATTCGGTTTAAGAACTTCGTGCAGCCCGAGCAGTTCCCGTTCACGACGGCGACCGGCCTCAACTACGATTCGGGCGACTATGCGGCTACCTTTCAAAAGGCTCTGGATATGACCGGCTACAAGCAGCTCCGCGAGGAGCAGGCTGCGGCACGTGCGGAAGGCCGGCTCGTCGGGATCGGAATTTCGACTTATGGCGAAATCTGCGCTATGGGGCCTTCTCCCGCAGTCGCTGCAGGCGGTTGGGAGAGTGCGACGGTGAAAGTGGAACCGAGCGGAAAGGTGACGGTGCTGACCGGTATCTCCCCACATGGTCAGGGCGAAGAAACTACATTCGCGCAGATTACAGCGGATGAGTTGGGCGTCGGGATCGACGACGTGCTGGTGCTGCATGGCGATACCTCGATCGTGCAGTATGGCATCGGCACATTTGGAAGTCGCGGTACTGCGGTTGGTGGAACGGCGCTGTATCTGGCGTTGCAGGATATCCGCGAAAAGGTGATGAAGTGGGGCGCGCTATTGCTAGATGCCACGAATGTACGCTTCGAGGGCGGGCTGTGCATTGACGATGCGACTGGCAAGTCAGTCACGATCCAGGCGGTGGCTGCAGCGGCTTATCGCGCAATGAAGATTCCGGCGCACTCGGAGCCGGGGCTGGTTGCGACCCGGTTTTGGGAGCCGGGCAACTTCACGTATCCATTCGGCGCGCATATCATCCACAGCGAAGTAGATCGTGATACAGGGCAGGTGGAAATCAAGCGGTATGTGCTCGTGGATGACATCGGAAACATTCTGAATCCCATGCTGGTTGATGGGCAGTTGCATGGCGGCGCATCGTGGGGTCTCGGTCAGGCGCTGTGGGAACACGCGATCTATGACGACGGCGCACAACTTGTGACCGGCGAGTTTATGGACTATACGCTGGCGCGCGCGCGCACAATGCCAAAACTTGAGAGCGCTCATACGTGTACACCTTCTCCGGTAAATCCGCTGGGGGTAAAAGGCGTTGGTGAGGCAGGGACCATTGGTTCCACACCGGCTATGGTGAACTCGGTTGTCGATGCTCTTTCGCCGCTGGGAGTCACGCATATCGACATGCCTTTAACGCCGGAGAAGCTCTGGCAGGTGATTAAAGCAGCGAAACAGGAGGCCGCATGATTCCGGCGAATTTCGATTACACCGCACCTTCCACGCTGAAAGATGCGCTCGCGCTGGTGGGCCGCGGGGGAAAACCGCTGGCTGGCGGGATGAGCCTGATTCCGATGATGAAACTGCGGCTCGCTCAGCCGGAGCATCTGATCGATCTGGGGCGCATTCCGGAGTTGAACTATATCCGCGAAACCGATGGCGCTATTCACATTGGCTCTAATGCGACCCATTACGATGTCGAGGTTTCGCCGTTGCTGCTGGGCAAGTGTCCGCTTCTGGCCGACACCGCCGGCAATATTGGCGATATCCAGGTTCGCAATCGCGGCACCGTAGGTGGCAGTGTTGCGCATGCCGATCCGTCGGCGGATTATCCGGCCGCACTGCAGGCGCTCGAGGCGAAGATCGTGATTGCGAATTCGGGTGGTACCCGTACACTGCGCGCGGGCGAGTTCTTCGTCGATACGTTCACTACTGCGCTTGAGCCTGGCGAGCTGGTGACGGAGGTGATCGTACCTGTTGAGGCGGGCCTGACCGGAACGAGCTATCAGAAGTTCCTGCAACCGGCGAGCGGCTTTGCGATTGTCGGCATTGCTGCCAGGATCCGACGCGAGGGCGGAAAGATTACGCTTGCCCGGATCGGCGTCACCGGCGTGAGCGGCAACTCGTATCGGGCATTGGGCGCGGAGAACGCGCTCGACGGTAAAGAAGGTTCGGAGTCCGAGATCGCGGCGGCGGCAGCGCTGGTTTGTGATGGCGTTGAGGCGGGCGCAGACCTGCACGCGTCTTCGGAATACCGTGCGCATCTCGCATCTGTCTATGCGGCGCGTGCCATCCGGATTGCGCTTTCGCGGACGGTATAACGGATGAAAATCAGCGGATCGGCCCAGCTCCCCTTTCCCGTGGAGCGTACCTGGGAACTGATGCAGGATCCTGTGGTGCTCGCTCGCGCGATCCCCGGCTGTGAAGGCCTGGACCGTACCGGCGAAGGCGAGTACCGGATGAAAATGAAGATGATGCTGGCGAGCTTTTCCGGGGCGTTCGAGGGGAAAGTCCGTCTGGCCGATCTCCAGGCGCCGTCGAGCTTCCGAATGGTGGTGGAAGGCTCGGGCAAGATCGGTTTCATGAAGGGCGATGGAGCGCTTCGGCTGACCGCGAAGGATGGCGGGACCGAGGTCAGCTACGAGGGCGATGCACAGATCGGGGGCACGATGGCCGCGGTGGGGCAGCGTCTCATAGACACTACTGCAAAGATGCTGATCAAGCGATTCTTTGAAAAAATCGCGACCGAACTACCATAAGTCCCACCGGTGAAAACCGAGGACGGCTACCGCCAGCATGCCGTTGGCGACGCCGTGCGCGACTATGGCGTTTCCGAGTCGGCCCTTCCGCAGCATCGCCAGTGTAAAAATGACGCCGGCGATCGTTCCGGCGAACCATCGCTTGCCGTGCAGTGCCCCAAACGAAGCCGAACTGGCCACCAGCGCCCAAAACGAAAAATGAAAAAATGAAGCCAATTCAAAACGGGCGTTGAGGAATCTTCTGTACAGAAAAGCACGAAACGCGAACTCTTCTGCTATAGGGACGGTTACTACGGCTGCCAGAACGCGGATTGTGATCCAGGGCGGTGTAGCACCCGCCGGTGTTGGTAACGGGTTCGTTTGCACCAGGAACAGCCACATCGCCCCCACCGCGAGACCGGCGGTCGGGCCGAGCCAGTCGATGCGCCAGTCGAGCGTGCGGTAGGATTCGCGGTAATACCAAAGTGTGGCGGCGGCCGCGATAAAGCGCAGGGGATAAAGCCATTCGAAACCGGCGCTGAGCGCGTGGGCAATCATGCCTGCGGCCAGGATCGCGACGAACGGCATGACCCAGGGCGCTACGGGATTGGGCTCTTTGGTGGTCGCGGGTGGTCGGTTCGAGATCCAGCTGACTTTACCTGCGGCGAAGCAAACGCCGAGAGCTACCAGATTGAAGATGATCCACCCGGCCTGCGAGTGGAAGCCGCCGACGGCGATGGCTTCATAACCGGCATTGCCGATGAGCATGAGCGCCGCAATGCGGACACTGTTCATCAGGAAGATGATGATGGTGCCTGCCGGAAGCAGCACCAGCGCCTGTGGGAACCGGCACTCCCGGCGGAAAAGCACCAGCCATGCGGTAGTGAAGCTCAGGATCAGGCCTATTCCCTCGAGGCCGGAACACTGTTCGGCGATCTCTCCGGAGAAGCGCGAGCCGGATATGGTTGCAGTGAGAGGATCGGCCCGGAAGACGCCGAAGGGCTTCAGAAGGAACTGGACGATCAGGAGGGTTAGCGCGGCGGCGCGCGGCCAGAGACCGCGCATCAGATTGCCACCGAATGCGGCAAGAAATGCCGCCGCCAGCGCCACCAACCACAGATATCCCGCGCCTTTCGCGAGGGCAATCCACACCGTGACGGGTATGATGGCGACCGCTCCGAAGAGGATTGCAGCAAGGCCCGCGGTTAGCCAAATCGCGGCAAGAAGGTCGGGATGCGAAGGCGCGCTTCCATAGAGGATTCCGGCGAGAATTACGAATAACGCGAGAGATGAAAAGTGGGCGGCGGCGAAGCGCCATCGAATGCGCGGCCATTCACGAGGCGAATGGAAGTGGATGGACGCAAGGCTGACAAACAAAGTCAGGAAGACGACAATGCCACGGAGGAGGATCGGCCCCCAATGGGCACAGAATCCTAAGAGGCCGCCGTAGCCAACGAGGACTGCATTGTCAACGGAAACGGTAATAGCAGCGAGTTCGAGGGCGAAGACGCAGCCGAGCGCGGCGAGCCGCCGGACTAAGCCGAAGTCGTTCAGGAGAAACTACCGGCGGCGGGCGCGGACGACGAGCAGAGCCCCAGCCAGAAGCGCCAGCGCGCTGCCTGCCGAACCGGGGTCGATTTCCGGCAAGGGAGGAGTGCCCAAGGCAAAAGTCTGCACACCGACTGCAAGAAGAGCGAGTACGACAAGCTTACGCATTAGCGCCGTCTCCCACGAACCACGAGAACCGTTCCCGCGAGTAGCGCCAGGGCACTGCCGGCGGAACCCGGATCGATTTCCGGAACAGCTCCGGCGAAAGCCATCTGCTGGAGTCCGATTGCGAAAAGGATTGCAGCCAGAATTCGCATTAGCGCCTCCGCCCACGAACGACCAGTACCGCGCCGGCAAGGAGGGCAAGTGCGCTGCCTGCCGAACCGGGATCGATTTCGGGAACACCAACGGCAAAAGCGAACGTCTGGGCACCCATCACGAGCAGGAAAAGGGATGCAACCTTAGTGGACCATTTCAGCATGTTGATTTATTATGTGATCGTTCTTCAATCCTGTCAACGATATTTGCTCTTTTTTGTCAGGAATGAACCATTACAGAAGTACTATTCGGCGAAGACCCGGGAGAAGATAGCGTCTACGTTTCGGAGCTGACGCTCCACAGAAAAGGTCTCCGCCAGTTTTTCCCGACTGACCAGCTTTGCGATGTCAGTGTCGGCTTCAATTACGGCCCTGAAATCACCTTCGTTCTCCCATGCTTCCATGGCATGCTTCTGAACGATCGCGTAGGCCTGCTCGCGGAGCATGCCGGCGGCGGCGAGATCCAGCAGAAGCTGGCCGGAAAACACGAGGCCCTTTGTCATTTCGAGATTACGGCGCATGCGCTCGGGATAGACGAACATGCGGTCTACGAGGTCGGTCGTTTTCGCGAGCAGGTAGTCTGTGAGGATGGTCGAGTCCGGCAGAATGACGCGCTCGACCGAGGAGTGCGAGATGTCGCGCTCGTGCCAGAGCGCAATGTCTTCGAAGGCGGCCTGGGCGTTGGCTCGCACGACGCGCGCCAGTCCGCAGATCTGTTCCGAGGTTACCGGGTTGCGCTTGTGCGGCATGGCGGAGGAACCCTTCTGTCCGCGCGCGAAGAATTCTTCGGCTTCCCGCACTTCAGTTCGCTGCAGGTGGCGCACTTCGAGGGCGATCTTTTCGCAGAGCGCGGTAGTGGTGGCAAGCGCCGCTACGAAGTACGCGTGCCGGTCGCGCTGCACGACCTGAGTCGCGACGGGCGCCGGTTCGAGTCCGAGACGTTTGCAGATGGCGGCTTCAACTTCGGGACCGATATGCGCGAAGGTTCCGACCGCGCCCGAGAGCTTTCCGATCCGAAGATCCTCGGCCGCAGCCTCGAGGCGCCTGAGATCGCGCCCGGCTTCTCCGTACCAGAGGGCGAGTTTCATGCCGAAGGTCACCGGCTCCGCGTGGACGCCGTGGGTTCGGCCGATCTGCATGGTGTGACGGAACTCGAAGGCCCTGCGCTTCAGAACAGCACGCAGTTTTTCAAGGCCGTCATGGAGAATCTTCGCCGCCTGGCGTAGCTGCAGTGCCTGCGCGGTATCGACGACGTCAGTTGAGGTGAGCCCGTAGTGGAACCAGCGGGAGGCTTCCGGATGCCCGGCGGCGGCCATGGATTCGGCTACTGAGGTAGTGAAGGCGATGACGTCGTGCCGGGTCACCTTCTCAATCTCATCGATGCGGGCAACATTGAAGCCGGCGTGCTCCCGCAGCAGTCGCGCATCGCGGGCGGGTACGGTGCCGAGTTCGGCAAGCGTCTCGGACGCAGCGAGTTCTACTTCAAGCCACTGCTGAAATCTGTTCTGGTCGCTCCAGACGGCGCCCATCTCCGGGCGGGTATAGCGGGGAATCAATACGTAAAGACCTCGGTTGGCGTTTTCTGTTCGGCAATAACAAGACGAGGAGAAATACCTCGCCGTAACAACGAATCTTCGGCTCCCTGGCGCACCAGCACGGGGTGATTGTTCTGCTCGCTCAGATGGCCAAGTATGAGCGTCTGAATCGCGGGGTTCAGATCGTTTTCGATATAACTACAAGTGGTGTCGTTCGAAAGATGGCCTTTGCGGCTCATCACGCGCTGCTTCACGCTCCACGGATAGGGGCCGACCTTCAGCATTTCGAGCGCATGGTTTGATTCGAATAAGAGGAAGTGCGCTTCACGAAGGTGGTGTTTAATGGAATCCGGAACGTAGCCCAGATCGGTTGCGATGCCGACCCGAAGCCCTTCTGCCTCAAGCGAGAAGCCAACAGGATCTTCGGCGTCGTGTGGAATGCCGAAGCTCTGTACTCTGATATCGCCCACCATCCACCCGGAACCGGATTGAAAGCGTTCCAGTGGCGGGGGGGAATCCATGCCATCCCAATCGAGCATGGGTGCGGTCATGCTGGTGACATACACGGGAATCGGCTTTTTCTTCTTCGCCCGGGCGCGAACCAGCACCGGCAAGCCGGAAACATGATCGGAATGCTCGTGAGTGATGAGGACGGCGTCCAGGTCTTCCACCTTCTCGCCAATCTCCGCGAGACGGCGCGAGAGTTCCCTGACGCTCAAACCCGCATCGATCAGGATCCGAGTACGCGACGTGGAAACAAACGCCGCATTTCCCGCGCTGCCGCTGGCGAGGACGCAAAACCTGACGATAACAATTCTCCTCAAATATGTTTTAGCAGGTGCGGGCGCGGGAAACAATCCACGCCCGCCTTCCGCTTCGCGAGCGTGTCGCCTACATCTTCGACTTGATAACGTCGACCAGTTCCTGCACGGCGCCGGAGCTTTTGTGGAGCGCGGCCTTTTCTTCATCTGTAAGAGCGATCTCGTAGATCTTCTCGATGCCGTTCGCGCCCAGTTTGCAGGGCACGCCGACAAACAGGCCGTTGATGCCGTATTCGCCTTCGAGATAAGCCGCGCAGGGGAGAACCTTCTTTTTGTCGCGGAGAATCGATTCCGCCATTTCAACGGCGGACGCGGCAGGTGCATAGTAAGCGCTGCCGGTCTTGAGGTACTTCACAATTTCCGCGCCACCGTTGCGAGTGCGGTCAACGATGGCAGCAAGACGATCGGCCGGGATGAGTTCCGTCAGGGGGATACCGGAAACGCTGGAGAGACGCACGACCGGAACCATCGTGTCTCCATGCCCACCGAGTACGACCGCGGTAACATTGTCAACCGATACCTGAAGTTCCTGTGCAATAAAGGTGCGGAAGCGAGCGGAATCGAGAACCCCGGCCATGCCGATGACCCGATTTTTGGGGAATTTCGAAACCATATAGGCGACCTGCGCCATCGCGTCGAGCGGATTCGTGACGACGATGATAATGGCGTTGGGCGAGACCGCGACTGCCTTCTCTGTAGCGGTCTTCACAACTTCGTAATTGGCAAGCAGAAGATCATCGCGGCTCATTCCGGGTTTGCGCGGGAAGCCTGCGGTAATGATGATCACGTCCGAGTTGGCGGTCGGCGCGTAGTCGTTGGCGCCAGTCACGTTCACGTCGTAGTGTTCGACGGGGCCCGCCTGCAGAAGATCGAGGCTTTTGCCCTGCGGCACGCCTTCAGCGATATCGACTACCACGATGTCGCCGAGTTCCTTTTTGGCAGCCCAGACAGCACAGTTGGCGCCTACATTTCCGGCGCCGATGACGGTTATTTTATTTCTCAACGGGGTTGGTCCTTTCGGTTGGGAGAAGACTCAGTATAGCGCTGAGTTCCGAATGGACCGGGTGGTTAGAAGAGGAAGGAAAATCGCGGGAGGCAGCCACCCGAGGGAGGATGAGGCTGCCTCCGCAACCACCCGCCGCCTTCAGCCTTGAGGGGCGGCGGGCGAACCTTGGACTGACTAGAACGTTCCGCCAGCGCCGGCCGCTGAGGCTGAGGGCGACGACGTTCCGCCGGAGTTATCAGCGCTGTAGATGTTTACTTCAACGCGGCGGTTCTTTGCCCGCGCTGCTTTGTCCCGGCCTTCATCTACTGGCTTGTCTTTTCCGAGCCCAACCATCTGGATGCGGTAAATCGGAATGTCATGCTGGGAGACCAGGTACGCTACGACGGCGTCCGCACGGCGTTTGCTGAGTGCAGTGTTGTATTCGGCATCCCCGACCTTGTCGGTAAAGCCTTCCACGGCGACAAAATACCGTTTGTAATTCTTACCGCCGAGCGCCATCTCGTCGAGCTGCTTGCGCGCGTCGGCGTCGAGCTTGTCGCTGTTGAACTTAAAGTTCACGGTCGTGCCCGAGACTTTCTTATAGTCATCGAGCGAGGCTACCTGCCCCTTCAGAGCTCCCAGGTCCTCACCAACCTGCTGGGCGCGCTGATTCGCCTGATCGGCCCGACTGCCGGCGTCGGTCGCTTTGCCGGCGGCGTCCGCCGCTTTCGCCAACGCCTCACCGGCGCGGGTGTCGGCTGACTGTGCCCGTTCGCTGGTGGCACTGAGCTTTGTCTCATCGTTGGCGAGATCGGCCTGGGTTTTCTGCAGGGATTGATTGGTCTGGTCAATTGCCTGACCCTGCTGGTCAACTTTGCCGCTTACCGGGGAAATGCTTCTGCTGACATAGCCTTTAGTGGCGCAGCCGCTGACCGCGATTGCCACGGCTGCGGTAAGGATTACGGGGATGTACTTCATTGAGTGTGTGTTAACCTCCAGCCGCAAACCGGGCAATTGCCTTGCCAAAAATGGTTTAGTTTGACGCGCGGAGGTCGTTGAGTCGCGACTGGACGTCAGGTTTCAGACGTTTGCCCAGACTCAGACGTTGGGCGGCTTCGAACTCACGAATGGCCGCAGTCCGGCCATTGGCCGTCTGATTGAGTGCATCGGCGAGTGCGATGTGGGTTTCGGGATCGAGGGGATCGGCAGTGAGTGCTTCCTCTAATGCCTTTATCGCTGCGGTTGTTTGCGGCGGTTTGACGCTGAGCCAATGCTGCGCCTCCAGACGGAAGTATTGGCCGTTGTGAGGATCGAGCGTTTGCGCTCGGCGCAGTTCTTCCACTCCCTCGTTGGCACTTGTGCCTACCGCCGCGAGCGCCAGGCCGAGATTGGCGTGAATCTCGGGCGAGCCGGGACTGAGGGCAATGGCTGCGTCGAGTTTCTCCACGCCCTCAGTCAGACGGCCGATATTGAAGAGCATGACGCCAAGGCTGGCTGTAAAGGTTGCGGTTTCCGGTTGCAGGCTGGATGCCTGCTCCCAGGCTTCGATGGACTGAGTGGCCTGTCCGGTGGCTGCGTAAAACTCAGCGAAGCAGGCATGGACGGCGGCGGCGCGCGGACGCAGTTGCAGTGCGGTTTCGAACGCTGCGCGGGCGGCGTCAATTTTTCCTTTTTCGATATGGCGCTTACCCAGGCGAATCCACGCCATGTAGTTCGAAGGGTCGGCTGTGAGGGCCTGTCGAAATAATGATTCGGTGTCGCGCCAGGCTTCCGCATCATGGGATGCGGCAATCGAGATCGCGGCGAGAATGAAGATCGATGCACCCTGCATCGGACGGCGGAGGATCGATTGGGAGTCGATCAGCGATGCACCTCCCCAGGCGAGAGCGATAAAGACCCCGGTAAGCGGCAGGTAGGTGTAGTGGTCGGCTACACTCTGTTCGCCGGTTTGAATCAGACCCAACACCGGAATTAGAGTGATGAGGTACCAGAGCCATCCGGCGGTGAACCAGGGAGCTTGCCTGCGGACGAGCCAGGCGAAGGTGCCGGCGGCGAGGAGCGCAGCGAGCGCGAGCGCCGGTTGCCACAGAGGAATGGTTTCCGGGAACGGATAGATTACGGAAAGATTCGCGGGCCAGATGGTTTTGAAGAGATAGATCCAGATGGAATTCAGAGCGTTTTCCCAGCGCAGGTCGGCCGGGAACACGTCAACGCCGAAGTTGCGCGGGCCGAATATCGTGGCTGCGGCTCCGGCGACGCAGATCAGAAAGAACGGGATTTTTTCGTAAATTCGGCCTGTTGTGAAGGGTCGCCGGAGTGGCCAGTAGTCGACGATGAGGAGCACGAATGGGATCGTCAGCATTATCGGTTTCGACATCATGCCGCATGCACAAGCTATGAGCGCGGCGGTATACCAGAGAAGGCTGCGGCTTTTTGCGAAACGAACCCATGCGCCGAGTGTGAGGAACCAGAAGAGCGCGCAGAGAACGTCGCGACGTTCCGAGGCCCAGGCTACGGATTCCACGTGCAGCGGATGCAGGGCGAAGAGCGCGGTTGCCAGGGCACTGCTTCCCGCGCGGCCGGTGGCGGCTACGAGGAACAAGTAAAGCGCACCCGCCGCCAGGATGTGCAATGCGAGATTCGAGTAGTGGATCGCCTCCGAACTCACACCGAACAATTGCGTGTCGATCATATAGGAAAGCCACGCGAGCGGGGTCCACATCGGAACCTGATTGCGGAAAGCCCAGTTGAGGCCGGGTGCTGTCAGGCCCTGCCAGACGTGGTGATTCCTGGCGATGAAGTAGTAGTCGTCGTAGTTGAGGAACTGATAGTGACCGACGTTGCGGTACACCCATAGCGTGGCCGCGACAATCAGCGCGAAAAGGAGCGCGGTGCGGAATCGGGAGTGGAGGGGAGACGTTTGCCCAGTGGCGTCATTCACCGAGACTTAGTTTAGAATGGCGCAGCGGGTGATCAGGCGGGGGCCGCTACCGCGGCAAGACCCCGGCAGCGAGTTTCAAAGTCGCTCATGCGGCGGGCGGTATCCGGGATGAGATTGAAGCGACGCGCAATCTCTTCCTTTGCGTCATCGAAGAGAGCAAGGTCGAACTGATTCATTCGTGCGACCTGGCTGTAAAGAGCGGAGCCCCAGAGTTTGATGAGGCGCTGCTGACCGTCGGGTCCGGATTCGGTATCGCCCGGGCTCACATTCTGCGCAGTATATTCCAGGCGAAGCGCGGGAAACGCTGCGCGCAGGAAATATTCCGCGGCAACCAGCGATTGATCGAACATTTCGACCACTCCCGGGATCGCCATATCGGCGAAGAGCCGGAGAGCGCGCTCGCAATCGGTGCGATTCGCGGGCCGCGTGAAGGCTCCGCCTCTGGCGAGTTGTGTCACCTGGACGTCGCAGACCATGTTGGGAAGTTCGTCCAGCAGGAATCGCATGAAGTCGGCGGAGTCATACTGGCGAGCCTTCATGCAGAGCCGATCGGTCGATTGAGCGCGCCGGAACCATTTGTATACGGAGTTCAGGCGGGTAAGCGGATGGCGCAGAAAACAGCAGTCGAAAAATATAGTTCCGGGAATTTCGGGCAGCGGATAACGGAGGTGGTGGCTGGACAAAGCCAGAATATCGGCACGCGCGGCGAGGAATTCAGCGAGCTGGCCGCCATTCAGCACGTCGCCTGCGTTTTCTCCGTGAAGCGTGGCAAACGCATTGCCGAACTCGCGCTCCAGGATGTATTCGAGCGTGCTGCCGCCGTTCTTCAGGATGTGATAGTGAACAATCACAAACCGCGGGTCAGGGGGCGCCACGGTATAGCGAGTCATAACGATATACGATTGGAACCCATTTTATTCATTTAAGTTGCACAAAATATTTTTTTCAGCATATGGACGCCTCTCGTTCGTAATCGTCCGTACTTTTCACATAAATTTTCCGAAAAGTAATTCAAATTCTTTATGTCGAGGATCGATGTTGCCCCGGACAGGCGCCGATTGTCAGGCGCAGCCGGATTCTGTGGTACTCTCAAAACAGGACAAGAAAGGTCCGGGTTCTTGCTGAAGCTCACGAAGAAGGCTGATTACGGTCTGATCGCACTGCGCCACCTGGCATCGGTGCCGGGTGCTACCGCCAGCACGAAGGATATTGCGGATGCATATCATCTGCCGGTGACACTGCTGGCCAAAGTGATGCAGCAACTCTCGCGCGCCGGGATAGTAAAGTCGGTGGCGGGAACTAATGGCGGATATAAGCTGATGCGGAATCCGGATACGGTCTCGGCGCTCGAAGTGGTGCGTGCTATCGACGGGCCTGTAATCCTTACCCATTGCTTTACGGAGCATGGGACGTGCGAGCAATCGGATAACTGCACAGTTCGGGAGCCGCTGCGACGAGTGCATGAGGCGATTCTGGGAGTTTTGAACGGTTTTACGATTACCGACCTGGCGGAAACACGGCGATCCGGCCTGACCCCAGCTCCGGTGGCGCTGAATCCCCTTGCGGCGAATCTGCATCGGGAAGTATGACGAATGGCGAAAGACGACGAAACTATGAAGCTGCCTATTTACCTTGATAATCACGCCACCACGAAGGTGGATCCGCGGGTGGTGGAGGCGATGCTGCCCTACTTCACGGAGTATTTCGGCAACGCCGCCAGCCGTAATCATGAGTTCGGCTGGGAAGCGGAGCAGGCCGTGGATAAGGCGCGTAAACAGATTGCCGATCTGATAGGCGCGACGCCGAAGGAAATCATCTTCACCAGCGGCGCTACAGAGTCAGACAACCTGGCGATCAAGGGTGTGGCCGAAATGTATGCCGAAAAAGGCAACCACATCATTACTGTGGTCACTGAGCACAAGGCGGTGCTTGATACCTGCAAGAAACTGGAGAAGCTGGGGTATCGGGTTACCTACCTGCCCGTAATGGGCGACGGGCTGATCGATCTGGAGATGCTGAAAGAAGCATTTACAGATAAGACGATTCTGGTCTCGATCATGTACGCGAATAACGAGTTGGGAGTGGTACAGCCGATTCGTGAAATTGGAAAGATGTGCCGGGAGCGCGGAGTCCTGTTCCACACGGATGGTGTGCAGGCGATCGGCAAGGTTCCGGTGAATGTGAACGCAGACAACATCGACATGATGTCAATCAGCGCGCATAAGATGTACGGGCCGAAGGGAGTGGGAGCTCTTTATGTGCGGCGGCGCAATCCGCGCGTGCAGATTACGGCGCAGATTGATGGCGGCGGACATGAGCGCGGGATGCGTTCCGGCACGCTGAATGTTCCGGGCATTGTGGGCCTGGGCGCGGCGTGCGAACTCTGCAATCAGGAGATGGAAGCCGAGACAAAGCGGCTGCGTTATCTGCGCGACAAGCTGAAGACCACGCTTGAGGCGGGGCTCGATGAGGTTTACATCAATGGATCGATGGAACATCGCCTGCCGCACAGTCTGAACATGAGCTTTGCTTATGTGGAGGGCGAGTCGCTGCTGATGGGAATTAACGAGATTGCGGTTTCGAGCGGTTCGGCCTGTACTTCCGCAACGCTTGAGCCCAGCTATGTGCTGAAGGCGCTGGGTGTGGGCGACGACGTGGCGCACTCTTCGATTCGGTTCGGCATTGGGCGTTTTAACACCGAGGAAGAGATCGATTACACGGCGGCCAAGCTGATTGATGTGGTGAAGAAGCTGCGCGAACTTTCTCCGCTGTATGAGATGGCGAAGGAAGGAATCGACCTCAGCACCGTTTCCTGGTCTCACGATTAAGGTTTTCAAGGAGAATCCGACATGGCATATTCCGATAAAGTTCTGGATCATTACAACAATCCGCGTAATGTGGGTTCACTGGATAAGGGCTCATCAAAGGTTGGCACCGGCATGGTGGGCGCGCCGGAGTGTGGCGACGTGATGAAGCTGCAGATTCAGGTGAACGAAGAGAGCGGCATCATTGAAGATGCGAAGTTCAAGACGTTCGGCTGCGGGAGCGCGATTGCGAGCTCATCGCTGGCTACCGAATGGCTGAAGGGTAAGACCGTGGACCAGGCTCTGGAGATCAAGAACACCGATATTGTGAATGAGCTCAGCCTGCCGCCGGTGAAGATTCATTGCTCGGTGCTGGCGGAGGATGCAATTAAGGCCGCGATCGGCGACTATCGCGCGAAGCAGGCGAAGTCCACGCCTGCCGCTCAGACGGTGGCGTAATGACTGCTCTGGAGCAACAGGCCGGCGAGGCCGCGCCGCCTCCTCCGGGCGCCGGGATCTCGGTTACTCCCAAGGCTGTGCAGAAGATCCGCGCGACCTTCGAGAAGATGGGCGCTAAGGGTGGTCTGCGCCTTGGTGTCCTCGGAGGCGGATGTTCCGGGCTGAGTTATCAATTCAAGTTTGATGCGCAGCCACGGCCTAAGGATAAGGTGTTCGATTTCGACGGTGTGCAGATTTTCGTCGATCCAAAGAGCATTCTTTATTTGCACGGGCTGACGCTGGATTACAAGGAAACGCTGATGCAGTCCGGTTTTGTGTTTGAGAATCCGAATGCGAAGAAGAACTGCGGCTGCGGGACTTCGTTTACGGCGTAGTTGAACGCGATGCCAGGTACCTGCTGGAAGTGCGGTGCGGCAGTGGATGCGCGTTTCTGCCCTGCCTGTAAGAGCCTCCAGCCGTCGTCTGACGATTATTTCGCTTTCTTCGAACTTCCCCGGCAGCTTGCTGTTGACAGCAAAGATCTGGAGAAACGGTTCTACGCGCTGAGCCGGAAACTGCACCCCGATCTGTTTTCGCGGAAGCCTCTGCGGGAGCAGGAATACGCTCTCGAAGCGAGTGCGGTTCTGAATGATGCTTACCGCACGCTCCGGGATCCGGTCGCGCGCGCTCATTATGTTCTGAAGCAGGAAGGCTTCGACGTCGCAGAGCAAAGCACGAAGGACGTGCCACCGGAACTGCTTGAGGAAGTTTTCGAACTGAACATGGCGCTGGAGGAGCTTCGTGCCGGGGACGAGGATGCAAGGTCGCAGTTGGAGGCTTCAGGATCCCGTTTCGAGACGATGCGGGATGAGATCGACGCGGAACTTGGCGCGGCGTTCGCGGCATGGGACAACGGCCACGATCAACGACATCTCGACGTGGTGCGCGGCCTGCTGAATAAACGGAAATACGTTACTAATCTGATTGCGAAGGCCGCCGATACGAATGTTTCAAATTGAGTTTGATAATCAGGACACGGTAGTCGGAATCGACCTTGGCACCACGAACAGCCTGGTTGCGGCGATGAATCTGACGAAGCCGGAGGTTCTGGCGTCGCCTTCGGGCGGGAATATCGTTCCGAGTATCGTTTCCATTGCGCCGGACGGGTCGGCGATTGTGGGAACGGCGGCGCGCGCGGAACTCATCGATCATCCCGAGCGGACCGTCTATTCCGTGAAACGGTTGATGGGCCGGGGCGTTGCCGATATACAGGAAGAGCTCAAACTGTTTCCGTTTCATGTGGCGGAAGATAGTGAGTCTGTGATTCGGTTGATACTGGGTGAGAAGACGCTCACTCCGCCGGAAGTTTCAGCGTTGATTCTGCGTGAGCTGAAGAAGAACGCGGAACAGGCTCTGGGAGCCCCGGTGAAGCGCGCTGTAATCACAGTGCCGGCTTATTTCAACGATGCGCAGAGACAAGCCACTCGGGATGCGGGTCGCATTGCCGGTCTGGAAGTTCTGCGGCTGGTGAACGAACCTACTGCGGCGGCACTGGCGTATGGCCTGGACAAGCGCCGCGAGGGCATCGTTGCGGTTTACGATTTAGGCGGCGGAACGTTCGATATTTCCATTCTCAGGCTGCATGACGGGATCTTCGAAGTGCTCGCCACGAATGGCGACACCCATTTGGGTGGCGACGATATCGATAATCGGCTGCTGACGATTGCGCTGGAAGATATTGCCACCGAATGGGGCGAAGATATCTCGCGTTCCGGCGGTGCGGTGCAGGCGCTGAGGGCGGCCGTGATCGAAGCGAAGGAAGCGCTCTCTTTTACCCTTTCCGCTAAGATTTCGTTGTCATGGGGCGGCAAGACATACCAGCGCGAGATCACGCGCGAACTGTTTGAAAATCTGATTCGCGATATTGTTGACCGCACACTGGGGCCCTGCCGGGACTGCATGAAGGATGCGGGCGTCACTCATGAGCAGATTGATGAGGTGGTGCTTGTTGGCGGGTCCACGCGGATACCGATGGTGCGCGCCGCTGTTGAGGTGCTTTTTCGAGCGCGTCCGCATGCCGAACTGAATCCGGACGAGGTGGTGGCGCTTGGTGCAGCGGTGCAGGCGGGAATCCTTGCGGGAACAGTTGAGAACCAGTTGCTGCTCGATGTGACTCCGCTGTCCCTGGGCATTGAGATGTATGGCGGCGTGGTGTCGAAGATTATTCATCGCAATTCGACGATTCCGGCAAGCGCGGGCGAGACGTTTACCACTGGTGTGGACGGGCAGACGAACGTGCTGATTCACGTGGTGCAGGGCGAGCGCGAACTGGCGAAGGATTGCCGCAGCCTGGCTCGGTTCGATCTCAAAGGCATCGCGCCGATGCCGGCGGGAATGGCCCGGATTGAAGTGCGGTTTCTGATCGATACGAATGGAATTCTGAACGTGACGGCGCGCGATGCGCGTACCGGTCAGGAACAGTCGATGGATGTGAAGCCTTCTTACGGACTCACCGATGAGCAGGTGGAAGCGATGATTGAAGCTTCCATCGATAACGCCGAAGCCGATTACCAGGCGGCGCAGCTCGCGGGCGCGCGCATTGATGCCGATGCAATTCTGGCTGCAACAGCTAAGGCGCAGAAGAATGAGGCCTGGCTGTCACTGAAGGATGAGGAGCGGGACGCAGTGACTTCCGCCGTGAATCGTCTGCAGCTTGCCTATAACGCTCAGGATCATAACGTGATTCGCGCGCAGGTCGAGCGGCTCAACGAAGTTACGCACACGCTGGCGGAGCGGATGATGAACACCGCTGTTCGCGGAGCGCTCAAGGGCACTAAGGTTTAAGCGCGATCTTTTCGCGAATGCGGCGGATCAGGTCGGCACGGTTTTCGATGCCGATGCCGATTTCAAGCCAGTAAAGTTTCATCGGAGCCGCGATGGCTTCGAATTCCGCGCAGAGATTGACCGCGTCCTTCGCCGTCGTCAGCAAAACTTCCGCTGCGGATTCGCGGGCGTGTCGCGCCATGCGCCGAAATTCGTTTGGACTATAGCGATGATGGTCGCCGAAGGAGTGGCGTTCCATTGGCGCGACTCCGCAGTCTGCGAGTGAACGCCAGAACGATTCCGGATTTCCCAGGCCGCAGAATGCTACGGCTTTGGAGGCTTCGAAGGCGCTGACGTCGAAGACTTCTCCGGCGCGGTTGGTCCAGCGCCGGTTTTCGAGCCACGCATGGTACACCGGTGCCTGCGGATTGTAGCGATGCAGCACCGCTTCAATAGCTTTGAGATTTGCGGCCGCGCGGGATCGTGTGATTACGAAGGCATCGGCTCGGGCGAGGCCTTCAAGAGGTTCGCGCAGACGTCCCAGCGGCAAGAGTCCTCCCGCACCGAAGGGAGCCAGCGCATCAATCAGGACAAGGTCGAAGTCTCGATAGAGTTGCAGATGCTGGAAACCGTCGTCCAGGAGCACGACGTTCGTTTGGGATTCGCGCAGCAGGCGCTCTCCGGCTTTGAAGCGATCGGAGCCGATGCCGATTGGAACGCCGGCAGAGCGTATGTAGAGTTGCGCTTCGTCGCCGGTGCTCTCGATTGGCGGACGTTCCGTTCCTTTCGGCAGAGTGACGATGCCGGTTGTGCTGCGTCCGTGTCCGCGCGTGAGAAGGACTGGTTTGAGGTCGCGCAGGTCGTTGAGGAGTTCGAGCGTGATCGGGGTCTTGCCGGTTCCTCCTGCGGTGATGTTACCTATGCTGACCACGGGGGCCGGAAGTCTGCGCCGGCGTGCCAATTTAAGACGGCGGTCCCGCGCGCTGCCAATACGCCAGAGTTGGGCGAAGAACCAGAGGATCGCGTGCGCTGGCTGGGGGCGGCGCTCAAAGGGTAAGCAGACATTGTAGAGCGCTTCGATTTCACCTGCTGCGCGGACAGCGGCTCCGCATCGCAGTGTGGCTGCGGCTTTCGCCCTCGGGCCGAGTTCTGTATCGACGGCGGCACGCAGAACGGCCTTCGCCAGTTCCCCGCCCCCCGGAATTCGCATTATGGCGCTGTGCTTTTCGAAGTGGCTTTCAATATCACGAAAGTTTTCGAGGTGTGGCCCGGCAATCACCGCCTTACCTGCCATCGCTGGCTCGAGGATGTTATGGCCGCCCGTTTGCGCGATTGTGCCGCCCATGAAAACAACGTCTGCATGGGCAAAAAGCGCCGCTAACTCGCCGATGGAGTCGAGCAGAAGGATGTCAGCCGAGGGATCGTCGAGTGCGGTGCGGCGTGTCCACCGCAGACCGGAATCGGCGAGTTTCTTCGCCACTACTGCGAATCGTTCCGGCTTCCGGGGCGCGATGATCAGCCGCCATCCGGGGAGATCTTTTTGTGCGGCGAGGATGTCATCCTCTTCATCGAGACAACCATCACTGGTTGTGCTGGCGGCAATCCAGAGCGATCCCGATCCCAGGAATCCAGATATTGGCGAATCTGCCGCCAGCACCGCGGGAACAAAATCGTACTTAAGGTTGCCCGCGACGCTGACGATCTCGGCCGGTGCTCCCGCGACCTCAAAGCGCTCTTTCATTTCCTCGGACTGCACGAGAATTCGGTCGCACAGCGAAAGCACCGGCTCAAAAAACGAAGCCAATCTCCGGTAACGAGGCAGCGCACGGTCGGAGATGCGGCCATTCACCAGAATCAATCCGCAGCCGATGCGCTTCGCTTCCCGATAGAGATTCGGCCAGATTTCGGTTTCGAGAATTACGACCAGGGAAGGCCGGATACCTCGCAGTACACGGCGCACGATCCACACATAATCGAGCGGCGCCCAGAAGATCCCGGTGACAGTGGCACCCAGTCGCTTCTCCGCCACTTCCCTTCCAGCCAGCGTCGTTACGCTAACGAAGAGTGGCGCCGCCGGCGAACGCCTGCGCCACTCTTCAATCAGCGGAAGGGCTGCGAGCACCTCGCCGACCGAGACAGCGTGAATCCAGATCGATTGATAACCAGGCACGTGTGACTTCTGCAATAATGCGGAAAGGTCGCCGAGTCGCTCCCGCATGGTGGCGAGATAACGGCGATCGCGCAGGATTCTGACAAGCAGGTAAAGGACGATGGCCGGAGCGGCCAGTGTTCCGGCGGCGCGGTAGAGGAGAAAGATCGCTTTGCGTCTCAAAAGGATAGGGAAACGGCCGCTGCGCCTTTTTTCGAGTATAGCGGTCCTGGCCCTGGCATCGCTCGCGTTAGCGGCCGATAGGCCCACATTCCAGGCGAAGCCTATCGACCAGTATGCAAATAAGCAGACCAGCGACGGCGTAACGATGGCCGCGGAGCCCTTCATTACTGACGATCAGGCGAAAACGGCGTTCGGCAAATTAAACCCGTGGCAGTACAATATTCTGCCGGTGCTGATCGTGATTCGTAATGACAGCCAGCATGCGGTGAAGCTGGATCGCGTGCGTTTCGAGTATGAGTTGCCGGATCATTCGCGCGCAGGCACGATTGCGGCTTCGGATGTGAAGTATTCGAAAGGACCGGGTAAACCGAAGGTTTCTGTCGGTCCGCTTGGCGGCATCAAAGTGGGCCGCGGCAAGAGTCCGCTGGATGTGCCTGAGATTGAAATTCGCGCGTTTTCCGCCAGGATGATTCCTCCCGGCGAGACGGCCAGCGGATTCGTTTACTTCGAAACCGATATCACGAGCGCGGGCGCCTCACTCTATGCCACTGGCCTTGTGGATGCCAACACCGGCAAAGACCTCTACTACTTCGAGATTCCGCTTTCCGGTAAGTAACCCCGTACACTGGTTACTGTGATCTGCTACATTGACGCGTTCTCCGGGCTGGCCGGAGATATGCTGGTCGCGGCACTGGCCGATGCAGGCGCGGACCGCGATGCGATTACGCGCGCGCTTCAGTCACTGGCTACGGAAGGTACATTCGGCTGGGAACAGGTAAAGCGGCGCGGGATGGCTGCTGCTAAGTTTCGCGTGGCTGTTGCCGAGAGTCCGAAGCATCGGCATCTTGACGGCATTCTGCGGACGATTGCGGCAGCGGACCTGCCGGAGAGCGTGAAGGCCGCCGCGGGACGGGTATTTCAGGTGCTGGGGGAAGCTGAAGCGCTCGCGCACGGTATCGACGTTGAGAAGGTGCATTTCCATGAAGTTGGGGCAGTCGATTCGATCTGCGACATTGTGGGGATCTGCATGGCTCTGCATTTGCTGAGTGTAGACCGCATTTTCTGCAGTGCGATTAATACCGGCAGCGGCACCGTGAAGACGGAACATGGGGTATTGCCGGTACCTGCTCCTGCTACCGCGCGATTGCTCCAGGGAAAACCGATTTATGCGCGAGGCCCCGCGCTGGAATTGACCACGCCCACTGGCGCCGCCGTCGTCGCAGCGCTTGCCGAGGGCTTTGGCGCGATGCCGGCGATGACCGTTCGCGCGATCGGATATGGCGCAGGCGATCACGATTTTAGGGAACACGCCAACCTCGTCCGCGTGATGATTGGAGAAGCGAATTGCGCTCCCGAAAAAAAAACGGTCAGCGTGATTGAGGCCAATATAGATGACGCTTCTCCGCAGGTGATCGCGTACGCTACGGAAAAGCTTTTGGAAGCTGGAGCGCTTGATGCGCTCGTGCTGCCTGCACAGATGAAGAAAAATCGCCCCGGTGTTGTGCTGCAGGTGATTGCAGCGCCGGAACAGCGCGAAGAACTTATCGGCCTGATCTTCCGGGAAACGCCAACGCTGGGAATTCGCTTCCACGATGCCGAACGCCGCGTGCAGGCGCGGGACTGGACGGAGGTCCAGACGCCACACGGTCCGGTTCGAATGAAAACTTCCGGCGACAATTTCGCGCCCGAATACGAAGATGCGCGGCGCATTGCTGAATCCGCGGGTATACCGCTGAAGCAGGTGCTCGCCGAAGCCACACACGAATTCCTGAAAGCCCGATGAAATACTACCTCACAACGCCGATCTATTACGTCAACGCAGCGCCGCATATCGGCCACGCTTACACGACGCTCGCCGCCGACACCATCAAGCGCCTGAAGGCGATGCAGGGTTACACTGCCGTGCTCACCACCGGTACGGATGAGCACGGACTCAAGGTGGAGCGTTCCGCCGTTGCGATGGGCAAGACGCCGGTTGAGTTCGCTACGCTCATTTCCAATGAATTTCGCGCGGAGTGGGATAAGCTCGGAATTCAGTACGATCATTTCATCCGGACGACGGAACCGCGTCACCACGATACAGTGCGTTGGCTGTTCAATCTGTGCCGCGAAAAAGGCTACATCTATAAGGGCAGCTACACCGGCCAGTACTGCGTTTTCGATGAGGCGTATGTAAATGACGCGAAGCCGGGCGATAACTGCCCTACCTGCGGACGCCCCACGGAAACGATCACGGAAGAGAATTATTTCTTCAAGCTCTCGGCCTTCGCGGACCGCCTGCTGAAGCATTACGAAGACAATCCGGACTTCATTCAGCCGGAGTCGCGGCGCAATGAAGTTGTGAGCTTCGTGCGCGGTGGTCTGCAGGATCTTTCGATCAGTCGCACAACCATCAAGTGGGGCGTACCGCTTGATGGCGATCACGTTGCCTACGTCTGGTTTGACGCGCTGGTGAACTACATCACCGCGGTGCGCGATCTCGACCTCTGGCCCGCCGATCTGCATCTGGTCGGTAAGGAAATTCTGCGCTTCCACGCCGTATACTGGCCGGCGTTTCTGATAGCCGCCGATCTTCCGTTGCCGAGGAAGATCTTCGCGCACGGCTGGCTCCTGTTTGAGAACGACAAGATGAGCAAGTCGCGCGGGAACATCGTGCGATCCGAGCCGATTCGTCAGGTTATGGGCGCCGAGGCGCTGCGGTATTTTCTGTTTCGCGAAATCGTTTTCGGGCAGGACGGCGGGTTTAGTTATGACGCACTGGTGAATCGTTACAACGCGGAGTTGGCAAATGGTTTGGGGAATCTTGCCAGCCGGACCCTTACGATGATCCGGCAGTATCGCGATGGATTCATTCCGGCGCGAGCGAGCTACCCGCTCGAAGGACCGGTTTCGAAAGCGATTGAAGAGGCTACGCGCGCGTTCGATGCGCTCGAATTCTCGAAAGGACTGGAAGCGATCTGGGGAATGCTGTCAGCGGCGGACAAGTTCATCGTTGAGCAAGCTCCGTGGAAGCTCGCAAAAGCCGGCGATGCCGCACGCCAACAGCTTGATGACGCGCTTTATACCTCAGCAGACCTGCTGCGCGTCGCCGTAGCTCTCCTGCATCCCGTCCTGCCGGAATCGACGGTTCAAATCTGGGCCCAGCTCGGGATGAAGGAAGATCTGACAAAGCTGAACCTGAACGATTTGAAGTCCGGACAACTCGAAGCCGGTCAGACAATCGGGATGATTGCACCGGTGTATCCGCGAATCGAAGCGAAAGCCGCGATCGACCGGATGCGTGAACTTGAAGAGGTGGAGACAGCGCGTCAGGCAAAATTGCTCGGAAAATCCCCTGCGGCGGCGCCTGAGACCGCTACATCAATCGCGCCCCCGAGTCCGAAGATTGAATTCGACGATTTCGAAAAAGTCGATCTCCGGGTAGGTCAGGTTGTTTCCGCTGAACCTGTGAAAGGCGCCGACAAGCTGCTTCACCTCAAGGTCGACATCGGCGAAGCGGAGCCGCGCACCATTGTCGCAGGCATCGCAAAGGCCTATGCCGCTGAAACGTTGCCGGGACGCAAAGTCGTAATCGTCGCCAATCTGAATCCGCGCAAGCTGCGGGGCATTGAGTCGAACGGCATGATCGTGGCGGCATCGCTCGAAGGTGGCAAGCCGATCCTGGCCGGATTCCTCGAAGACGTGCCGGTCGGTGCGCGCCTCAAGTGATGAGAGTCATCGACTCCCACTGCCATCTGGATCACGAAAAGTTCAGCTCGGATCTGGATGGCGTGCTTGCACGTGCGGCCGAGGCGGGTATCGAGCGGATCCTTTGCATTGGTACGGGCGACGGACCGCCGGAGCTGGATCGCGCGATTCGCCTGGCGGAAAAGTATCCGCAGATTGTCGCTACCGTCGGCGTGCACCCGCATGAAGCTGCTAAGGTGACGTCGGAAACCTACGCCGACCTCCGACAACTCGGCAAGCATCCGGCCGTAGTGGCTTACGGGGAAATCGGCCTTGATTACCACTACGACTTCTCCCCGCGCGACACGCAGCGCGAGGTATTTCTGGAACAACTGCGAATCGCCCGGGAACTGGAACTGCCCATCATCATCCACACGCGCGAAGCCTGGGACGACACGATGCAAGTCCTGGCCCGCGAATGGCGGGGCGGCGAAGGCATCCTTCACTGCTTTACCGGCGATGCCGCGCAGGCTCATCAGGCGCTCGACCTCGGGTTTCACCTGGCCTATGGCGGAGTCGTCACCTTCAAGACCGCCGAGAACGTGCGTGAGGCTGTGAAGATTACGCCAGACGATCGGCTGCTGATTGAAACCGATGCTCCATTTCTTGCGCCGATACCCTATCGGGGCAAGCGCAACGAACCCGCCATGATGATCGAAACTCTGAAAAAGCTGGCGGAGATTCGCGAAACCACTCCGCAGGGTATCGCTGAGCTCACTACAGCCAATTTCGAGCGGCTCTGTCTTAACCGTCCTTTGCAATCAACAAATCCGACCCGTTACACTGGTGTTTCCAATGGAAACTGAACGGGCAAATCAGGCTCTGACGGCGAGCGAGATTTTCGACCTCGTCCGGGAAGACCTGGAACTGGTCGAAAAGGCGATCGACGTCGAGTCTCTGGCATCCGTCGAGACAGTCACGACCATTGGCCGTTATCTTCAGCAGAGCGGCGGCAAGCGGCTGCGTCCCGCGCTTCTGCTGCTTTGCGCCCGCTTTGCGGGCGGCGGTGGTAAGACGGCGATCCAGCTGGGCGCGGTTGTGGAGATGATCCACGCTGCCACGCTGGTGCATGACGACGTCATAGACATGGCCAACACACGCCGCGGTCGGCCTTCCACGAACGTGCAGTGGGGTAACCATACCTGCGTTCTGGCGGGCGACTGGCTCTACATGCAGGCTTTCCAGGTGGCGTTGCGGGAGCGCAATTTCCACGTGCTCGATCTGCTGATCGGCCTCACGCAACTGATGGTGGAAGGCGAACTGATCCAGCTTGATCGCATCGGCAAGATTTCGATTTCCGAAGCCGACTGCATGGAGCTTGTTGACCGCAAGACGGCGTGCCTGTTTTCCGCCTGCGCCAAACTCGGCGCCGTCGCGGGTGGCGCCGATACAGCATTCGAGGAGAAACTGGGCGAATTCGCGTGGAACCTCGGCATGGCTTTCCAACTGATCGATGACATGCTGGATTTCACCTCGCGCGAAGAGACGCTGGGAAAGCCAGTGGGCGGCGACCTGAAGGAAGGCAAGGTTACTTTGCCGCTGGTCTACGCTCTCGAAACCGCAACCGCAGCGGAACGCGCGCTCGTTGAGACTGCGCTCACGGATCGCAATTACGATGCAGTTCCGTTTGCCGATATCTCCGCAATGGTGGAGCGGCACGGCGGCATTCAGCGTACCCGCGAACGGGCGCGCCAGTTCACCGACCATGCGCGCCAGATTGTTTCGGAGTTCCCGGATAATCCGTATCAGCGGGCGCTGTTTACGCTGACCGATCTGGTGACGGCGCGCGACCGATAGCTACTTCTTCTTACTGATCATTTCCCAGGCGTCGCGGATGTGTGCACCGAGTTCGTCGTCGTCGACCTGATCGAGATCGATTCCCACCCAGCCCTTAGCTCCGACGTACGGCGGCCGATAATATGTCTTCGGCGCGGACTGAATCAAGGCTTCCTGATGGCCCGGCGCGGCCGGGATCATAACGGCAATATGGCCGTCGTTGTGATGGTTGTTGGAGAACATCGCGAAGACGCGCTTCTTCACGAAGAACGTCGGTTCGCCATGGGATAGTTTTTCGCTGCAGCCTGGCATAGAGGCGCAGATTCGGCGGACGCGCTGAATATGGTTATCCAGGTCTATTTCCCAATGCAGAAAGTGGAGAAGATGCGATTGAGAATATCATCCGCCGTAGTGGCGCCGGTGATGGCGTCGAGCGGCTGCAGCGCGCAGTAGAGATCGAGCAGGAGCATCTCGTGAGGGATACCTGCGATGGCGGCATCGTGCGCTTTCCGCAGCATCGCGACGGCTTCGGCCAGCAGATTCTCCTGGCGAAGGCTGGTGATGAAGTCACTTTGCGGCTCTCCGCCCGTGAGCAGCTCGATGATTGTCTGCTTCAGCGCCTCGATCCCCTGCCCGGTCAGCGCGGAGACTGCGATCTCATCGGGTCGCGATTCAAAACCGGGCAGGTCTCTTTTATTTACCGCGATCACGGTACGCCCCTGCGATCTGGCGGTATTGATAAGGGCTTCATCGCGATTGGTGCCGTCCAGCAGCACGATCGTCAGGTCGGCATCGGCCATTGCCTGATGGCTCCGTTCGATGCCCAGGCGCTCCACGAATTCTCCGGTTTCGCGAATGCCTGCGGTATCCACCAGGCGCACGGGAATGCCGCAGATCTCAACCGCCTCCGCCACAACATCACGCGTTGTGCCAGGGATGTCGGTCACAATCGCCCGATCCTGCCGCAGCAATCGATTGAACAGGCTGCTCTTCCCGACATTGGGTGCGCCTACAATCGCGAGCGAGAACCCCTGTCGCACCAGGTTGCCGTAACGAAACCCGGATACCAAAGACGACGTCTGAGCGATCACCGGATCCAGGCGCCGCAGGATCTCCGCAATCGGCGCAACGCTGATATCGTCTTCAGCGAAATCAATCCCGGCTTCCAGCAGGGCGATGAGTTCGACCAACTGCGCCTTAATCGGCGCCAGCAACCGCGAGACGGAGCCCTGCGTCTGCCGCGCCGCAACGCGGGCCTGATAGAGCGTAGTGGCATCGATCAAATCGCGAACGGCCTCCGCTCGCGGCAAATCGATCCTGCCGTTCAGATAAGCTCGTAGCGTGAATTCGCCAGGCTCGGCAAGCCGCGCACCGGCACGAACTGCCCGGTCCAGGCAATGCCGCAGAATCACCGGCGCTCCATGGCAGGAAATCTCCACAATGTCCTCAGCGGTGTAGGATCGGGGCGCGGCGAAATACGTGACGATGGTTTCGTCTACAACAGATTCACTGTCATGATCCAAAAGCTCGGCCCGTGCAGCGCTCCACGGCTTCAACTCACCGTGCAAACGCAAAATTGCCGACGCAATATGAATACACTGCGGACCGGAAATACGAATGACACCCAGACCTCCGCGCCCGGGAGGCGTGGAGATCGCAGCTATCGTGTCATGCAGACGCAAATCAGCGCGGGCGCCGTGGGCCGCCGCGTCCGCCACCGCCGGGCCTGCCGCCACCTCGTCCAAACGGACGCCGGCCCCGCTCCTCGCTGCGTTCCGGCTGTGGCTCGCGTCCGAAACGCGAAGGCCGGAATGGAGGCGGCGGCGCTTCCGGCAGCGAAGGCATGCCCGCAGGATATACGATCACGCCGCGAAACGGCCCCGAACCCGAACTCTCACTCCGGAGTTCCGTCTCATTTCGCAAAGCAATGTGGATAATGCGTCGCTCGCGTGAGTTCATCGGCGCAAAACGAAACGGCTGGCCGGTGCGCTTCACATTCTCCGCCGCAACCTGCGCCGTCATGCGCAGCTCTTCAATCCGAAGAGCGCGGTAATCGTTGGCATCGAACGCAATCCGCGAATGATCGTCGGAATGCATGCGCAGCGCTTCCTGCGCCGTGTGCTCGAGCGCCAGAAGGAGTTCAGCCCGATTGCTCAGAATCAGGTCGACATCCTCGCCCGTGAACTTCACGATAATATCGGGAGTCTCAAACTCGCCGTTGGCGCCGCCACCGGCTTCGACCGTGAAATCGAGCGCGAAACCGCCATTCTGAATTACCTGGCGCAGGTACTGTTCGATCCGTGGTCCGGTCTCGTCAATCGAGTACTTTGGCTTCAAGCCTTCTTCTTCCCGTTCTTGATAACAGTAACCGCGGGCACAGCCGGCGTGGTTTTGTTGAAAAACCATTGCTGCGCAACGCCCACGAGATTACTGGAAAGGTAGTATAGCACCAGGCCACTCGACGCCTGCCAGAAGAAGATACCCATCATCACGGGCATAAACTGCATCATCTTCTGCTGACCAGGGTCGCCGCCCGCGGGCGTTGGCGTCATCTTTTGCAGCACGATGCTGGTGATCACCATGATGATTGGCAGCACGCGGATGCCGAAGTGCTCGGGCTGCGAAAGATCGCCGATCCAGAGCCAGTCGGCATGCCTCATTTCCACGGTCACCGAGAGTACCTTATAGAACGCGAACAGAAACGGCATCTGGATCAGCAGCGGCACGCATCCGCCCATCGGATTCACGCCGTGCTGCTTGTACAGCTCCATGATTTCCGCCTGCTTCTGCTGCGTGCGCGGGTCGCTCATCCCCACGCCCTTGTACTTGTCATTGATCTTTGCAATCTGCGGCTGCAGAACCTGCATCTTGCGCATCGACTTCAGGTTGAACAGCTTCAGCGGAAACAGCGCGATGTTGATGAACAGCGTAACCACGATGATCGACCAGCCGTAGTTGTGGACCAGCTTGCCGTTCACTTCGCGCAGAATCATAAACAGCGGCTGCGCGATGATGCGGAACCAGCCCCAGTCGATTACGTGGCTCAGGTTCGGATTGGCGGCTTCAAGGACATCGCCTTCTTTGGGACCGACAAACAGACCCATCTGATTGCGCCCCTGCCCGCCAACAGCGAGTCCAGGGAAAGCGTCCTCGGCGCCGTTATAGGCAGTCGCGACAGAATCGCTGAACTGCGTCGTCTGGAGCGCGGAATCGACGGGGGGGATAAAGGCGGCGGCGAAGTACTGATCGTCCATGCCGGCAAATGAAAACGAGCCATCGTTGTGAACGGGTCCGTTTTTCGCGGATTTCGCCAGATCGCGCGCGAATTTGTCATCTCTGAGGTCGTAGCGAATAACGGCCTGATGGCTGGCGGCATTGTTGACATCCATATCGCCGAACCCGCCGCGCCACTGCAGCAGATGCGGGACCGGAGAGCCGTCGCGTGTAACTTCGCTGCCGATCTGCACGAGGTACGTGCTCTTCGTAAACGAGAAAACCTTCTTCGCCACGGTGTGCCCGTCGGAATAGTCGTACTCAATCGAAAGTCCGTCGGCACGCGGATGCCCCTCCCACAGCGCTTTGTTCAGCGGAGAATCACCCTGCCCGCGGAGATTCAACGAAAGCGGAAATCCGGCCTTCTGCGCACCGCGCTGATTCACGAGTTCCAGCGGCTTGCCTGACGCATCTTTGTACTTCTTGAGCGTCCAGCTCTGCACCACAGCGCCTTCATTTGAGAAGACAACGTGGTAGAGGTCGGTATCCACGTACCAGGTTTTCTTGTCGGCAACGGCAATCGGCGCGATCGGAGCCGCCTCTGCTGCCGGCGCGACGGGATTATTCGTCGGCGCGGGCGTGGAAACCGGCGCGGCGCTCGCTTTGCCGGTATCGGTTTTTCCAGTGCTCGATTGCGCGGCAGGCGCAGGCGGAGGCGCCAACCCCAGCTTCGGCGCCAGCCAGCTCCAGCCGAACAGAATGACGCCCATGAGCCCGAACGCCAGCAACAGGCGCAATTCGTTCGAGAGCTCCTTGGGAGCCGGTTTATTGGTATTGGGGGAACTCATTCGGATTAACTCTATCTGGGTACGGGATCGAACCCGCCTTCGTGGAATGGGTGGCAGCGGCCCAGCCGCTTCAGCCCGAACCATACGCCGCGCAGCGGTCCGTGCAGTTCAATCGCTTCCAGCATGTATTCCGAACAGGTGGGATGAAAGCGGCAGGCAGAGGGCAAAATCGGTGAAATCAAGCGCTTGTACCCCCGGAGGGCGGCCGTGAGACCGGCGCTGACAACTTTCCGCATCGTATGAAGTAACGTTTCACCTCGCTGCGAAGGTCCGTAAAGATGCAGTCGAGTACCTTGCGGCGAGGATTGAATACGATGGACCACCCCGGACTTAGCGACCCCAGTTCGAGGCGAACAGCCTCGCGGACGCGGCGGCGGATGCGGTTTCGCACAACGGCCTTACCGAGTGCGCGCGGCGTGGTGAAACCGATGCGACGTAAGTCCGACTCCGCTTCATCTGCGGCAAGCGAGAAAGCAGCAAACAGGGGGCAGTTGTACCGCACACCCTGGTCATAGACTTTTCGGAAATCGCTGGAACGAAGTAGCCGGACACTTTTGGGAAAGCCGGATGCGGACTCGCCGCCCTCAGGCGGAGCGTCCGAGGTGCGCTCGGTCGTTATCCGGACTACCTCTCCGAGCTGACGGTCAGCTTCTTGCGGCCCTGCGCGCGGCGGCGCGAGAGAACGGCGCGGCCATCGGCGGTCTTCATGCGTGTCCGAAAACCGTGCGTCTTCGCGCGGCGACGGTTATTCGGTTGAAAAGTACGTTTCGGCATCGTAGTAGGGGAAACTAAAAGTATACAACATAAGGGGGTTACTTTGCCCGAACCTGCTCTACTACCTGACGCACACCATCGATGACGGCCGCCGGGGCCTCAAGCGGAATCTGGTGTCCAACGCCCTGCAGGAAAACGGCCCGCCCCTTCGACGATAGCGCGGCCATTTGCCGGTGAAGCGCCACCTTCCGTTGTGGCTCCACATCAAGTTCCTCCGATTCCTCCCCACCCGGCCGCCCGGCGGTAAGAATCAGCACGGGCATATCCCCGAACGATCCGCTCCTCCGCGCCAAACCGGCATCGATCCGCAGTGGAACCTCCTGCCCCGCCGCCGTGATCGACTTCGGCTGCAGCATCAACCCCTGAATCCCTGCCGGCCCGTCCACCGGCGCGAGAAGCCGAAAGGCGCCGGCCCGGACGAAGAACCGCTGGATTCCCAGCATCGCCGGCCGTGCCCACTCTAACAACTCAGTCTCATCTGAGATCAAATCTTCACTCATCGGATCCACCAGAACCATCCCTGCCACCTCGCCCGGATACCGTCCCCGGAACACCCGCGCGTGAAAAGAACCCATCGCGTGTCCGACCAGTACGTACGGTGGCGGGACACCGGCCTTCGTCAGCAGCGCATGTAAATCCGTGGCAATGCCGTCGCTGTAATTCGAAGACGGCGCTGGATCGCTCCAGCCGTACCCCGCCCGGTCATACCAGCAGGCGCGCGTCTGGGTAGCGGCCATCCGCTGAATAAAACTCCAGCTAAGCCCCGGCATCCCCAGATTGGTCTCAAACACCACGGTCGGGCTGCCCTGTCCAGAACAGTACAGGTTCAGCGAACGCCCACCGACGTCAACCAAATGCCCCACACGTGCGATCGTTGCCCGGTCCCGCCACTCACTGAACTGCTCGTAGAAAGTACCGGCCACAAGCAGCGCCGCAAAAGCTGCCACAAACCGCACCGACCGCCGCGCCATGCTTCGCCCAAAATGCGGATCAATCGCATCCACCCACGCTTCATCGCCGGACCACGCGCCATCCTGCGCAAGGTCCAGCGCGTTGATCTCCAGCGGAGGATAATCCTCAAACTGAAGCCGGTTGTAGGGATCGGCCGCAAGCTCTACCGTGCGATGCCGGGAAAACGCAGCCGCCACACCAAAGATGCCCAGCAGCACCACGACCCGCGCTGTCTTCGCAAGCACTCCCAGCTCAATCGACATCACGATGGTCGCGAACACCACGAACACCAGCACCAGAACCGCGGTCTTCATACTGCGATTCGCTCCGCCGGGCAGCCACGAGCACGTAAACGGAATCTTACGGAACTGATAAAGCGACCGCTCCACCATAATAATCCCCAGCAGAATCAGGATTGCCATGTGCTCGAGAGCGGGGCGATGTGGCCAGATCGAAAGATAAAACAGCGCGGCGGCAATCCAGACCGGCAATGCCGCCAGCGTAAACAGCGATCGTCGCACCGCCGCAAAATATGCCGCCGGACGGTGCACAGCGGTAATCCGAAAGATCCAGTTCGCGGGCAGCGTAATCGGCAAGGCATAGACCGCCCTTACCCCCACCACCGCGCACGCCAGCAACAGAATTCCAGCCAGGAGAAACGGGCCGTTGACTTCGTCCCAGCGCATGCGGTCGTGGCTGTTCGAAACGATGCCGCGAACGAAGGCGAAAATGAGCGAAGCTCCAAATCCGCCGTAAAGCGCAAGCAACAACCGGTGCTGCCGGCTTCGCGCGAGCGTACGCGCGGCGAACTGCACAATCGCCCGTTCAAAAGGAGCGGGCGCCAACCATTGGAAGATCAGATTCGCGAGGCGCGGATTATGCGCCGGCAAAATCTCGGGCGATTCCACAATCCGCCGCACGTTGCGATTCCACGCCAGTAAATAGACCAGAGTCGCCAGCGGGATCACGATCGCCATCGCCACAACTCCGCGCTCCGCAAATCCCTCCAGCCGTGAATCCGCGTCGCCCAGCAGCACGTGGTAAATCCCCGTAAACCAGAACGAGGGAATGTAGCCGGGCGCATCGCGGTCCTCAATTGAAGGGGTCGCAAAAAAGAAGGCCAGCACCGTGAACAACGCGGCGATCTGCAGCGGCCCGGATACCCGCAGAAAGGCACGCCACGGGAGCACCTGCGAAGCAACGCCCTGAATCGCCAGCAGGCAGCAGAACGTGAAGACACCCGCCAGCCCCAGCGTGGGCCACCACAATGTCAGCCGCACTATCGCACCGGCGAACCCTTCGCCGAGCGCAAGAGGCAGGGTCAGCCCGGTGAAGGAATTCAGCGCGATAATCGCGCCGCCCAGCACCGTCGCCATCGCCGCTGCCTTGGCCAGCACAAGCGTTCCTGGACCCACCGGCAGCAGCCCCAGGATCAGACTGTCGCGACGGTCCGGGAACATGCTGTTCCACGCCATCACTGCGACAAATCCCGAAACCGCAATCGTCGCCGAAAGCAGAAACTCCTCAACGCTCCACGCCGCGCGCGACAGCCGGGCGTGCGGCCAGGCAGACATCGCAAAACGAGGAACCATCAGATAAGCCACCAGGAAGCTGAATCCGCCCATGAGGGCGGCAAACCGCACCAGCACCGCCCGGGTATCGCCGCCGGAAGAGATCACTTCCACGTCGATGATTCGCGCCAGAAAGTCGCGATTCAGAATCCGGAACTGCCGACGCTCCGCCCGCGAGCTCACGACTCCACCAGTTCCACCATCTCCTGCATCACAGCGTCGGTATTCTGCTCCACCGCCAGTTGCGAAAAGATGCCTTCGAGCGTCGGCAGCGACATCAGCTCGCGCAGCCGTTCAATCGAGTCGTTCGCCACAATGCTTCCCTTGTGCAGAATGATCACGCGGGAAGAAACGCGCTCCACAATGTCGAGCTCATGTGAACTGAAAAGCACCACCCGGCCGCGAGCCGCCAGTTCCCGGATCAGTCCGCGCAGCACCAGTGCGGAATTCACGTCCAGCCCCGAAAACGGCTCGTCCAGTAACACAAGCTGAGGATTATGCAGAAGCGCCGCCGAAAGCAATATCTTCTGCCGCATACCTTTCGAATACGACGAGATCGGCACATGCCGGTCGCCATGCATCCCGAGCAGCCGCAGGAACCCCGAGGCCTTGCGCACAATCGCGGCATCCGGCAACGCGCGGAGTTGTCCCACCATGGTCAGGTACTCGATACCAGTCAGGTGCGGATAGAGATGCGGTTCTTCCGGCACATAGCCCAGCCGTTGCTTATGAGCGATCCGGTTGCTGCCAATCGGTTCCCCGTTAAAGAAGACCGCACCCTCACTAGGCTCAATTAAACCGGTGATCATCTTCAGCGTCGTCGACTTACCCGACCCGTTCGGTCCCAGGTAACCCGTAACCTCGCCCGCCGGCGCCGTGAAGCTGACGTTGTTCACCACCGGAATGCCGGTGTAGCGTTTCGTGACACCGCGCAGTTCGAGCATGTCAGTTTAGGTTCAGACGGATGCCACCAATGCCTGCCCGATCGTTTGTCAGCCGAACACCCGGCCGGCGTTCACGAACAATTCGCTTGCGCCGCTCCCGCTCCCTGCGCGATAAACGCTCGGCAGCGCGGCCCGGCATCCAGATGGGCCGCAGTTCGCCGGTACGATTACCGAGCTTCCGCATATTCCAGACGAATACGAGAGAAAGAAACGAAACGCCCACAATCGCGGCGCCGATCAAAGCCAGCAGCGCAAGCAAACCCAGTTGTGGCTGCAAAGGTTCCACTCGCGGCGCAAACACGTGCGCCTTTCGATGTAACGTGAGCTGGTATATCCCTCCCTGCAAGCCCCACGCGATCACAGCCGCCACGGCCGCCGTAAGCGCAATCGCAACTGTTTTCGACCGGTCCCGCGCACGCTTCGCCCCCTCGCCTGACCACTCCGCAACCGCGCCGACAATCAATCCGCCGAACTCCATCATCAGGAACGTCCACAGGGCGACCAGCCCGCGCGACCGGTAGTCGCGCGCGGCCTGTTCGAAGACACCCGACATCTCGCGCCCGAACTGCACCACCCAACTGGCGGGATAGAGCGACAGCAACACTTCATATGTGAATCGCATGGCGATCAAACCTCCCTGACGTTTAAATGTGCAGCCGCGGCCCGCGTCAGCTGCCGCATTCGTGCCAGTTCCGCCTGGAGATAGCGTTCCCCGATCGCGGTCAGCCGATAAGCCTGCTTATCGCGCGAGGTGTCGTCGGTCTCGAACCGTTCAATCCATCCGCTGTTCAGCAGGCGGTGGATCACTCCATAAAGCGTCCCCGTGCTCAGTCGGACGCGCCCGTCGCTCAGAATCTCCGTGTCTTTCAAAAGCGCGTAACCATGCCGCGGAGCCTGCGCCAGACTCAGCAGCACCAGAAACACCGGCTCTGTGAGTGGTTGAAATTCTGCTTTGTGCATCTCAGTTTTCCGAAACCGTCTTTTCCGCGTGATCGACAATCAGCATGTCGGCCGTCACCTTCTTTGACTCCAGTTGGAGTCCCAGCAGATCCTTGAATCCGGTAAACAATATGGAAAACATATCCAGCCCGCCTGCGTTATTTCCCGCCTGCACGATATACGGACTGACGTCGAGCTTCACCTCATAGCGGCCCTTCAGTCCGGTCTCATCGACGACTGGCTTCTGAATCTCCGCCGCGATTGCGTTGGCAATATCGACCATGCGCGCGTGATGCGCGGTGAGCATCACCGGCGATGGCGCTTCAATCACAAAACTGCCCTCTGAAGTTGACTCCTGTACCTTCACGCCGCCCTTCGCCACAGACATCCCGTAGCCGGCCATTGTGCGAGATTCTGTATGCGTCTTCAGCCCGAACCGGTCCGCCAGCAGCGTGCGCAGCATGGCCCGAATCTCGATCTCGGTGACAGGCTTAGACGCCTTCGCGATCAGATCGTAGTGGACCTCCGTCAGCCAGGCAGGCCCTTCTATTTGCACCGGCGGCAAATCCCACGCCCAGCGAATCAGGCCGCGCAGAGGCTCACTCTTAATCGTGAGCGACGTCGGTGTCACGTCGATACAATCCATCCGCCGCTGACAAGCCCCTGCAGGTCCCTGCGGAGACGGCTTCAACGAAGCCACCTCAAAGGAAGGCGCAGGCTGCTGCGCAAAAACCGGCGTCAGGACAAGCAGTCCGATAAGTATTCGCATAATCGTTCAATTCTCCGAAGGTTTTTCAACACGGTCGATAACTAAAACTTCAGTCGGTGCCTGACCCGACGACAACTTCAGCCCAAGCTGATCTTCCAGAGCCGTGAAAATCGACGGACCACTTGAGTTCGCCCCGTCTCCTGAAGCGAATTCAAACTCGAAATCGAACAACCCGGTGATGTTCGTCTGATCCAGCACCTGCCTGCCGAGTCCGTTCCCGAACTTACTGAGCGCTGCCGCAAACGAACCCACTGTAATGCCGCGGGCACGAATAATCTTGTTCCCATCCCGGTCCTCCAGCGACCCAGGGTTACAGAAATTAAGGGGTATCTGAGCGGGTGCGGGCGGTTGTGCCGGATCGAATACAGCACACGGCGTTTCCACCGGCTTCAACTTTGGACCACTCTTCGCGACGGTCAAGACATAAACCGGCAACTCGCGCGTCTCGCGGTGAACTTTCAATCGGAATCTTTCCTCCAGCAACAGTTGCAGCATCGGACCGAACATGCGCGGAACCGGAGCGTTGTCCGCTGCTTTAGCAACAACTTCGTAGAAGTCCGACTTAATCCATTCCGGCCCGCCAAACACCGGAGTTTGATAAGGCTTCTGTGCGATGCCATCGGCGAAGGTCCCGTAAGCCGCCGCAACCATCATTTGAGGAGTTATACACGGCAGACGCAGAAGGCCCGGTGCCAATGGCCCACCGCCGCCTTCGCAGCTGACCTTCGCCTTAATCGTGGCGGCTTCGAATGGCTGCCGGGCATCGGGGGTCTGGGCGTTTCCGACAGCTATCGCCAGACAAAGCGCGAAAACGCATCGCCGAATGACCTGTCGCACAACGACATGTTGCGCCTCGCACCATACCTTTGTCAAGCACTAATCTCAAAAGCCGCTGATATCCTGTCTCGGGGAGTTCCAAAACGAATGATTGAATCGAAAATCGCGCTGGTCACCGGCGCAGGCAGTGGAATCGGACGCGCCTCCGCCCTCGCGCTGCAGACCGCCGGATACACGGTAATCGCCGCCGGACGCCGCGCCGAAGCACTGGACGCCACTCTCGCCCAGGCTAAACCAACCGGCGGCACAATTTTGGCCATACCAACCGACGTAGCCAATCCCGATTCCGTCCGGGCGCTCTTCGACCAAATCGAAGCCAGGTTCAATCGGCTCGACGTAATTTTCAATAACGCCGGTATCGGCGCGCCAGCCATCCCAATGGACGAACTCACCCTCGATCAATGGAGCGCCGTAGTCAACACGAATCTCACCGGCTCTTTCCTCTGCGCGCAGCACGCGATGCGCCTGATGAAAAAACAAAAACCGCAGGGGGGACGCATCATCAATAACGGCTCCATCTCCGCCTACACACCGCGCCCGAACTCCGCCCCATACACCTGTACCAAACACGCTATTTCCGGTCTCACCAAATGCATCAATCTCGATGGACGCCCATTTGACATCTGCGCCAGTCAGATCGATATCGGCAACGCGGTCACGCCCCTGACCGAACGCATGGCCGAAGGCGTGTTACAGGCCGATGGCAGCAAGAAACCGGAACCACGCATGGACGTCCACCATGCTGCCGATGCAGTAGTTTTCATGGCTAACCTTCCGCTAGAATCCAACGTCATGTTCATGACAGTAATGGCGACGAAGATGCCGTTCGCCGGGCGCGGTTAATTAGCAGGGCTAATAAAAGAGCCAAAAAAGCGGTCCACCGTAACCCCACTGATAAGATAAAGTTTTGTTCGGAGTCTTCGCGATGATGAAATCGCGCAGTCTAAGACGACTCCAGTTCCACGAGGTTGAATGCAGCCAACTGATACAGGCAATCCGGACTACTACCACAAGGTAGTCGATTGCCAGTGGGCTTGTCCGGCTCACACCAACGTTCCCGAATACATCCGACTCATCGCCCAGGGCAAGTACGCAGAATCGTACATGCTCAACCGCGTGTCGAACGTCTTCCCCGCCATTCTCGGCCGCACCTGCGACCGCCCCTGCGAACCCGCCTGCCGCCGCGGACGTCTCGAATCCGACAAGCCAGTCGCGATCTGCCGTCTCAAGCGCGTCGCGGCGGATCTGCGCGGCGATGTCAGCGCCATGCTGCCCAAGGCTCCTGAAAAGAAGAACGGCAAAAAGGTAGCCCTCGTGGGCGCCGGCCCCGCGTCGCTGACGGTCGCAAACGACCTGATGCCGCTCGGCTATTCCGTCACGATCTTCGAGCGCTACGACAAGCCGGGCGGGTTGATGCGCAGCAACATCCCGTCGTTCCGCCTGCCGGAAAAAGAGCTCACGGCCGAGATCAACATGATTCTCGATATGGGCGTGGAAGTTCGCTACAACTCGCCCGTCGAGAGCATGAAGAAGCTGCTGGCCGATGGCTTCGATGCGATCTTCGTCGGCAGCGGCGCACCGCGCGGCAAGGATCTCGAACTCCCTGGCCGCAAGGAAGCCGCCGCCAACATCCACATCGGTATCGACTGGCTGGGTTCGGTCGCCTTCGAGCACATCGATAAGATCGGCGAGCGCGTGCTCATCATCGGCGTCGGCAACACCGCGATGGATTGCTGCCGCACCTCGCTCCGCCTCGGTGGCAAAGACATTAAAGTCATGGCGCGCCGTCCGCGTGCTTACTTCAAAGCTTCTCCGTGGGAACTTGAGGATGCCGAGGAAGAAGGCGTAGAGATCGTCATCAACCACGCGCCCAAGCGGTTCGTGGTCGAAAACGGCAAGCTCGTCGGCATGGAATTCGATCGTCTCGAATGGGACGCGAAGGCCGAAAAATCCAAAGTCATCGACACCATCGTCATTCCGTGCGATGACGTAATCCTCGCCATCGGCCAGGACAACGCCTTCCCCTGGATCGAAAAAGATCTCGGCATCGAATTCGATAAGTGGGGCCTCGCTAAGGTCGACGAAAAAACCTTCATGTGCTCCCGCCCCGGCATCTTCTTCGGTGGCGATTCCGCTTGGGGCCCGAAGAACATCATCTGGGCAGTCGAGCACGGCCACCAGGCCGCCATCTCGATCAATAATTACTGCGAATCAATCCCGGTAACTGAGCGTCCCAAAGACGGCATGAACCTGATCGCCATGAAGATGGGGATCAGCGAGTGGAGCTACCACAACGATTTCAATCCGAAGCACCGCCAGAAGATGCAGCACGTCGATCTGGAACGGCGCTTCAAAGAGCTCGATATCGAAGTCGAGCTCGGCTTCACCCCGGCGCAGTTCGCGACCGAAGTGCAGCGCTGCCTTAACTGCGACGTGGAAACTGTATTCTCTGCGCCGAAGTGCATCGAGTGCGACGCCTGCATCGACATTTGCCCCGTTTCCTGCCTGACCATGGAAAAGGACGCGCCCGAAGAGGAACTGCGTCAGCACCTCTCCGCGCCCGCCATCCACCCCGATCAGGCGCTGTTTGCTTCAAAACCGCTCCCGCAGACGGGCAGGCTCATGCTCAAGGACGAGGACGTCTGCGTCCATTGCGGTCTGTGCGCGGAACGCTGCCCCACGGCGGCGTGGGACATGCAGAAATTCCAGGTACTCATCTCACACGCCGGTGATCCGGCACTTAAACAATGCGCAGCGGCATAAACGATTTTGCATTCAAACTGGCCACCGTCAACGGGACAGGTTCGGCCAGCTCCAGCATCCTGCTGATGCAGGCAATCTTCCGGATGGGCGTGCCCGTCTCCGGCAAGAACCTGTTCCCGTCGAATATTCAGGGTCTGCCGACGTGGTATGAAATCCGCGTCAATAAGGACGGCTACACGGCGCGCGCGCCTCAGTACGACCTCATGGTCGCCATGAACGCGCAGACTTACAAGCGCGACGTGGCCGAAGTGCGTTCCGGCGGATATCTGGTTTACGATTCCACCTGGCCGCTCGACGCAGACCTGTTCCGCGACGACGTAACGTTCATCGGCGTGCCGCTCGCACGGCTCTGCAACGAGAACTTCCAGGGCGCGCGTGAGCGCATTCTGGTCAAGAACATCGCCTGCGCCGGTGCGCTGATCGCGCTGCTGAATATCGATGAGGCCATCGTCGAGCAGCTTCTCGATGAAAAGTTCGGCAAAAAGAAAGCCCTGCGCGATTCGAACACAAAAGCGCTGCAGCTCGGCCGTGACTACATCCGCGAGAACTATCCCGATCCCCTGCCCTTCCACCTCGAAAAGATGGATGGCAACAAGGACAAGATTCTGATCGACGGCAACGCCATGGCTGCGCTGGGCTGCGTTTACGCCGGCGCGACGGTCGCCGCCTGGTATCCGATCACGCCCGCAACGTCCGTCATGGATTCGTTCAAGGGCTACTGCGACAAGTTCCGTACCAACAAGGAAACCGGCGAAAAGAACTTCATCTTCCTGCAGGCCGAAGACGAACTCGCCGCCATTGGCATGGTAATCGGTGCATCGTGGAACGGCGCCCGTGCGTTCACGTCAACCGCCGGCCCCGGCATCTCGCTGATGAACGAACTGCTGGGCCTCGCCTATTACGCGGAAATCCCGGCTGTCGTAATCGATGTTCAGCGCGTCGGCCCCTCTACCGGCATGCCGACCCGTACGCAGCAGGGCGACATCCTCGAGTGCGCCTATGCCTCGCACGGCGACACCAAGCACATTCTGTTGTTCCCGGCCAATCCGACGGAATGCTTCGACTTCGCGGTGAAGAGCTTCGATCTCGCCGAGCAGTTCCAGACGCCGGTATTCATGCTTTCCGATCTTGATATCGGCATGAACGACTGGGTCACTCCCAAGATTACCTGGGACGATTCCTATCGCCCCAACCGCGGCCTCGTGCTCACCGCCGAGCAGCTCGAAAACATCAAGACCTTCCACCGGTACCTGCCGGAAGAAGGCACGGCGGTTCCTGCCCGTACGCTCCCCGGCATCCACGAAAAAGGTGCGTTCTTCACCCGCGGTTCCGGCCACAATAAGTACGGCGGCTACACCGAAATTCCGGACGAGTATCAGGAAGTCATGGACCGCCTGCTGCTCAAGCACAAGGAAGCGGCGCGGTACGTTCCGCAGGCCGAGGTTATCCGCAAGCCCGGCGCACGCGTTGGCATGATTTCGCTGGGCGGCTGCGATCCGGCCGTTCGCGAAGCCACCGATCTGATGGCGAAGGACGGGTACCCGGTCGATTATCTCCGCGTCCGCGGCTTCCCCTTCGGCGAAGAAGTCATCAAGTTCATTGAAGAGCACGAATTCTGCTACGTAGTGGAGCAGAATCGCGACGCGCAGCTGCGCACGCTCCTGCTGCTCGAAACTCCCGCGCAAAAAGAGCAGTTGCAGTCGATTCTGATTTACGGCGGATTCCCGCTGAGCGCGAAGCATGTGACCGATGCCGTCGCGAAACACCGCGCAAACGCAGGCGAGACCATGCAGCTGGAGGAAACTAATGCCGTCAATCGTTAAACCCAAAGTTGCCCATCCCAGTCTGAAGCGGAACGATGTCGGACTTACCGTCCGCGATTACGAAGGGTCTATGTCGACGCTCTGCGCCGGCTGCGGGCACGACTCCATCACCGGCGCTCTGGTGCGTGCGTTCTGGGAACTCTCCATCCCGCCGCACATGATCGCCAAGATGAGCGGCATCGGCTGCTCGTCGAAGACCCCGACCTATTTCGTCAACGGCGCACACGGCTTCAACTCCGCTCATGGACGTATGCCAGCCATCGCCACCGGTGCGAACGCGGCCAACCGCAATCTGACCTACGTGGGCGTATCCGGCGACGGCGATTCGCTCTCCATCGGCATCGGCCACCTCTGCCACGCCATCCGCCGCAACCTCAACATGCTGTACGTGATCGAGAACAACGGCGTGTACGGCCTCACCAAGGGTCAGTTCTCGGCTTCGGCGGACGTCGGCTCGAAGAGCAAGAAGGGCGAAGCTAACGTGATGGCGCCCATCGATTCGGTTCAGCTCGCTCTCAGCATTGGCGCTACCTTCGTAGCCCGCAGCTTCTCCGGCGACAAAGAACACCTCATTCCGATCCTCAAAGCAGGCCTCTCGCATCGCGGCCTCGCGTTGATCGACGTGATCTCCCCCTGCGTCACCTTCAACGATCACGAAGGTTCCACCCGCAGCTACATGTACACCCGCCAGCACCTGCACGAGGCGACCGAAGCCAACTTCGTTCCACCCGCGCACGAAATCGTCGCGGAAATCGCGCAGCAGGGCGGCACCAACGTGACCATGCACGATGGCAGCGTTCTCCGCTTCACCCGTGTGCCCGATAACTACGATGTATCCGACCGCATGGCCGCGATGAAGTATCTCCGCGAGCATCCGGCCGAAGTCGTGACCGGCATCCTCTACGCCGATGAAAGCGTGGAGGAGATGCACGAAGTCAACAAGACGCCGACCGAAGCACTTGCCCACCTGGCATACGAAAAACTCTGCCCCGGTTCGGCGGTGCTCGAAAAGCTTCAGGCCGCTTACCGCTAAACCTCCCCTTGAATCCGGCCCCCCGGAGGAGTATGGTAGGGGCGTCCGGTACCTGACCGGACGGGGGGTTCCAATGGCATTGTCCGTTACGATCCGCTCTGTCCTCGATCAAAAAGGATGGGGCGTCTTTTCCGTGCCGCCGCACGTTTCCGTGTATGAGGCGGTGCAAACCATGGCCGATAAGGATATCGGTGCGCTCGCAATCGTTGAGGCCGATCAGTTGGTCGGCATCTTCTCCGAGCGCGATTACGCCCGCAAAATCATTCTCCTGGGCAGATCATCGCGCGAAACATCCGTGGACGATGTGATGTCTTACCCCATCAACCTCGTGCACCCGGACGACACCATTGAAGACTGCCTGCGCCTGATGACCACATACCGGCTGCGTCATCTCGTCGTGATGCAGGATCGCCGCATCGCCGGCATGGTCTCCATTGGAGATCTGATGGGCTGGATGATCTCCGCTCAGGAAGATACCATTGGCCACCTCAACAGTTATATTGCAAGCGCAAGCTGAAATGAGAGGGTGGGCGCCCCGGTCAAGCCAGATGGAACACTTCTTCAAGCCGTTCCAGTGCCTGATCCGGGCGTCCTTCCGCGTGCTCAAAGAAAGGTTTCATCTCACGCTGCCAGCGCTCATTCTCCTCGGTCAAAGCCATTAGTCGAAGCGACTCCGCGAAATTCTCCGTTTCCAGATACCCAATCAGCTACCTGTCATTACGCAGGAACAACGAGTAATTCCGTCACCCGGTCTCGCTCAGCGCCCGCAGCGTCTCTGGCCGCACCGCTTCATGACGACGCTTATACTCCTGCACCATCTCCGGCCGAACCCGCAGCAGAAAGCAAACCCGTTCCATCCTCAACCTCAGATCCGGTATGCAATGTCAAAATCGAACAATGCCCTCGCTCCAGGCTAATGGAATCCGACACTTCTACCGCTACGACGGAAATGAAGACAAACCTGTAGTAATGCTCGTGCACTCCCTCGGCTGCGACCATAGCCTGTGGGATCGTCAGGCCGCCGATCTCCTCCCGTACTACCGCGTTCTTCGGTACGACGTGCGCGGACACGGCGCATCCGAATCCACACCCGGCGACTACACGATCGAACTCCTGGCTCGCGATGCCCTGGCAATTGCAGACCAACTCGGCATCGAAAAATTCTTCTACGCAGGGCTCTCCATGGGCGGCATGATTGGCCAGTGGCTCGGAGCCAACGCACCTGGCCAGATCCATCGCCTCGTCCTGGCGAACACCGCCGCCCAATTCCCCGCCCCGGACATTCTCGAGAACCGTCGCCGAACCGCTCTCGAAACCGGAATGGCATCTTTCGCAGAAACAGCTCTCGTCCGCGGGTTCACACCGGAAACAATCGAAGCCCGACCGCCGGTGGTTTCCTCCATGAAAAGCGTCCTGCTTGCGACGAACCCCGTAGGCTATGCCGGATGTTGCGCCGCACTCCGCGATCTCAATCAACTCAACCTGCTCCCGCGCATCGCTTCACCGACGCTGATCATCGGAGGCGATCGCGACGTCTCCACCCCATGGCAGGGCTTCGGCGAGGTTCTTGCCAACGGCATCCCCGGCGCGAAGTCCCTGGTGCTTCAAGCTGCCCACCTCGCCAACCTCGAACAACCCGAAGCCTTCTCTCGCGCGCTGCTGGAGTTTTTCGGTGAGCGTTAAACTACCTTTACGGATGCAAAAGCCGGCCTACGATCCTGGCCTGACCCGTGAATTCGGAGCACCCCTCCGCCGCGCCGTCAACAAAGATGGCTCCTTCAACGTCCGCCGCACCGGCGCCGACTGGCGCGCCTTCCACCCCTGGCTCTACGTAGTCCGGATGAGCTGGACCGGATTCAGCCTCCTGGTGGCTGCCGCCTACGTCGCGGCCAATACCATGTTTGCCTGCGCCTACTTCTTGATGGATCCCGCGCAAATCACGGGCTCCGCAGCCCCCACCGAAAGCCGCCGCTTCCTCAACGACTTCTTTTTCAGCGCCCACACCCTGACCACCGTAGGCTACGGAAATCTCGCACCTGCCGGGACCGCCGCTAACCTCTTCTCCACCGTCGAAGCCCTCAGCGGACTCCTCGGCTTCGCCATCATCACCGGCCTGCTCGTAGCCCGAGCCTCCAAGCCCTCAGCCTCTATCGGCTATAGCCACAACGCTCTGATCGCCCCTTACCAAACGGGCACCGGCGTGATGTTCCGGGTGGCCAACCAGCGTTCCAACACTCTCATGGAAATGGAGGCCCAGGTGATGCTGATGACCGTCGCCGGGCCTCCGGAAAAGCCCGAACGCAAATTCGAGCTGCTTCCGCTCGAACGCCCCGGAATTCTGTTCTTTGCCCTCACCTGGACCGTTGTTCATCCCATCGACGAAGCCAGCCCGCTCTATGGCAAGACCGCCGAAGACCTCAAACAACTTCAGGCCGAACTCATTATCCTCATCAAAGGCTTCGACGAAACCTTCAGCCAGGTGGTCCACAGCCGCCACTCTTACCGGTATGACGAGTTCGTCTGGGGCGCAAAATTCGAGTCCGCGTTCCGCGTAGACCCATCAGGCGACCTCATGCTGGAACTCAACCGCCTGGGCGACCATCGCGTGCTCGACGCCTCACCCGGCTTGCCCGGCTTGCCCGGCGAATCTTGACAAATCGTTAACTTTTCTCTTTGTACTTGTCCACCGAGTTGATATCTAATTGAGGGATGGAAAATTTACTCTCCGGCGCTGGCTTCAGGCGCCGCGATGTATTCCGGCTGGCGGCAACGACAGGGCTGCTCACCTGCGCCGAATCGTTTGCCTTCGCCGCCGACTTCTGGAATAAGACCAAGCCTGCGGATTGGAGCGACCAGGAGAAGCAGGAGCTCCGCACCAAATCGCCGTGGGCGAAAAAGGTTGATGCCGAAATGTCCGGCGGACGCGGGGGCGGCGGCGGTGAAGATGCTGGCGGGGGCGGTGGTGGCGGCGGGCGCGGCGGTGGTGGTGGCGGCCGGGGCGGCGGTGGTGGTCTGATCCCTCAGCTCAGCGGCGGCCCCCAGATCAGCCTCGAAATCGTCTGGCAGAGCGCGAAACCGATCCTGGACGCACATCCTGTCACTATCCCACCGAGGCTGGATAACCACTACGTTCTCGCCGTCACCGGCATCCCACCCATGGTGATTGCTGCAGCCGTATCGGGACGTGGTGCACGAGGTGGTAGCGGAGGCGGACGCTTCGGCGGTCAGGCAGCAGCTGGCGGTCCGCCGCCCGATGCGGCGCCGGGAGCGCCACCAGATCCCACCGCAGGACTGCGGCGTGCGACTACCCTCGCGGTGAAAGGGAAGGACCCGGTAGGCTCAGACGTGGTGATGTCTATGGGCGCCAATAACTCCACTTTGCTGTTCGGTTTCCCAAAAGATGCCCTACCGCTCGCGGTGGCCGACAAAGAAGTAGAGTTCATGATAAAACTGGGATCTCTCAGCGCGAAGACGAAGTTCAACCTGAAAGACATGACCTACAACGGGGCATTAGCACTCTAGTTCAGTCCGCAACGGCGGTCAGAAGAGCGTCGGCTGATCCCCAGCCGGCGCTTTTTTACGTTTCGCGCGCAGAGGACTCCCTACCACCCCCAGCACCTGTACGCTTTTCAGCGCTTCCCGAGGCACAAAAACCTTCTGGTTATTCGAATCAGGCTCCGGTGGAGTGATCGTCAGACCGGCAGCCTCCCAGCTCAGCAGATTGTTGGGCAGGACCCCATCCATAACCTCGCTGTCCAGAAATACCATCCGAACCCAAAGCCCCTCCGTCTTGGGCCGATTCAGAAAAACCCGCGAAGGCTCGGGATCGCCGTCAAAATCCTTCACAAAAGCAACAGACCGAACTTCCCTGTAGGGCAACAGCATCAATGACCCGTCCGGACGCAGCAACTCCAGAGCATTCGGCTGCAAATAACTGAAAGGATTGACAAATCCGGTGAGCGTCTCACGGTCAAAGCGCCGTACGATCACCTTTTTGGCGGTAGAACCTGCCACCGGCGCCCCCTATGACGCGTTCCGGACGACCCAGATCCGCGTCAAACTGATTTAAACATTTTCGGGAATATTGTATCATTGCTCGGAAGGGCCCATTTGTGAATGGATCGTAACGGAACCGTGGCCGCGTCGCCGATCTCCAGTGCAATCAGGGACTTTCTGACTTTCTGCCGGGTCGAGAAGGGCCTCTCCCGAAATTCCCTTGATGCTTATCGTCGCGATCTTGGAGGATTGCAAGGTTTTGCAGAATCCATGACGAACGGCACCCCACCTAATGCAGAACTTTTAAATAAGTACGTCAGCTCGTTGTATTCAAACAACTTAAGTAGCAGATCGATCAGCCGCCATCTAAGCAGCATCCGGGGCCTGTACACCTTCCTGCTTTCCGAGGGCCGTATCGGGGAAGATCCAACCGAGCACATCACCAGCCCGAAGCAATGGTCTACCATTCCAAAATTCCTCAATCGAGAGCAAATCGAGAAACTGATTGCCGCCCCCGATCCCTCCAGCCCCATCGGACTCCGTGACCGTGCGATGCTGGAGTTACTCTACGCCACGGGAATCCGTGTTACGGAACTGATTAACCTGCAATTATCGTATCTGGATAGAGGGTTGGGTCTGCTGAGGGTTACGGGAAAAGGCAACAAACAGAGAATCGTTCCGGTTAACCGACCAGCGCTGGCGGCCATTGACCGCTACCTTGAGTCCGGACGCCCTGCGTTGCTCAAGGGCAAAGCCGCCAATTGTCTGTTTATCACCTCCAGGGGAGCAGGTATGACCCGGCAAGCCTTCTGGGCCGCCATCAGGCTAAACGGCCGCAAGGCGGGCATTTTCCATAACCTCTCTCCACACGTTCTTCGGCATACCTTCGCCACACATCTTTTGGAAGGCGGCGCTGATCTGCGTAGTCTCCAGGAAATGCTCGGCCATGCCGACCTGTCAACGACCGAAATCTATACGCACGTGGTGCGGTCTCGCCTCCGCGAAACTCTGGACCGCCACCACCCGAGGGCCTGACGAACCTATGAGCGATTACATGTTCGCGCTCGAGAGCCACCTGGACGCCATTCAAAACCGCACTGTGGCCGAAATCCAGCGAATTGCCACGGATGCCGGTGTCACCGTTTGGCTGACAGGCGGCGCCATGCGCGACATGCTGCGCGGCGCTCCCATCCGCGATCTGGATTTCACCGTCGAACGCGACGCACTCAAAATGGGAAAAGCCCTGGCCGCCGCTTTGAGTGGCACTGTTCTGGCCGAGGATTCGCTGAAGCGGTGGATCGAATTGGAGTTGCCTGGCCACCAGCGGGCTTCTCTCGCCAACGCGCGCACAGAAAAGTATGGGAAGCCCGGCGGTAAGCCGCAGATCGCACCTGCCACCATCCACGAAGACCTCGCCCGCCGCGATTTCACGATCAATGCGATTGCTCTGTTCCTGAACCGAGGAGCCAGGGGGCTGCTCGTCGACCCCACTAACGGTCAGGCCGACCTGCTCAATCGCGAGTTGCGAACGACGAACTCTATGGCGTTTCACGACGATCCGTCGCGCGTCTTTCGTCTGATTCGCTTCAAGCATTTGCTGGGGCTGGCAGTCGACTCCCGGACACAGTCCCAACTCGAAAACGCCCAGCTGGGCAACTATCTGAACCCCAATCCGGCGAATCTGGCCGCCGATCTCAAAGCTCTGGCGGCGCATGAATCCTCCGTTGCGGCGATTGAAGATCTCGATAACCTCGGCCTGCTGAAGCTGCTTAGCCCGGCCCTCACCGGCCCAAGGCTTAACCTTACCGGATTAGCCCGGTTCGAAAAGCAGGCCCATTCGGTCTTCCCCGCGGGAACAGAAGAAGGATGGCTGGCATTTCTTGCGGTTCTCTTCGAAAAGCTCTCTCCGAAGGAACGAGCAGCCGCACTGGCAGCGCTGCAACTCCCGGCCGCCGAAGTGAAAGCATTCCAGAAACTTGAAGCCGCGGTAAAGAAGCGCGAAACGGCCCTCAAATCCGCAAAGATCCACAAACCCTCTCAGGTCTGGGAAGTCCTGCGGGATGCCGATATCGCCGAGGTCCTGATGATGGCCTACGAGTCCGAAGTCCGCGTAGTACAGGATCGCATCCGCGCCTACTTCCAGAAATACCTGCCGGCGGCACAGGAAGTGACCGAAGAGCAGGTAATCGCCGCCGGGCACAAGCCGGGCACACCGAAGTTCACCAAGGCATTCGAGGCGATGGTGATCACGCGCCTCAACGCGCGTCCCAAGAAAGTGGAGCCTGAACCCGAACCCGCGCCTCCGCCGCCGATGTCCATGGGACGAGGGCGCCCGGCGAAGGCCCTGAGCTAGATTCGCCCGGCAAATCCCTCTCGCGATAGCACAAGTTTGCCCTTCCGCTCCACGCGGAAATATCCATCCTCGGATTCACCGGAGAGGTGCGTAACGTCCTTTTCGCCCGCCGCCATTTTCTGCCACTTTTTCTCCAGAATCGACTGGTAGGCATTCAGGAAAGCAATCGCCGCATCCTCGCTTTCCCACTCCGTAGCGAACACGAGCGAAGTCCGGGAGCTCTTCTTCTCCTCGTCTACGCGATAACGCCCGCCCGATAGCCCAGGCGCGAGCCCGCTCGCAAGTGAAATCGACGTGTATTGCCGCAGGAGAACCTTCACATCCTCCTCGCCGAAGACCCCCTCCACCACAGGCTTCATGCCGGAGACGGGCTTCGGCAACTCCGGGAGCACCGGCGCGATGCCATTGAAGTATTTCACGGGATGCAGAATCTGTCCGGTCGAAACCGGAGGTTTTGCAAACACACCCGCAAACGCAGGCTTCCCTTGCCGGGTCACCACCGCCTGCTGAAATGCCTCTCCCTCCTGATACGGAAACAGCATCGTAGCCCGCAGATACAGTGGAGCCTTACTAAATACCGGATACTGCGGATCATCGGGGTCCACATCCTGAGACGAAGCCTCGCGCGTATATAAGGGGTCTGTCAGACTCTTACCGCTCCGGCGCAGCGCATACTCGAGCGTCAGCCACGAAGCCTGCCCCTCCACCACCGTCTGGCGCGCCAGTGACTCTTCGGAGTCCTTCGGATCCCGATTCAGATATTTCTCAATATTGAAACTCTGATCGGCCAGCGCATGCGCCAGTTCATGCACCAGGGCTTCCTCTCTCATAGAAGTAGCTGCCCAATCGGAGATAAACAGCTTCTTCTGATGGAAGTCGTAAAACGCCGCGGCCTGTTCCGTCAGCAGATCGATCGTCGTCTGCCGAAGGTCGAAATCCGCCGGAACGAATCCCAGCTTCTTCAGGCTCAGCTCTTCCGCCCGAATCTCTTTGGGGCGCGTGGATCGCCGGATCTGCTCTTTCACGTAAGCGTTAATCTGCTCCCGGGTGATGAGCCGGAAGGGCAGTTCCCGTCGAATGCGGAACCCGCTGATATCCGAAAGTCCACGCAGTATCGTCTGGATTTCAGCCGCGTCAGGAAGCTTTTGCGCCGGCGCGAAGACCGCCACCCCGAAAAACAAAACCACCAGCCGGACCGCAAGCCCCCGGGGACGACTCCCCTTGGAATCCATAACCCTATGTTATCGGCAACCCGCGTACGCGCTACAATGGAGACTCCACTTATCAGTACGAAAGAGAGATATTTTCACTTGGCCGAAAAAGAGTTATATAAAGCAGAGAATCTGGGCAGCGGCACGTTCGTCATCACCAAGCCGAAGCGTAAGAGCGCCAAGCGGCGTCAGACGAAACTCAAGAATCTGAGACGCGGCAGCCGTAAGTAAAACGAATCTCCCGGCGTACGGGATGAAATCCGGAACCCGCAGAGTTCTAACTGGATAGGAGACGTCCACAATGAAATTCATCAAATTTTTCGCTATCGCCGCGCCCCTCGCGATCACCCTTTTGACGCCGTGCCTCCGCGCCGCCGATATGCCCACCGTCGGCAGCCCGGCGCCCGAGTTCACGCTTAGCTCTCAGGAAGGCAAACAGGTCAACCTGAAAGACTTCCGCGGCCAGTGGGTGGTTTTGTATTTCTATCCGAAAGACATGACCCAGGGCTGCACCATTGAAGCCCACAACTTCCAGGCCGACCAGGATAAGTACACCGCGAAGAAGGCCGCCATCGTTGGTGTGAGCGTCGATTCGGTCGATTCCCACGTCCAGTTCTGCACCAAGGAAAACCTGACCTTCAAGCTGCTCTCCGATCCTTCGCACCAGGTAGTGGATAAGTACGGTTCGTTCAACGGAATGATGGCGTCGCGCAACACTTTCCTCGTCGATCCCAAAGGTGTTGTCCGCAAGGTCTACACAGGCGTGAAACCCCAGCAGCACAGCGCGGAAGTACTCGCCGACCTCGACGCGCTGCAGAAGTAGACACGCGTCAGAAAGTAAAGTCCGTAGTATGGGGCGATGGAATCGGCTTCGATTTCATCGCCTTTTTCAGGCAGGATCGTTCTTACTTGAATCATCGCGAAGACGAGTTCGCCGCAGTAGCCCTGACCCAGTCGGGTAGCCTCCTGCGCTTTGCCCGCCGCCTCACCAGCGACGCATCGGCCGCCGAAGATCTCGTTCAGGATACTCTGATGCGCGCGTGGCGCTCGTTCGATCAGTTTCGCGGCGGCACCAACGCGAAAGCCTGGCTCTTCCGAATCCTGCTCAACTCATACTATGGACAGGGCCGCAAGGGGCGCCTGGCACTTGTCCCCCTGGGCGAACTCGATAAAGCTTTGCCCAACAAGAGCGCAGCATCTCTTGAAGTGACAGAAGCACTCTCAAAGCTCCCCGAAGAGCAGCGCACCGTGCTCATGCTCGGAGTAGTGGAAGGACTCACCTGCCGCGAAATGGCTGACTTGCTCGATATCCCGATCGGCACCGTGATGTCACGGCTCTCACGAGCCCGGCAGGCCATGCGCAACCAGCTGGAGATCGTCTTGCCGGAGAGAAGCCGGCGCGAACGGGATTTCGTTATGAAAGAGGGCCAATGAACTGCCGGGAGATTAAAGAGACAGCACCCCTTTGGCATTCGCACGAACTGGATGGGGACCGACGCGCGGCGTTCGACGCCCACGTCGCCCGCTGTTCCCGCTGTGCCGGAGACCTCCATGCGGATCGCGCCATGGATACCCGCATTATCGACGCAATCGAAGCCGAAGCGCGTCGCGACGCACCCGTCGTGCAGGAGATCCGGGATCGCGTTTCCACACAAATTTCCCGCGAGCGATTCCGTCGCGCGATTCCGCTTGCCGCGGCTGCGGCGCTGGTGCTCGCGGCGGGTTCGTTTTTCGCCGTACGCCATCGCGAGCCCGTCTATCCACCCCAGGTGACGCAGACCGCGCTCTCCGATGCCGCCCGCGACCACACCATGGAAATCATTGGCAGGGCGCAGCGTCGCTGGCGCGTCAATCCGGTCGACATCGCCGATATCGAGAAGGCGCAGGGCATTTCGGACCGGGACGTAAAAGCCATCGAAGCTACCGGCTACCGGCTCGAGAAGGCCAAGATCTGCCGCCTGGGCGGAAAGCCGTACATGCATCTCGTCTATGCGAAAAACGGGCGCGAAGTATCGCTGTACATGAAAGTTGGCGCCGATTCGACGGTCGATCCAGTCATAAACGCGTCCGGCAAGCTGCACGTCGCCACCTTCGGCCGGCGTAAAGTGCAGACAATTATCGTTTCCGACGCACCGGAAGCGGAGTGTGAGCGCTTTGCGCAGGCGGCCCAAGCCGCGCTCTGAGGCGCAGGTTCGGAACCTGATCCTCGGCTTCCGAGATAGCGAGCGGGGGATGTTCCGTGTGCCAGATTGCCGAGACGATTGTTTCCACAGAGGCTTCCGGTAACAATAAAGCGTCTGCAGCTCTTCCGTCAAAATGCCAGGTCATCAGATCGAATAGGTGCAGCCGGTGTCCGGCGTCGAGCCGCTTCCGCAGATCGCGAGCTTTAAATCCTTCGGACTCGGTGAACACCCACCTAAAACACAGCGCTCTGGCCATGCCACTACAGTGGCAAATCGCACAGATTTTTCTCAACCCAGCATCTGCATGAAGCGATTCCGCACCGCCTCGGCCACCGCTGCATCCGGGCAGATCACCAGCACGGTGTCATCGCCTGCAAGTGTTCCAACCACCTCTGGCCAATCCGCTCCATCCAGCGCAACGGCCACAGGACTGGCATGTCCGGGCGCAGTGCGCAGTACAACCTGATTCTGCGCGATCCGAACATCGCGCAGATACTCCGCTGCCAGCGCAGCCAAATCCCCGGTCTGCCGCCCGCCAGCCAACGCCCGGTATCCTTCCCCGGTCTTGACCAGCCCCATCTCCCGTATATCGCGGGAGAGCGTCACCTGCGTGGTCTCCAGGCCCTCATCCTTCAGCGCCCGGGCAAGATCTTCCTGCGTCGCAAAATTGCGACTTCGGATCAGCTTCAGTATCTGCCCCTGCCGGTAGCTCTTCGTCATCGAAAACTCAGGCCATGGCCGCCAGTCGCGCGCGCGCCGTCTCCAAAGCCCCGGCCACAACACCGGGACCCGTCCCCCCCGCAATCTCGCGCGTCTTCATCCCTTCACGAGGATCGAGCAACCGCGCCACCTCGGCGGTAAACTCAGGCGCGAACGCCGCCAGAGATTCCGCTGTCCAGTCAGCAGGCTTCTTCCCGCCGCGCACGCTCTCCAGCACCAGGCGCCCCACAATCTGATGCGCCTGATGGAATGCCGTGCCATTCCGCGCCAGGGCCTCGGCCAGGTCAGTAGCCACCACCCAGCTTTCCTCCGCGGCCGCAAACGGAACACCGCTCCGCAGCACCACCGACTCCGCCACCACCCGAGCCATCTCCAGACATCCGTTCACCTGATCGGCGGCCTCAAACAGAGGCTCCTTGTCCTCCTGCATATCCCGGTTGTAGGTCATCGGCAGGCCCTTCATTGTATACAGCAGCGAGTTCAGCGCCCCAATCACTCGCCCCGACTTCCCGCGAATCAGTTCCAGCGAATCCGGATTCTTCTTCTGAGGCATCAGGCTTGACCCGCTGGTCACTCCGTCGCCCAGTTCCATCCACGCGAACTCTTCCGACGAATACAGAATCCAGTCCTCCGCCAGCCGGCTAAGATGAATCATCGTCGTCGAAGCCGCGTACAGGTAATCCAGCGCGAAATCCCGATCACCCGAAACATCCATACTGTTCGCAGTAATCGAAGCAAAGCCGAGATCACGGGCAATCGCCTCGCGATCGTGCGGAAAGCCCGACCCGGCGAGCGCGCCCGACCCCAGTGGGAGCACATTAACCCGCCGCCGCGCATCCGCCACCCGCTCGTGATCGCGCGTGAACATCTCAAAATACGCCAGCAGATAATGTGGCCAAAGCACCGGCTGCGCGCGCCGCAGGTGCGTATACCCCGGAATTACTTCAAGCCGATACCTGCCCGCCAGATCGAGCAGCGCCTGCATCAACTCGCGCAGCAGCCTCATCGTCAGATCGCACTCATCGCGAAGCCAAAGGCGCGTATCGAGCGAGACCTGCTCGTTCCGGCTGCGCCCGGTATGAATCTTATCCGCCAATGCGCCCACGCGCAGCTTCAGCTTATGGATGACAAACGAGTGCACATCCTCATCGTTCGCGGCATCGAAAAAAGCCGGATCCTGCGCATCGAACCCAATCGCATCAAAAGCTGCGCAAATCGTCTGGCACTCGGCGTCCGTCAGCACGCCCGCGCGCGCCAAAGACCGCGCAAATGCCTGCGACCCGCGCACATCCGCAGGCAACAGCCTGCGATCAAAGTGCAGCGAGTTGGAAAACCGTTCGAACACCTCGGAGGGCCCGGTCTCGAAACGTCCGCCCCAGAGTTTCATTGCAAGGAATCCATGTTGAGTTGTCGCTTGGCAGCCGCCGCGCTCTCACCAGCATAGACGATAATCCTCGCCAATCGCCGCAGCCTGCGTTACTGTAGAACTTACGGCACCGAATGGACGACGCATACCATTTCGTCACAAACTGGCGCGTGAAGGCGCAGGCTGACGAGGTCTTCGACATCATCGGCGAGCCGCTCGACTACCCGCGCTGGTGGCCCTCCGTCTATCTGGGAGCGCGTGAAATCGGCACCACAGCCCAGCCGGTCGGGCGCCGAATCGAGTTCCATACACGCGGATGGCTGCCGTACACGCTGCGCTGGGAAGCCCGTACTACAGAAGTGGACCGGCCTAAACGGATCGTGGCCGAAGCCTTCGGTGATTTCAACGGTCGCGGCGAATGGACTTTCGTGCAGGATGGCGACCACGTTAACATAACCTTCGACTGGCGTCTGACCGTAGCCAAGCCCTTGCTGAAATACCTGACGCCGGTGATGCGGCCCGCATTCGAGGCCAACCATCGCTGGGCCATGGCCCAGGGCGAGACCAGTCTGCGTGAAGAACTCATCCGCTATCGCGCCCGCACGCCTCAGGAACTGAGAGTCGCCCGCGATCCGCGCGGTCCGGTCGAAGTTCCCGTTCGATGGATCGCAGCCGGCGCGCTCGCAGCCTCAGCTTTCGCGGCCATCGCCATCGCAAGACGAAAATCGAACCGCGAAAACAAAGCGCCCGCCTGACCTGTGTTATTCTCCCCGTCGTATGGGACGCGAGCGGGTCACAAGATCACACGTGACGCGAGGGCGTCACAAAACAGGAGAGAGGACGTACCCCCCGATGGGACCAGATACCAGCCAGCGCAAAAAAGCCAGCGATTTTCCCCAGGAACTGCTCGATCTTTTTCACCTCTATGCACACGGCGACATTGACCGCCGCGGCTTCCTCGATGGCGCGCGCAAGTTCGCCGTCGGCGGCCTGACCGCCGCGGGGCTGCTTGCAAGTCTCGAACCCAACTTCGCATGGGCTGAGCAGGTGCCGAAGGACGATGCCCGCATCAAATCTGAACGCGCAACCGTACAGTCGCCGCAGGGCAACGGCACCATCAACGGGTACTTTGCAAGGCCGGCTAACGCCACCGGAAAACTGCCCGGCATCCTGGTCTGTCACGAAAATCGCGGACTCAACCCGTACATCGAAGACGTGGTGCGCCGCCTGGCCGTGCTCAATTTCAACGCCTTCGCGCCGGATGGCCTCACCTCCGTTGGAGGTTATCCCGGTGACGAGCAAAAGGGCGCGCAACTGTTCGGCACCGTTGACAGAACCAGGATGCTCGAAGACTTCGTCGCCGCTGCGCACTGGCTGAAAAGTCGCGCCGACTCGACCGGTAAGCTCGGCACCATCGGCTTCTGCTTTGGCGGAGGCATGGTCAACAACCTCGCGGTCAAACTGGGAGCCGATCTCAACGCCGGCGCTGCCTTCTATCCCGCTGCGCAGCCCATGGCCCCGGAAGACGTAGCGAAGATCAAAGCCGTGCTGCTGGAAAACTACGCATCGCTCGATACGGGCATTACCAGCCGCTGGCCCGCATTCGAAACCGCGCTGAAAGGAGCCGGTGTCAAGGTTACTGGCTATACCTACGACGGCGTCAACCACGGCTTCCACAATGACACCACGCCGCGCTACGATGAAACTGCAGCCAAGCTGGCCTGGCAGCGCTCCGTAGATCTTTTCAACGCAAACCTGCGTTAACCGGCGTTCGCGAGGCGGATCACGTTATCCGCCTCGCGATCCTCCGGCAATTCCACCCGCTTCAGTTTCCCTTCAATCACGCGAGTTCGCACCGCCGCGTCATCCACCGTCTTTACCGCCTGATCCAGTCGCTTGCGAATCTGGTCCAGCACATCGGAATACTTGCCGAACTGCGCCTTCACTTCGCCCAGCAGGTTCCAAACCTCACCGGAGCGCTGCTGGATCGCGAGCGTGCGAAAGCCCATCTGGAGGCTGTTCAGCAATGCGGCAAACGTCGCGGGTCCGGCCAGGACCACGCGATAGGTTTCCTGCAGTGACTCGGCAAGCCCAGGCCGCCGCACCACCTCTGCATACAATCCTTCCGTAGCAAGGAACAGAATGCCGAAATCGGTAGTAGCCGGAGGCGCCAGATACTTGGTACTGAACGTGCGAGCAGCCGCGCGAACGACCGTCTCCAGCTCACGGCTAAACTGTTCCACTGCGGGTCTGTCTCCACGCTCCGAAGCGGCCACCAGCCGCTGATACGTCTCCGCCGGAAACTTCGCATCCACCGGCAGCCACACCGGACCGGAGTCCTGCCCTGGCAGCTTAATCGCAAACTCCACACGCTCCGCCGTCCCCGTAGTCGACACGTTCCGTGCAAACTGATCCGGCGCCAGCATCTGGTTAAGCAGATTCTCCAGCTGCACCTCACCCCATGCCCCGCGAGTCGTAACATTCCCCAACACACGCTTCAGATCGCTCACGCCGGATGCCAGATTCTGCATCTCGCCGAGTCCCTTATGCACCTGTTCCAGGCGTTCGCTCACCAGACGGAACGACTCACCCAGCCGCGTCTCAAGCGTCGACTGCAGCTTCTCATCCACCGTAAGCCGCATCTGTTCGAGCCTCGCGGAATTATCCTGCTGAATCGCGGTAAGCCGCCGATCAAGCTCCGCGCGCTGACCGTCAAGTTGCTGCAAGACAGCCGACCGCAAGGACTCCGCCCGTTGATCGGTCTGCATCGCATACCGTTGCAACCCCGAAGCAACCTCCTCGCGAAGAGCCCGCGCATCGCGAGCCAGATCGTCCCGCAGAGCGCCGCTTGAATCCACGGGCTTCGGTCGCGCCAGCAGCACAATCAGCAGAATCAGAATCGCAGCGAGAAGTACGGAAATGACGACGGAAAACATTTTGCTACCGCTATGTTTTAAGTATAGTCCCGATTTGTGATATTCTCGGATCCAGCCGATATGAGGGTCCGCCACATTGCGCTGTTCGCCGCCTGCTGTTTCGCCGCGAACGCACAAACATTCGAAGTAGCCTCGGTGAAGCCGCAGAAATGGACCGGTAGCGGCGGTGTCTATGTCATGGCGACCGGCGACACCCTCCACGGTGAGCACTGCGACCTCAACACCCTCGTCGAGTATGCATACAATCTCAAGGACTTCCAGCTTTCCGGCGGACCCGCCTGGGCCTCACACGGACAGTTGGCAATCTCAGACCTCTACCAGGTGGTAGCCAAAGCGCCGGCCGGAACCACACCATCGACCGAAGACTTCCGTCGCATGCTGCAAACACTCCTGGCCGAGCGGTTCCACCTCCAGATCCATCACGTGGAGAAGCAGGTACCCGTATTCAATCTGGTTGTGGACAAAGGCGGCCCGAAGCTGAAGCCAACGAGCGGAGACAAAACCTCTCTCCGCACCCAGGGGGCGGGACCTGGAGGACTCCACATAGACGCAGTCAACGAAACGATCCAGCATGCAGTCCAGGCGCAGATTGGCCTGTACGCCGGCCGCCCGGTAATCGAAAAAACGGGCCTCGACGGCCACTACGATTTCTCGCTCGAATGGTCGCAGGATGACAACCGCACCGACCTGCCATCATATGCCTCCGCACTGAAGGATCAACTCGGCCTGCGGCTCGAGCCCTCCACCGCGCCCTTCGACACGGTCGTAATCGACCATGCCGAAAAGCCGACGGAGAACTAGTTTCGCTTACAGAATGTCTTCCGACCAGTTTTCCAGTACGGCCTTCACCTTAGCCGTGAACTGATCCGCCAGCGCACCATCGATCAGGCGGTGGTCGAACGTCAGCGCCAGGAAGCACTGCGACCGAATCGCAATCGCGTCGTCAATCACCACCGGAACCTTCTCAATCGTTCCGACGCCCAGAATCGCCACCTGGGGCTGATTGATCACCGGCGTAGCAAACACGCTGCCGAAGCTGCCGAAGTTCGTGATCGAGAACGTGCCACCCTGAATCTCATCCGGTTTCAGCTGCTTTGCCCGCGCACGGCCTGCCAGATCGACGATCGACCGCTGCAGACCCGTAACGTTCTTCTCGTCTGCGGCCTTAATCACCGGCACGATCAGCCCGCCATCCAGCGCCACCGCAATCCCGAGATTGATCTCGTTGTGATAGACGACGTTCGTCCCGTCGATTGAAGCATTGAAGATCGGGAACTGAGCCAGCGCTTCCGCCGTCGCGCGAGCCACAAACGGCAGGAACGTAAGCGACATGCCATGCCGCGCCGCGAATGCATCCTTGTTTTTCGCACGCATTTTCGCGACCTTCGTCATATCCACGCGATGAACAGTAGTGACATGCGCCGAAGTGCGCTTGCTCATCACCATGTGCTCGGCAATCTTCTGCCTCATGATGCTCATCGGTTCCACCCGATCCTTAGCAACTGGTCCCGCGCCTTTGGCCACCGGAGCCGGAGCAGGAGCAGCAGGCGCAGCAGCAGCGGGGGGCGCCGGGGCAGCAGCCGGAGCCGCGCCCTTCAGGAATGATTCCACGTCGTCCTTCGTAATGCGCCCGCCGGCGCCCGTTCCGGTAACACGCGAAAGGTCGATATTATTCTCACGAGCCATCCGCCGCACCAGCGGCGACAGCGGACCACTCGGCGCGGTGGATGCCGCAGCAGCGGTTGCAGGCGCAGGAGCGGACGCCGCGGGAGCAGCCGGAGTAGAAACCGCCACAGGCTCAACCTTGGGATCAGGCTCCGCCTTCGGAGCGGCGGGAACCGGCTCCGTCTTTGCAGGCTCCGCGGCAACCGGAGCAGCCGCGCCGCCACCACCATCGATCCGCGCCACCACGGTGTTCACCTGAATCGTCTGGCCTTCCTGCACCAGCACTTCCTTCAGCACGCCCGCCGCGGGCGACGGAATCTCGGTATCCACCTTATCGGTGGAAATCTCGAACAGCGGTTCGTCAAGCGCCACCGTCTCACCGGCCTTCTTCAGCCAGCGCGTCAGCGTTCCCTCGACAATACTCTCGCCCATCTGCGGCATCACAACGTCTGTCATCTCATCGCTCCCGTCAGTTCCGGCGTTTCCGCCCGCATCTCAAAATCGAACAGCCGCCCGAAGTGCTGCGCCAGCGCGCGCTTCACATCCTCCGGGTCGGCCTTCACACCCAATCGCTCCATTGACGTCACAGGCTTCGTCAGCCCGCACGGCACAATGTAGCCGAAATAGCTCAAATCCGTGCTCACGTTCAGCGCCAGTCCATGCGTCGAAACCCAGCGGCTCAGATGCACTCCGATCGCCGCAATCTTCGCCTCAAAACCAGCCTCACCGACCCAAACGCCGGTAAGCTTCGGTATCCGAAACGCCCGAATCCCAAACTCCTCCAGCGTATCAATGAGCGTCTGTTCAATCGCGCGTACAAACGCCCCTACATCGCGCTTCCACTCCCGCAGATCCATGATCGGATAAGCCACAACCTGCCCTGGCCCGTGATAAGTCACGTCGCCGCCGCGGTCCGAGTCATGCACCTCAACGCCCTTCCGCCGCAGCAATTCCGGAGACGCCAGAATGTTCGTGTCCCGCCCGTTGCGCCCGATCGTGACCACGTGATCGTGCTCCACAAACAGCAGATGATCCGTTCCCTGCCCGCGCTTCCGCTCCTCCGCCAGTTCTTCCTGCAAAGAAAGCGCCCGCGCATAACCCATGCGCCCCAGGTCGCGGACAATACAACGTCGGATCATGTGCTGCGTGATTAAGCGTTGATTGCCAGGCCGTATACGTTATTAAAGGCCTCGCCCAGAGCTTCGTAAATCGTCGGATGCGCGTGGATTGTGTTCATCATCGTCTCCACCGTAGCTTCCGCTTCCATCGCGGTCACCGCCTCCGAGATCAGCTCGAACGCTTCCGGCCCGATGATGTGAACGCCCAGAATCTCGCCATACTTCTCATCCGAGACGACCTTAACGAAACCATCGTGCGAACCCAGGATCGTAGCCTTACTGTTCGCCATGAAGGGGAACTTACCCACCTTCACCTTGTAACCCTTAGCCCTGGCCTGCTCTTCCGTCAGACCGACGCTGCCAATACCGGGATCGGTGTAAGTCGCACCCGGAATCCGGTTCCGACGAATCGGAGTGGCCGGCTTGCCCGCAATCTTCGCCACAGCCACCATACCCTGCGCCGTAGCCACATGCGCCAGCTGAGGCGTTCCCGCCACCACATCGCCAATCGCATAAATGCCCGGCTCATCGGTCTGCTGATACTCATTCACAAAGATGAACCCGCGCTCACTGCGAACTTTCGTCTTCTCCAGACCAATGCCGGCGGTGTTCGGAGCGCGGCCCACTGCCACCAGCAGTTTCTCCGCCTCTACCGTTTCCACCTTGCCATTCGCCAGCGTGACCGACATCTTCACGCCCTTATCCGACTTCTGTACCTGGTCGCACTTCGCGCCGGTCTCCACGCGAATACCCTGCTTTTTGAAAACCCGCGTCAGTTCCTTCGAAACCTCTTCGTCCTCAACCGGCACAATCCGAGGCAGAGCTTCAAACACGCTCACTTCGGTACCAAACCGGCGGAACATGGACGCAAACTCCACGCCTACCGCGCCCGCGCCGATCACCATCAGCGACTTCGGCACCGCCTGCAGATTCAGAATCTCAATATTCGTCAGGATGAAATCCGCATCCGGCTGCAGCCCCGGCAGCATGCGCGCCACCGACCCGGTCGCGACCAGGATGTTCTTCGTCGTGAGCGTTTCCACGCCCTTTTCGGTCTTGACCTCAACCTGGCCGGGAGCCTTAATCGAACCGAAGCCCTTGATCCATTCGACCTTGTTCTTCTTCATCAGAAACTCAATGCCTTTGGCATGTTTCTGCACAATGCCGTTCTTCCGCTCAATCACTTTGGGGAAATTGAGCGTCGGCTTGTCAATCGTGATGCCTTCCTCGCCCGAATTCGTAGCGAAGTGCCACATGTCCGCCGTATGCAGCAGCGCCTTGGTAGGAATACAACCCACGTGCAGACAAGTGCCTCCCAGCTTCGCGTCTTTCTCAATAATGGCCGTCTTGAGGCCGTACTGTCCGGCCCGAATCGCGGCAGAATAGCCGCCAGGACCGCTTCCAATCACAATAAGGTCGTAGGTCACGCATCTTTATTCTATATGGCTGGTGCGCTTGACCCACGGTAAAATGGACATGGATGCTGTGCCGCATGATCCTGGCCGTTCTGCTCTCGAGTGCGCTGCTGATGGCGCAACCGGCCTCCCGCCTCCGCACGCCGGCCGCAGCGCCGATCACCGCAATTGCCATCGTCGGGAATAAAACTCTGGCGACCAATGTGATCGTTGCTTCCACAGGACTAGAGCTAAAGGAAAGCGGCGGCCAGGCGCAGTTCGACGCCGCCCGCGACCGCCTGCTGGATACCGGTTTCTTCGACGCCGTCAGCTACTCCTACCGCCAGCAGGACCTTGGCTTCAGCATCACGTTTACCGTTGCAGAAACAAAGCAGCTCTTTCCGCTTCGGGTGGAAGCCCTGCCCATTTCACTCGATCGCGTGATGCAGATCGTCAAACTGGCAAACCCGCTGTTCACGGGCCTGCTTCCGGCGACGAAGCGAGTCCTCGACGCTGCCTGCGCTGCAATCCAGCGCGACCTCCCCAATCCCGAAATTCGCGTGCGGGCATCCGTAATACCCACAGGTCCCGATCAATACGCCATCGAATTTCAGCCGGCCGAAGGACTCCCCGTAATCGCCGACCTCACATTCGAAGGAGCAAAGGCTATCTCTGCCACGGACCTCCACGTAGCCATGGTGCAGGAAGGCATCGGCCAGACCTTCAGCGACAGTGCTGTCCGCGCCCTGCTCGACCGGATCGTTCGCCCCATGTACGAAAAGCTCGGCTACATGCGCGTGACCTTCCCCGGCATCGCCGGCCATCCCGCCGAAAAGGTGAAAGGTCTGGATGTACAGGTCACCGTTGTGGAAGGCCCGCGATACAAGCTCGGAAAACTCTCCGTCCGCGGAACCATGGCGAGCGACGCCCGCCGCATCATCCGCATGGCAAACCTGCCGGACTCTGAATTCGTGAACTATGACTCCATCGCTCAGGCCGCGCCGAGGATCCGCGATATCCTCCGGGGCGAAGGCTACCTTGATGCCGCCGTCTCAAGCGATCGCTCCATCGACGACAAGGCGCTTATCGTGGACGCGTGGTTCGACGTCTTCCCTGGCGAGATCTACACCTTCGGGCGCCTCGACGTCAACGGTCTGGGGCTCGACGGCGAAGCGGCCGTGCGTAAGCTCTGGGCCATCAAGCCCGGCGATCCATTCCCCGGCGGCTATCCGGAACATTTCGCCCAGGTGGTGAAAAAGGATGGCTACTTCGATAACCTCGGCGCCGTAACCGCCACGCCGGGCATCAATAAACAAACCAGAATTGTGGACGTGACCCTGACTTTCACCGGCACTCCCGGAACCCGCCGCCGCAGCACCCAATAATGCTGACCGCAATCACGCGAGCACTAAGCGATTCATTCGCCGACTGCGAATTAACCTGGCTCAAACGCGAACCGATTGATCTCGCAAAAGCCAGGGACGAACACCACGCCTACGAAGAAGCGCTCCGCGAACTCGGCATCGACGTCATTTCCCTGCCCGCGCTTCACGCTCATCCCGACGCGGTGTTCGTGGAAGACCCGGCGATCGTGCTTGACGAGGTAGCCGTAATCGCAACCATGGGAGTAGAAAGCAGAAGAGGAGAACGCGAAACCCTCGCAGCCGCACTAGCGCTATACCGCAAGCTGATCCACATGCAGCCGCCCGCAAAGCTCGAAGGCGGAGACGTAATGCGGGTAGGCCGGACCCTCTACGCAGGCCTCTCGGAACGCACAGACAAAGCCGGAATCGAGCAGCTCGGCGAAGGACTAAAACCCTACGGCTACGAAGTAAAAGCAATCGAACTCAGAAACTGCCTCCACCTGAAATCCGCCGCCTGCTCCATCGCGGAAGACACCATCCTGCTGAACCGGGACTGGCTGGACACTACCCCACTCCACAACTACCGCGTGATCGACGTCCACCCCAACGAACCCAACGCCGCAAACGTCCTCAACGCCAACGGCACCCTCATCATGCCGAATGCCTACCCAAAGACAGCTGCCATCCTGCGATCCGAAGGATACAAAGTCATCACCCTCGAGATGACTGAGCTCATGAAGGCAGAATCCGGCGTAACCTGCTCCAGTCTCTTATTCAGTCGCTGATATCACTTACTCATCATTCATTGCCGTCATGCTTTACGGCGTGAGTCGCCCCGCAGAAAAAGCGAAAGGCGCCAAGGACCAGAAAAACGTAAATCGCAGCGTTCGTGCATATTCCTGCCACGTAATGGCTGCGTACAATATCGCAAAGCGCCCCCGCGGTTCGTCCAGAATCCAACTCACAGGTGCTACGAGTGATGATACAAACCAGACGACCACTGGTTCACGATGAACCAGCACCGAAAAGAAATGCTTCGTAGGCGCCGAGGACGGCTGCGATCCAGGACGCCAACAGCTTCGGAAAGGCCATAAAATTGACTCGGTAGCTCTGTGTAGTATGGGCAGCTTAATCGGTGCTACTCCACCCGTTCCGCCGTCATCCGCCCATCCCACCGCGAAGCCAGATCCGTGTGGAGCCCAAACTGATCCAGAATCCGCATCACAATGTGATCGACCATCGCACCAAGGGATTGAGGATGGTTATAAAACCCCGGCATCGGCGGCAAAATCGTAACTCCCATCCGTGCCAGCTTCAGCATATTCTCCAGATGAATCTCGCTAAGCGGCGACTCCCGCACCACCAGCACCAGCTTCCGCCGTTCTTTCAGAATCACGTCCGCCGCCCGATGCACCAGATGCTCACCCTGCCCTGACGCGATCGCCGCCAGCGTTCGCATGCTGCACGGCGCAATCACCATCCCATCCGTCAAAAACGACCCGCTCGAAATCGCAGCTCCCTGATCGTTCGGGTTATACGAATGCGCCGCCAGCGCGTTCACAGACTCAATCGAGCGCCCGGTCTCATGCACCATGGTGCGCGCGCCCCACTTGCTCATGATGAGGTGCGATTCAATCCCCGCTTCGCGCATCGCCTCAAGCAACCGTACGCCGAATATCGAGCCGGTAGCGCCCGTAATCCCAACCACAATCCGTCGCGAACTCAATGCGAAGTCTCCGGAGCCAGCACGTCAGCCGTAACAAACTTCGCCCGAATATCCACTGGCAAGTCCGCCATTTTGGCAATCGAAGCCGCCGTATCCGGACGCAGCACCGCCAGCTTATCCAGCATCGCCTTCGCGCCGGCATAGTCGCCCGTAGCCTCCAGCGTGAGCAGATCATGAGCCAGATCGCGGACCGCGCCCTTCACCTTCGTGAAATCGACCGACCACGTTCCATCCCGATAAACAAACGCGCCTTTGTCGATGAGATAGTTGAACTGCAGCGCCATACCTTTGCCATGCGCCTCCAGCAATCCAAACCGCAGCGTTCGGAATGACGATGCCAGAAACGTCGTATACAGCGCCGTCTCATCATGCTTCAGATAGCCCTTATCGATCAGGAACTGCAGCATGAACAAACCCAGCACATCTGCCTTAGCTTCTTCAACCGCGCTGTAGATATCCTTCAGTTCCTGCCGGGGAGTCGTCGCCTTCCCGTTCACCGTAATCTGGTGCGGACCGATCCCGTGGCTCATCTCATGCGCCAGAATATGCGTGAAAAACGAATCGAACTTCAGCGAAGACTGCGACGCCGACGGCAGCACGAGCTTCGCAATCGGCTTCAGGGTGGCTTCAAATTTTGCCTCCTGCACATTGCGCAGCATGACTTTCTTACTGCCCTTCTCATGCACCACCCGCTCATCGTTCGGCAGATTGTAAGCGGCAGTCTTCACGCCGTGATCGCCATCCCCCGACGCAATCACTTCATTCACCACGCGGATCGGAGAAAGCGCGCCCAGCTTCGGATTCCGATACTTCGCATCGATCGGCAGATTATTCTCCACCTCCTGCATGTGATCGCCAAAGAACTTCAGCTTCGCGGTCTCCGCATCGTCGCGAATATTCACATACGACTCAAACGCAGCCTTGTACCCATAAATCTCATCGTTGTAAGTCTCATACGGACCAAATGTAATATCGATCGGCGCATCCAGATCCATCCACGCCACATCGCTGCCGTAATAGTCGTTGTTCAGAAAAGCCATCGCCCGAGCCTGAAGAAAAGTCTTTAGCGACAAGTTCCCGGTTAGCGTAGCGGCTTCGCGGAACAACCGCGCGCACTCCGCCAGATCTTTGCGATAAACCTCCGAATACTTCACCGCCTTCAGCGTCCCGCCCGACCCGCGCCGAATCACGGTAAAAAACCCTTCCGCCTCGGCGCGAGCCTCCGGCGACGACCCCGCTACCCACTTCTCAAACTGCAGCTTATTGAAATCCTCAGGATAAAAACCGGCCCCCAGAGGCTTCCGTGCCGGCACGCCCGCAAGGAAAGCCTTATGATCGTCCAGATCGGAGAACGGACCCTTGTACAACCAGAACACCTCCAGACGCGCTTTCCCGAGCGGAGTCGTATCCGCCTTTAGCTTCTGATACAAAGCCGGATTCCCGGCCCACATCTGCTGCAGAAAAATATGGTCCAGAATCCGCGAAGCCTGAATCAGCTTCGCGAGCGCCTGCTTATCGCCGGCAGAAAGCGAGGACGTATCCACGCGAAGATCGACCGGAGCAAACTTCGCCACCATCTTCTGCAGTTCGGAAAGCGAAGCGTCGGCGGCTGACAGAGTGTCAGCGATTGGAAAGAGACTCATGGAAAGAGTGAGAAGTAGCGCGGCGGATTTTTTCAAGAGTGGAGCACTCCCCTCCACTCATTCTGCCCTACTGCCCGCTCACAGCAGGAACATCTGGCGGTATGCGAACGGCCAGAGCGAAATGTTCGCCTGCACCGCGTCAGTGATAGCTTCCCGCAATCTTGCAGAATCGCTGATCGGCGCTACCCCGGCGATTATGGGTTCATTCCCGGCACTCTTGCGGAAGATAACGACCCGCTCGATTGCCTGGTTCTGGTGCAGCAGCCGCGTTATCCGGGCGTGCTGATTGAGGTTCGGCCCGTGGGCGTGCTGAACATGGTGGACGCCGAGGAAGGCGACCAGAAGATTCTGGCGGTGCCGACGAAGA
>JBEHXG010000014.1:0-106330 GCA_048498815.1 Acidobacteriota bacterium | reverse complement strand
AGTTGAAAAACAAAAAACGTTTTCCAACTTTCCCACAGCCCCGGCGACGACGGCGGGTTTATAACTACTTATGGGATACGGATTCTGAGGGCAGGGTCATCCTGCTTATTCGTTGTGAACAGATTACCCTTATTCGTAGCGCCTGGATGGACGCCATAGGGGTAGACGTTTTCGAGGACGAGGGACCCAGTTAGAGCGGTACACGCGTGCACGCTGCCGTTCGGCGCGAGTACGCGGAAGTTGTCACTGACCAGCAATTGAACCCATGAGAATGATCCCGAAATCCCGTGCGGGAATACGGCAGATCCAATCATTTGAATGCCAACATTGGGCCCAAAGGCCGTACTGACTCCCAGAAACAGCATCCTTGGTTGAGGGTTCGGCGAACTATCAAGCAGCGCCTCCGCGCTTCCGGTAGTTGGCGCAATAAGCGGATTTGTCGGTCCCAGCACGTTAAAAGTCACTGCCGCTGAAGCGCTTTCGTTGTTGTTCATTGAATAATTAAATGTCAGCGTCCGCGTGCCCTGGTAGTACCCAGGGCAAAGCCCAGGCCGCCGTCAACGCGACCTGAATCGCGATACGGCGTATATTTGGCATCTGATGTTTTGTCTCTGATCGATACTACAGAAAAGGTTCGTTAATATCAAGCCATATTTTGGAATCTTTTTGATAATTAGCATTGTGCCTGAATGCTGCAAGAGAGTTAAGAGGGAAATCTGTCAATATTTATGATATTTTTACGCGATGCGCCCGGGACCCAACCGCTTCGTGTGGACAATGACGAGGAAATGATTCATCGCTTCCTTCGCGTGAACGAGCTAAGCCGTATTTAAGCCGCGGATTTTCGGGACCCTTTCGAACTGACAGGTGTCGGTACGCTATCCAGGTGACCTTCGCCATCCGACCCATCTCAGGGGGAAACCAGGCTGGCCCGCGCCCTGCGGCTGGAACTTCTGCCGCTTCCGTTCACGGCGATTTTGAGATTCTTCTGTCCGGCAGAAGTGATCCTGCATCAATCAGTTAGCCCGGGATGCCGGGTTTCGTCGTGGCTTTACCGACTTCGTCCTGTGGTACCTCGGTGGTGTGGACATGTTTCTTCGGCAAAGCGGGCCGCGGCGCTCGCTGATCCCGCGCACCATTCCCGACGCGGTCGAATTCGCGCGCACCGTCAAGTTTGCGCCCGACCCGCAGCAGCGCGAAGTGCTGCTCTTCGACACGCGGCGCGGGATTCTGAACTGCTCGCGGCAGTGGGGTAAGTCGATGGTTACCGCCGCTAAGGCGGTCCATCGCGCTGATAGGCGGCCCGGCGCGCTGGTGCTGGTCGCGTCTCCCTGCGAGTGACAGCGCGCGGAGTTTCTGCGTACGGCCGCGGGCGCGGTGCGGCGGCTCGGACTGCGTGTACGCGGAGATGGCGATAATGCGGCTTCTCTGCTGCTCCCGAACGGCGATCTGACAACTCAACGGATTATTCCCAAGAAAACCCTGGTTCCGGAATTCGGCCGAGTCCCGACCGGTGGCTTGTGCCAGAATCATCGATAGGAAGCGCCGATTTTCAGCGACCGTTTCGCGGGAAGGTGAGTGGTTCGTGTCGCAGTGCCTTGATGTTGATGTCGCCAGCCAGGGACGTAGCGAGAGTGAAGCGCTCGACAACCTTCGGGAAGCCCTCGAATTGTATTTCGAACCTCCCGTTGCTACAAGCCCACCGGTCGTTCAGCATATTGAGGTAGAGGTTGGGGCGGCTTAAGTCGTTAGCCTTTCGCGGGAGCAGGAGATCCCGGTGGGTACGCCGCGCAGCATTCTGAACTAGGCATACATCGGCGCAGACAATTGGGAAGGTTCTGAACAGTCGATTACTCCGTCTAAACGCGCCTGCCTGAATCCATCACAACTCACGTTACGGCTCGCTTGTCAGCAGTGCCGGTTCACGGTCGGCAATCCGGGGCCGCAGATTGTTAGTCAAGCACAACGGCTGCCCCCAGGACCCTCTCCCAGTCCTCCCTATCGTATCGAGCGGATTGCCAGTGGCCACTGCTCGGCCGTTCGTCAGTTTTTGCAACCACGAAGCTGTCAAGGCGAACCATCCCCAAACCCGGCAGTGCGAGCGGCGGCGTTCTTTGAGCCAGCGTCACGACCTGGTTGACGAATGCCTGGGACCACCTGTGATACGAAGCGTTAAAGAGATGCCGATACGCCCACGAGTAGGTGCACACTTCAGGACTACCCTCAATGGCCAGAAGGACAAAACGATTGAGGAGCGCATTTGCCCGGTCACTTGCGCCACCGATGGCCGCAACGGGCTGTTTTTGGGGGGGCAGCCGCGAAGACGTCAATCGTAGATGCCTTGCGGAGAAGTTCGTCAATCAAAGATCGCGTTCCGGGCGTTACTTCGGGAATAATCATGAATCCCTCCCGAAGGGTGCCATCGGAATCGATGGACAGCGGAGCACCTATCGCAGCGGCGCGAAAGCCCGGAACCCTGCCATCCGCAGTAGCCGCCAACAAAGCCGCGACACAGGCGTCATTCTGGTCGTGGGTGGGTAGCGGGGGAAGGCCTGAAACCCCAAGTCCTTCGAGAATTTTCCTGCGTGCGACGCGACCCGGCTCGTAGATTTACGTGGCAGAGCGCTTCGGCCCGACAAGATCATCCAGATGTGTCCGGGATAGACTTCGGACACCCCGCCCAAACACTGATCGGGACCGATTTCGACGCCTTTCTCTCTCAACGCAGCGAAAACATCCAATGACGAGTGGATGAAACCGGCAAATGGCCTGGTCAATGATGGCCGAGTGTCTCCGGTTTTGCCGACTGCGGCAGATTGCCGCTCGCAGGCGCGGAGATTTTGACCGCGCGCAGCGAGACCCTGCGGACCATCGAACATCGCCACCCTGGTTGCGTTCAGTTCATTTGCAATCACGGTAACATCGAGTGTCCCTGGCCCGGCGTCCCACTGCCACAACCAAAATTTGGCGGCGAGCCCATTAGTCTCATCGAATGAGAGCCCACAGACATCTATTCCGCGGCAAGTTCGGGAGTAGCGGTCCGTAAGATCGGCACCTATGTACTGTGGAACGGCGCTCGTGAGTGTCGAATTCAATGTCTGATATTTTAGTCCGTTGGATCACCGGGTGATGCCCACGGAAAACCAACGCGTTAGTGCTGGCGGTGGGTGAGGCCGATCTCTGGATGGTGAGCACGCCACGCGGGCAGCGCGGCTTCTTCCACGAAACGTGGTTCCACGAAACGTGGGCAGATAGCGGCGATGGGTGGATGCGGGTGAGCGTTCCCGCTACCGAATGTCCGCGCACCAGCGCGCGCTTCCCCGGTGCCGAGCGGCGCTATGCGGCGCGGCGGGCTGCGAGGACTGAAATGCCCCAGCCAGTGCGGCTGGCTCGCGTATCGAGACAGAGAGCATCACATCGATCCGCTTGTACCAACGGTATAGACTTCAATGCTGAGGGAAAAGACATCATGAATTACCGCTCCGCCCGAATTTGCACATTGTTGCTCGCCGCGGTCGCTGCCGGATCGCTTCGCGCGCAGGCGCCAGCCCGGTTGACGATCGATCTCAATCATCAAAAAGCCGCCGCGAGTCCCACGCTCTACGGACTGATGACGGAAGAGATCAACTACTCCTATGACGGCGGCCTTTATGCGGAGCTGGTTCGCAATCGTACGTTCCGGTCGGACTGGTCGGGCATTCTCGATTGGTACGTCGTGGAAAAAGGATCTTCCGCCGCAAAGATCGGCGTCGACGCCACAACCGGCCCTTCCACCGCCATCAACAACAGCGCCAAGATCGAAGTGACCCGCGCCGACGCCAACAGCCCGGCGGGCATCCTCAATGAAGGCTGGTGGGGCATGACGGTGCGTCCCAATGCGGAGTACACGGGGTCGTTCTGGGCCCGGAGCGATAAGCCGGGCGCGCTGCCCGTGCAGGTGGCGCTGGTGGCGGATCAGTCGGGCAAGGTTGTGGCGCGGGCCTCGGTGACCGTGAACGGGAGCGCGTGGCAGGAATATAAGTTCAAAATGCAGTCCGGAGCGGTAGCGGTTTCGCCGGAAAACCATCTGGAAATCACGGCGGACAGGCCGGCCACACTGTGGCTTCAACTTGTTTCGGTTTTTCCGCCGACCTATCACAACCGCGTCAACGGCAATCGCGTGGATCTAATGGAGAAACTTGCGGCCATGCATCCTTCGTTCCTGCGTTTTCCCGGAGGCAACTATCTCGAAGGCAACCGGATCGATTCGCGATTCGACTGGAAGAAGATGATCGGGCCGACGGTCAACCGTCCCACCCACGCCGGAACGTGGAGCTATCCGTCGTCCGATGGCATGGGGCTTCTCGAATTCCTGGAATGGTGCGAAGACCTGAAAATGCAGCCTCTGCTTGCCGTCTATGCCGGTTACTCGCTGAATGGTGAGGTAGTGAAGCCCGGGCCGGAACTGGACACTTATGTTCAGGACGCCCTCGAGGAAATCGAATACGTGACCGGTGGAACGGACACGAAGTGGGGAGCGGTGCGCGCCAAAGACGGGCATCCGGCGCCGTTCACGCTGCACTATGTGGAAGTCGGCAATGAGGATAATTTCGACAAGGCGAAGACGTATGACGGGCGCTATGCGCAGTTCTACAAGGCGATCAAGGCGAAGTACCCGGCGCTGCAGATTATTGCCACGATGCCGGTGAACGGGATGACTCCCGATGTAGTCGACGATCACTACTACAAGCGCCAGCAGGGCATGTTCGATCTGGTGACGCATTACGATTCGATGGACCGCAAGGGACCGAAGATCTTCGTGGGCGAGTGGGCGACGCGCGAGGGGACGCCGACGCCGAATCTGGGCGCGGCCCTTGGCGACGCTGCGTTCCTGACCAGCCTTGAGAGAAACAGCGACCTGGTCGTCATGTCCGCGTATGCGCCGCTGCTGGTGAATGTGAATCCGGGCGGCATGCAGTGGAGCAGCGATCTGATCGGCTACGACGCGCTGAGCAGTTACGGGTCGCCATCGTACTATGCGCAGGTCATGTTCGGGGCCTGTTTGGGTGATCATATTCCGGTTTCGAATATTTCCGCGGCCGGAGCGAAGGTTTTCTACTCTGTTACGGCAACCGCGAAGTCAAAGGCGTGCCTGAAGCTAGTCAACGCATCTTCCGTTCCACAGCCGATGACGATTAACCTGAGCGGCCTGGGAACGGGGACGCACAACGCCGGCGTGCAGACGCTTTCGGGCGCGGCGCCGTGGGCGACGAATACGATCAAAGATCCGGCGCGGATTGTTCCTGTTGCATCGAAGGTGTCGATTAACGGCGAGACCCTGCAGCACACGCTGCCGGCTTATTCGATTCAGGTTTTTGAGATCGAACTGAAATAGGGGCGAGGAGCCTGCCGAGGAGTTCCGGGAGACGGCTGTACTCCGGTCGAATTGCCGTGGTCCGACGTTAACAGGGATAGACTCAAGGCGTTCCAAGACTGGCTGAAAGCTATCAATTACCAACGGCGTAAGTCCGCGGGTCCATACCCCACCCCTGCGGCTGGAACTTCTGCGGTAACCGTTCACGACAATTTCGGGATACTTTTATCCGGTGTAAGTGATTCACCCTCAACCAGTTAGTCCAGAATGCCGGATGTCGTGGCCGATTTTGCTGCCTTCCTCCTGTGGTACTCCGGTGGTGTGGACATGTTTCTCCGGCAAAGCGGGCCGCGGCGCTCGCCGAGCCCGCGGACCATTCCCGACGCGGTCGAATTCGCGCGCACCGTCAAGTTTGCGCCCGACCCCCAGCAGCGCGAAGTGCTGCTCTCCGGCGCGCGGCGCGGGATTCTGAACTGCGCGCGGCAGTGGGGCAAGTCGACGGTTACCGCCGTCAAGGCCGTCCACCGCGCTTATACGCGTCCCGGTGCGCTGGTGTTGGTGGCATCTCCCAGCGAACGGCAGAGCACGGAGTTTCTGCGGAAGGCCGCGGACGTGGTGCGGGAACTCGGACTGCGCGTCCGCGGAGATGGCGATAATGCGGCTTCGCTGCTGCTCCCGAACGGCTCCCGCATTGTCGGATTGCCAGGCCGGGAGGCTACCGTCCGCGGATTCTCGGCCGTGTCTCTGATCGTGATCGATGAAGCGGCGCGAGTGCCCGATGAGATGTATCTGGCGCTGCGTCCCATGCTGGCCGTGGGCGAGGGCGATCTCTGGATGATGAGCACGCCGTGCGGGCAGCGCGGCTTCTTCCACGACACGTGGGTGGATGGCAGCGACGAGTGGATGCGGGTGAGCGTTCCGGCCACCGAGTGCCAGCGCATCAGCGCGCGCTTCCTCGAAGGGGAGCGGCGCGAGATGGATGAGGCTACGTTCGCGCAGGAGTATCTCTGCGAATTCACGCGGCACGACGCGGATGTGTTTGCGCGCGAGCTGGTGGAGGCGGCAGTGGATGAGACGGCGGAGCCGCTGCGGATTCGTCCGCGCGGCGAGTGGTGACGGGCATGTATTACGTGGGACTCGATCTGGGGCAGGCGCGGGATCATTCGGCGCTGGCGGTGGTGGAACGAGTGGAACGACAGCGGGCGTTTCAATCGAGTGTGTTTGAGGGCATGGTGACGCGGTATGTGGAGAGAATGCCGCTGGGAATGCCGTATCCGGCGGTGGTGGAGCGGGTGAAGGATGTGATGCGGCAGGTGCAGGCTCTCGATCGCGCCGTGCTCGTAGTGGATGCGACAGGCGTTGGCGCGGCCGTGGTAGACATGCTGCGGAACGCGCGGCTGGGTTGCGAACTGACGGCAGTGACGATCACGGGGGGAGGCCGGGCCTCCGGCGCGGGTGGGCGATGGCAGGTTCCGAAACAGGATCTGATCGGCGAGCTTCAGGTGCTGCTGGAGCAGGGAAGGCTGAAGATCGCCGTTGTGAAGGATACGGGGCGGCTGGTGAAGGAACTGGCTGCGATGAAGCGGGCGGAGGGACGAAGCGGGCGCGTGCGGACGCGCGAAGGCCCCGGGGAGCACGACGATCTGGCGATCGCACTGGCGCTGGCGTGCTGGCGCGGGAAGGGAAGGAGGCTGGCAGGTGAGATCGGAACGCAGGCATTACCTGGAATTGAGAGATGAGGATTGGGAAGGGCTTGCGAAGCGGCTGGAGGCGACGTTGAGGGACGAGAGGACGCGCGTCCGGCGTCGTCCGGTGAATGTGGACGGACCGGCGGAGGAGTATGCGCGGCCTGGAGAGTACGACCCGGTTTTGCGTTCGCATTGCCGGCTGGTGGAGGGCCGGGAGGAATAGCGTGTCAGGGCGAAGAACGCGCAAGATGAGGGAAAGAAACCAGTCCCCTTACGTCGTCAGCTTATGCTGAGTATCTGAAAAGCCTATGTCAGAATGTCAGCACTCGGGCCTGATCGCCCGTGCGGTCCGGTTTCATCCGTGGGACGCCATGGCCGCTCCGGCGCTGGAGGCGATTGCGTCCCGGGGGCCATTCCGAAACTCGGCCGAAACCGGGTGCGGTGGCAGCACAATTCTTCTTTCTCGCCTCAGCCAGCGACACACGACATTTGCAATTGAGGGCGAAAACCAGACGATTACCCGGCTGCGCGAACACCCTGACCTCCGGCGCGAGACGGTGATTTTCGTGGAAGGCGAGACCAGGCGAACCCTTCCACTCCACTATTTCGAAAAGCAGCATTTCGAAGATCAGCTCGACATTGTGCTGCTCGATGGCCCGCACGCCTACCCGCTCCCGCAACTGGAATTCGTCTACCTCTTCCCCCACGTAAGACCCGGCGGATGGATCGTACTGGACGACATTCAGATACCGGCCGTCCACCAGTTGTTTCGTTTCATGACGAAGGAGCCATCGCTGCTTCTCGAAGAGGTAAAAATCCGGACGGCCTTCTTCCGCAAGCTCCGCGAATCGGGTTCCGGCCCCGACGACTGGCAACTCCAGGGGATCAACAAACGCCCGATCCTGCGCTATTCCTGGCGAGATCGCCTTCGTCGTCTCTTGCGGCCCGCCCGGTGAGTTACCGCTTCGCCATCAGCCCCCGCCAGTTCACCACGACACTAAAAGCTTCTCCAACTCCCTGCTCCACCCCAACCCGCACGATCGCATCCCCTCGCCCCGTTACCGGCGTCGCGATCCCCAGGAGCCGCGCCGGCAAATCGTACATCTTCATCGGAACGCCCGCCCGAAATCCATTCGCATCGCCGATATCCACCGCAAACACCGCCGGAACATTATCTCCGCGGTAGTAAAGCCGCCTGCTATCCCGGCTCCACATCGGGCGCCGCCCGCCATGATCCGATATCAGCCATCGCGGCGCCGTCTGAATGCCTTCATTGGGAATGAACGGCTTCACATATACTTCGCTGTGCCCCTCTTCCTGCGAGCAGTACGCCAGATACTTCCCGTCCGGAGAAAACGCCCCGCATCCCTCGTCCGTATTCGCCCCCCGCGAAATGCGGAACGGCGCAGCCCCCGCCGCCAGCGGCAGAATTCCCTCGCCCGTGAATTCCTCGGTATCCAGAAAATCCACCAGCAAATAGCGGCCATCCGCCGACCACTGCACCGGCCGCAAATGATAACCAGCCGCGAAAACCGTCTGTTCCGTCCCGCTCCCGTCCGCGAGGCGCCGCAGAATCCGAAACCGTCCGCCCTGTCCCGCTGTGTAGATAATCTCTCTGCTGTCCGGGGACCAGACCGGCCACTGCGCATCCTGCGTTTCCGCACCGCCCGGCAGCGCCACGCTCGTTCCCCGCGCGATATCCAGAATGCGCAGTTCGCGAGCCGGCCCGTTCTGCACCGTATACGCAATCCGCGTCTCATCCGGCGAAACGCTTCCATTCCCAATCAGTTCCGGCTCACCGAGGGGCGCCACCGCGCCGGTCTTTGGATCAAGCCGGGCGAACTGCGATCCTCCGTGAATTCCGCTTCGCCGATAGACCAGCACATCGCGGGATACGGCGAACAGAGAAGTATTGTAGGTCGTCCCCACCGATCCGATCACCTGCGCCGGCTTTCCCTGCAACTCCATCGAGACCGGATCAAAGGCCTGCGCCAGCACGCTACCGTCGCGATACCAGAACAGCCGACCCGGCTCGCCGGCCTCTCCCGGCACGAACGTCCCCGAATAAGGTGTTGCCAGCACGAGCTTCCGCGTCCCCGGGCTATCGAGCGAACTCTCATAAATTCCCGATAGCTCCCGCCGCGTCGAAACCCCCAGATACAGAAAGTGCCGTCCATCCGGCAGAAACTGGGGAAGCTGATGCGCCACTTCATTGCGGCTGGAATCGAGCGTCGTCAGATGAACCTCCGTCCCTCCGGATGCTGGTACCTTCCACACCGCGCTGGCAGTTGCACCGAATATCAGGACTCCGTCAGAGTTCCAGGATCCGCCAATAATCGGACCCGGCTTATTGCATACCGGACTCACCTCGCCCGTCTCGGTATCCAGGCGCCCCAGCTTCGTGAGTGCGGAAAATGCAATGTACCGTCCATCCGGCGACCAGAATGGCGGCGGCACGTTATCGCCCACCACCGCATCCCGGTAGACACGCGGGACGCCGGTGTTGAGATCCTGTACGACGATTCGGCCGCCCTCAGGAGTGCTGGCGCCAAACGCAATCCGATGACCGTCGGGCGACAGCACCGGCAGCGCCGTGGTCTGCATCTTCATCCCGGCCGACGGTGTAACCTCGAATCGCAGCGGACTCGGCGGCGCAGCCAGCTGCTCGCGGAAGTGAACGAAGGCAAGCACCGTGCCCGCGACAGCGCAGAAAGCCGTGGCGGCAATCCAGCGCTTCGATACAGGAGCGGCGCCGGCGTTGCCCTCCACGGACCACATTAGTTCCGTCTTCAGATCGCGCGCCGATTCCCAGCGCAGATCGGGATCCCTTTCGAGACATTTCCGAATCAGGCGTGCAATACCTGGAGGAACCGAAGCGAGGGCATCGGCCCCTTCAGCCGCCCGCTTCCCGGTAAGCATCTCGAACATCACGCACCCGAACGCATAAATATCGGCGCGCGCATCCACCTCGCGCCCTTCCATCTGTTCGGGAGCCATGTATGACGGCGTTCCGGCGATCGTCCCGACCCGTGTTACGGCGTCGCCGGACTGCGTTGCCAGCCCGAAGTCCAGCACCTTAACGCCGCTCTTCGTCACCAGAATGTTAGCGGGCTTCAGATCGCGATGCACGATTCCGCGCTTATGCGCCGCATCCAGGGCATCCAGAATCTGACATCCGAGAACGATAGCCTTAGCAACCGGCAGCGGACCCTTCAGCTGTGAGCCTTCCACATGCTCCATCACCAGGTAATCCGGTCCCACATCGTGCAGCGTACAAATATTGGGATGATTCAAAGCCGCAATCGCACGCGCTTCGCGCTCAAACCGATCGCTGAACCGGGCCCGCGCAACCTTGATCGCCACCACTCTCTGCAGCCGTGTATCGCGAGCGCGAAACACCTGCCCCATGCCGCCCGCGCCGATTGGCGCAATCACTTCATAAGGGCCAAGCCGCATCCCCGAAACAACCTCAACAGTCCGAGGCAGATCGATCTCCCATGCCGGCCGGTCGATCAAAGCCTGTCCGGCGCCGGCATCCGCGTCCAGCAGCGCCTCAATCTCGACGCGCAGCGACGCATCGCTCCCGCAGGCGTCCGAGAGATACGCCGCGCGCTCCGAAGCGGGCAGTTCCACCGCGTTCGTGTAGATGCTCTCGATCCTGCGCCAGAGCTCAACCGTCACTTCGAACCCATTCCGTGGAAGCGCACCAGATGATGCGGAGCATCCACATATACCGCCGCGAATAGCGAAGCCGGCAGCAGCCCGTCGCGCTCGCTGGTAGCGCGCGCCAGCAGAGCCGCGGGACGGCTCGTCCATCGAGCGCCGCCAATCTCCATCGCGGGCAGCACACCACGCTGCGCCTGACCGGCGCCCTGATTGGTGCGGACACTGACACTCTCAACGCTCATCAGCTTAGGGCACCCATTGTCGCATTCGAGGATCAAATCACTCGCGCCGCTATCCAGCATCAGGCGCCGGGTCTGTCCTCCGATGGCAACCGGCACAACCGTCTCGCGAGAATCCGCCGCACTCTCAATGACCGATTCCAGCTGCGACCCGCGAGCCACAGCCTCATCGTCGAGCCACAGCATCCTGGCGCGGTAGTCAATCAAATAAGGAGCCTGCCGCAGAAAACTTTGCCCGATAACGCCGTCCACTCGTGTGTCAACCTGCCGAAGCCCGTCGAGCGAAGAGACTGCGAACTCAACACCGCTCCGGGCACGGTCACCAACCCGAACCTCATTGTGGGACGATACTCGCTCCAGACGATCGCCGGTAACCGAAGCTACGGAAACACGACCATCAAACGCGACCCCGGCTGCCGCGGCTGCCTTCGGCGTCAGCATGCACGAATCGGCGCCGGTATCGATCAACATCCGGAAAGGCCCCGCGCCATTCACCATCACGTCCATAAACGGATACCCATGTTCTACACGCAGCGCATTCGGCGCCGCCAAAGCAGGGACTGCCGCCCCCAAAAAGAACAAAACCGACCGAAGATTCACGTCGCACCTCGCTTTCGGCCTTCAGGCGCAAAAGAAGGGTGACAACCTGAACCTCAAAGAAAAATATTTTCAAGGCAGGCTAAAATCGTGAACCTGGACACCTCCACGAACATCAGCGAAACCACTGTGCTCCTGCGAGCCTGGGCCAGGGGGGACGAACAGGCGCTGAACGCCCTGACACCGCGCGTCTACCGTGAACTGCGCCGCATCGCGGGCTACGCCATGCAGAACGAGCGCCCGGGCCGCACCATCGAAGCCACCGCGCTTGTGCATGAAGCCTGGGTAAAGATGGTCGATGTCGATAACGTTGACTGGGACCACAAAGCCCATTTCTTCGCCATCGCGGCGCAGATGATGCGGCGCATCCTGCTGGACCGCGCACGCAGGCGCATAGCCGCGAAGCGAGGCGGCCCGAACGCGAAAATCGCGCTCGACAATCTTCCCGAACCGAGCCTGGAGCGGTCAAACGAGCTGATCGCTCTTGATGAAGCACTGGACGAGCTGAAGAAGATAGACCCGCGCAAAGCTCAGGTCATCGAGCTGCGCTTCTTCGGAGGTCTGAGTGTTGCCGAAACAGCAGCGGTAGTGAAAGTGTCCGAAGACACAATACTGCGGGACTGGCGCCTGGCCAGAGCCTGGCTGCTTAACGAGCTCAGGAGGTGACAGGATTGCTGGCACAAATACATGCCATTATGTCCGATTCGCCGGGAGCTTGCGGATACCGCCGCCGATATTCTGGAGCGGATCATCGAAACCAACAAAGCTCAGATCGAAGCCCTTCGTAACGCAGACTTTGCAACGCTCATTCGATATGACAGGGAGCTCGAAAATCTGGTAGGTGAAAAAGAGCGTGCTTACGGCGCGCTTCGCCAGCACGCGCAGGAACACGGCTGCTGGCGGAACCCGATATACTAAGCGCCAATGAAGAAGCTATTGCTGATTTTCGCCGTCGCACTGCTGTCAATTGGTCAGGCCTCGGCCGCCATCCGCGTCCTTATTATCGATGGACAGAGTAACCATCGCTGGCAGCTCACCACGCCGGTATTAAAGAAAGTTCTGGACGAAGCCGGCGTCTTCCAGACCGACATTCTCTCCTCACCGGCACGCGGCGCCGATCTGAGCGCATTCAAACCCGACTTCAGCAGGTACCAGGTTGTGGTGATGAACTATAACAACGACGGCAACAATCTCGAATGGCCGGCCGAAACAATTGCCGCCTTCGAGAAGTTCGTCCGCGACGGGGGCGGACTCGTATCCGTTCACTCCGCCGACAACTCATTCCCCACGTGGACCGCATACAACCAGATGATCGGAATCGGCGGATGGGGCAATCGCACCGAGAAGTCCGGCCCCTTCTGGTATTACCGCGACGGCAAACTCGTCTCGGACACCACTCCTGGTCCCGCGGGCTCGCATGCCGCCCGCCTCCCATTCCAGATCACGGTCCGCGATACGGAGCATCCGATCACGAAAGGGTTGCCGCCCATCTGGATGCATCAGGGGGATGAACTCTACAACTCCCTCCGCGGACCGGGCGAAAACATGACTGTACTCGCCACGGCGCACTCCGATCCGTTGCCGGGCGCCGGCACCAACCGCGAAGAACCAATGCTGATGGTTCTCTCCTTCGGCAAAGGCCGAGTCTTCCACACGACACTCGGGCACGACGTATCCGCCATGAGCTGCCTGGGCTTCATCACAACCCTGCAGCGTGGAACCGAATGGGCCGCCACCGGAAAGGTTACGCAGAAGGTTCCGACGAATTTCCCTACGGCCGAATCGGTCAGCTACCGCGTGGACATCGCCGCCATGGATCCGGCCTTCCTGAACCCCGCGCCGGTAACCGTCGGACGGGGCGGCGCAGGCCTGGTGACGACTCCGAAGTAAGTTACTGGTTCCAAAACCCGGTGACGGAAGCGATCCGTCCCTGCGCGTTTAGCACAAAGACGTTAATGCCGCGCATACGCTCGGCGCCATCGGGTCCGCGCACAATCCAGTCGGCCAACACAGTATGTTGACAGTGCCGCACTGCGCCTTCGCGCTCCGGTCGCATACCCGGCATGAATCGCAGCGCGGCGCCAATGTGGTCGCTTAACTCGTTCCGTCCATCGATCCGGGCGTAACGGTCGCGAAAGCGAACTTCGGATGCGGCAATCGCCTCCAGTGACCGCAGCCGCTCCGCGCCATCGGCCATTGCCCACGCCGCGAACCAGGAATCCACCAGATCGTCCGCGTCGGCATTGATCTCATTCGCCACCAGGTTCGCAAATACAGAGAACTGGAAGCGCCAGCCCGGCACGTGTTGATCGCGCACACCCGCTTCCGCAAAGGCATGTGTCAATTGCAGCCGGGTGCCGCTTTCCACAGCCTCCAGCGAAATGGTGACCTTCGAAGCGCCCGGCGGAATCGGCTGCCCGCTCTCATAGCCATAGGTAAACATAATGCGCTCAGGCTCAACGACCTCAAGCACTTCGCCCGAAACCTGTATGCCGTTGGGATAACGAATCAGCATGCGGCCGCCGGGCCGCGCATCGATTGTGGATCCGGCGCCCCACCACGCCGCCCAGCGAGCGCTGTCGGTGAAGAACCGGAAAACAGTGGCTGGGGCGGCTTCAATAATCAGGCTGCGCTCGAGTAGTTGCGTAAGTTCAGACATTGCTTTCTCCGTTAATAACTTTGTTTGTGACACTGCCGGGCTTTCTGACACTGCCGGGTCGCGGACCTCGTCGGTGTTCTTCCAGTTCCGCCGCCACCTTCAGTCGGTGAAGCGAGTCGTCCCACATACTTTCCAGATACTGTCCTACGGGACCAAGTGCTTCTTTCCGCGCCCGGTAATACCGAAACTGACGCTCGCCCCGCACCTCAACAAGACCCGCCTCGCTAAGCGCACGCAGCTGCAGCGAGACCGCCCCGAAAGTGATTGCCGGCATGGCGCGATGGATATCGCCTGCGCTCCGCTCCTCATTCCATACCAGCCGCAGAATTTCGCAGCGGCGCGGCGAGGCGAGGGCGGCGAGCGCGGCCAGTTCAGGTGGCATGGTTGTATTTTAGTTTAAACTAAAATAAAGTCAAGAAAAATTTCATTCACAGGATTTTTCTTTAGCAAAATCAGGCACTTACGCACCAGGTTTCCACGTGGTCCGGTAAACTCAATCCAGGAACAGAATCTTGGACTCGCAAAGCTCATCCAAGCCAATTGGCTTCGTTTTTTCATTCTCGTTTTCCGGGAAACGAGGGAAGGCATTCCTATGGCGTTTCGCGTCCTGATTCTCGGCGGCACCGGGCAGGTGGGGGCAGCAGTGGTGCAGGCGCTGATCGCCGAGCCTTCCTGTATTGAGGTGGTCATGATTAACCGCAGGCTGGCTCCGGTGTCAGACAATCCCCGATTGCGGCAGGTTGTTCTGGACACCTCATCGCCGCAGTTTTCCCGGGAAGTAGCGGGCATCGCGACGGAGATGGGAGCATCGCGCGACGCCGTGTTTGGCGCATCGTGCGTCGGAGTCGGGAAGGGCAGCGCCAACTGGAGTGAGGGGGAGTTGACCGCGCTTGAAATCGGCATTGCGGGCGGTTTTGCGCGGGGTTGCTACGCCGCCGGCGTAGGCCGGTTCGCATTGCTTTCTGCGGCCGGAACTTCGCCCCGCAGCAGAATTCGCTACTCGCGGATCATGGGCCAAAAAGAAGAAACCGTCAAGGCTGTAGGCTTCCGTCGCCTGGCAATCTTTCGGCCCGGAATCATCGGCGGAAACGTGCACACGCCCGGTTATTTAGCCTGGCTGGGACGCTTCGTTCCCGGGCCGTACGGAACCATCGAACAGGATGACATCGGGCGCGCATTCGCTGCGGAGTTTTCACAACCCCAAAGTCCTGATGGCGTCGTCTGTTTCGGCAATGGAGCAATCCGGACGATGGCGCGGAGCCGCGCGCAGTGAAAGACAGGATCGCTAAAATGAAAACAGATCCCCGAACAGCTACAGACCCGGCGTCGGCTGGCTCTATACCAGCGCCTCGCCCATACAATAAATGACCACACCTGAACTCCATCCCCTGCAAAAGCTTCTGCGGAACCGCATCGCCATCATTGACGGCGCAACCGGTACCACGATCCGCACTTATGGGATGGCAGAATCCGACATCCGCGGAGACCGGTTCCGCGACTCGCGCAAAGATCTGCTGAACAACGGCGACCTCTTCTCCATCACCCAGCCGAAGATGATTGGCGACATCCACCGCCGCTTCCTCGAAGCCGGCGCCGACATTATCGAAACCAACACCTTCGGCGCCACAACGATCGCGCAAAGCGAGTTTTTCGTTGATGATCCCCGCGAACACGGCGGCCGCAAAGATCCTGCCTTTTATCAGAAAATCGTAGAAGACAAGTTCCTCCAGGACCTCGCCTGGGAGATCAACGAATCTTCCGCGCGCCAGTGCCGCGAATGGGCGGATCGCGTCGCGAACGATACTGGCCGCCCGCGCTTCGTGGCGGGCGCGCTTGGCCCGCTCACCGTCTCGCTCTCCAACTCACCCGATGCAGACGACCCCGCCTTTCGCGTTGTCACCTTCGATCAGGTGAAGCGGGCCTATGCCGAACAGGCCCGCGCACTCATCGCCGGGGGATCGGATATCCTCCTGGTCGAAACGATTTTCGATTCTCTCAACGCCAAAGCCGCACTCGTGGCCATCCGGGAAGTCTTTGACGAAGATGGAAAAATCCTTCCCGTCATGATCTCCGCGGCGGTGGGACGGGGTGGCGAAACCATGATCTCCGCCCAGACCATTGAGGCTTTCTGGAATGCCGTCCATCACGTGAAGCCGCTCTCCGTCGGGCTCAACTGCTCGCTCGGCCCCGATCTCATGTATCCCTTTCTGGCCGAACTGGCGGAGAAGTCGGATACCGCCGTTTCCTGCTACCCCAACGCGGGACTGCCCAATCCGCTCTCTCCGACCGGCTTCGACCTCGGCCCCGCCGACATGGCCCGCTATATCGGCGACTTCGCAGGCAGCAACCTCGTCAACATCGCCGGTGGATGCTGCGGCAACACGCCGGAGCACATCGCCGCTATCGCCAAAGCGCTGGAAGGCAGGCATCCGCGCGAATACAAAACCGCGCGCGAAGGCAGGAAGACGGTCATCAGCATCCCCGCAGAAACGAAACCACTGCGGCTCTCCGGTTCGCAGCCCTTCACTCAGCAGCAGGGCGTCTACATCATGATCGGCGAACGCACCAACGTTGCCGGTTCGCCCAAATTCGCCAAGCTCATCAAAGAAGGGAAATACGAAGAGGCCGTCTCCATCGCCCGCCAGCAGGTGGAAAACGGCGCCAACGTTATCGATGTCTGCATGGATGAAGGCATGATCGATGGTCCCGTGGCTATGTCGCGCTTCCTGCATCTGCTCGCCAGCGAGCCCGAAGTCGCGAAGGCTCCGTTCATGGTGGACTCCTCGAAATGGGAGGTCATCGAAGCAGGCCTGAAATGCCTGCAGGGCAAAGGCATCGTCAACTCCATTTCGCTCAAGGAAGGCGAAGAGAAGTTCCGTCAGAATGCCGCTACCGTAATGAAATACGGCGCGGCGGTAGTCGTGATGGCCTTTGACGAACAGGGCCAGGCGGCAACGTACGAAGACAAGATCCGTATCTGCGAGCGCGCGTACCGCATCCTCGCTGACGAACTCGGTTTCCCGCCCGAAGACATCATCTTCGATCCCAACATCCTCACCGTCGCCACCGGCATGGAGGAGCACAACAACTACGCGCTCGACTTTATCAATGCCACGCGGTGGATCAAATCGAACCTTCCGCACGCGAAAGTAAGCGGAGGCGTGTCAAACATCTCTTTCAGCTTCCGGGGCAACAACAAAGTGCGCGAAGCCATGCACTCTGCGTTCCTCTACCACGCTATCGCTGCAGGCATGGACATGGGAATCGTCAACGCCGGCATGCTCGAAGTCTACGAAGAGATCGAGCCAACGCTGAAGGAGCTTGTGGAAGACGTTCTTCTCAACCGTCGCGCGGATTCCACGGAGCGCCTCGTCGATTATGGCGAAAAGCTGAAGGCAGCCGGTGCGGATTCCTCGGGAGCGACTGAGAAGAAAGCCGAAGAGTGGCGCTCCGGCACCGTAGAAGAACGCCTCTCGCACGCCCTTGTAAAAGGCATTGATACGTACATTGATGTCGACACCGAAGAAGCACGCCTGAAACTCGGGCGCCCGCTCTCGGTCATTGAGGGCCCGCTGATGGACGGCATGGGAATCGTGGGCGACCTCTTCGGGGCAGGGAAGATGTTCCTTCCGCAGGTGGTCAAATCCGCGCGCGTGATGAAGAAGGCCGTCGCATGGCTAACGCCCTTCATGGAGGCGGAAAAGGCCGCGCTCGCCGCTGCCGGACACGAAGTCAAAACCCAGGGCAAGATCGTGCTCGCTACGGTAAAAGGCGACGTTCACGATATCGGCAAGAACATCGTAGGCGTAGTTCTCGCCTGCAACAACTATGACGTGATCGATCTCGGCGTCATGGTGCCATGTGAAAAAATTCTCGAACGCGCGAAAGCCGAACGAGCGGATATGATCGGCCTCAGCGGTCTCATTACGCCTTCGCTCGATGAAATGGTCCACGTGGCGCGTGAGATGGAGCGTCAAAGCTTCAAGCTCCCGCTGCTCATTGGCGGAGCCACAACAAGCCGCGCCCATACCGCAATCAAGATCGCGCCGCATTACAGCGAACCCGTAGTTCACGTGCTGGATGCCAGCCGCGCCGTGCCGGTCACTACAAGCCTGCTCAGTGAGGAAGGCAAGGCCGCGTTTGTGGCGCAGCACAAAGCCGATTATGAAGCGCTGCGCCGCTCGCATGCCTCCCCGCGTCAACAGACCGTATCGCTCGAAGAAGCCCGCGCCCGTCGTACGCCCATCACCTGGCGAGCTGAGGATATTCCTGCGCCGGAATTCACCGGCATTCGCGTCCTTGAAAACTTCCCTTTGGCAACGCTTCGGGAATTCATTGACTGGTCGCCGTTCTTCCACACCTGGGGACTAAAGGGTATCTACCCGCGAATCCTGGACCACGAAACCCAGGGAGCGCAGGCGAGACAGCTCTACGCCGATGGCAATGCGCTGCTGGACAAAATCATCGCCAATCAATCGATTGCTGCCCACGCAGTTTACGGTTTCTTCCCCGCCGCGGGAACAGGCGATGACGTCGAACTCTACTCCGACCAATCGCGGAAAGACGTCACAGAGCGATTCCACTTCCTCCGCCAGCAGGCGAATCGCGAAGGCAGCGAACCCTGCCGCTCGCTTGCCGATTTCATCGCGCCGCGAGAGACCGGTCTGGCCGATCACATCGGAGCCTTCGCCGTGACCGCAGGTATCGGCCTAACCGAACTCTGCGCCCGATTCCGCGAGCAGAACGACGACTACAATGCCATCATGGCTGAAGCTCTCGCCGATCGACTGGCCGAAGCCTTCGCCGAATGCCTCCACAAGCGAGTCCGCGATGAGTGGAGCTACGGCCGAGCCGAGACATTCACAAACGAGGAGCTGATCCACGAAAAGTACCGTGGCATACGCCCCGCGCCGGGCTATCCCGCCTGCCCGGACCACACCGAAAAAGGACCAATCTGGCACCTGCTGGATGTCAGGTCGAATACGGGAATGTTCCTGACCGAATCCTTCGCCATGTGGCCTGGAGCCAGTGTCAGCGGACTCTATTTCGCGCATCCTGAGTCGCGCTACTTCAGCCTGGGAAAGATTGATCGAGACCAGGTCGCCGACTACGCGCAGCGTAAGGGTATCACCCTGAGCGAAGCGGAACGCTGGCTGAGTCCGAACCTGAACTATGATCCGGCAGTTACCGCCGCCGCCGCTTAATTACTCTGTTTGATTTCGCCGACGCTCAGATGAACGTCGCCGATACCGCCGTGTACGCTCATGTGTACGGCAGGTTTGCCAGGCGTGTACGCGTCGTTGTAGTACTTGTCATCCCGCTTCGTCAGGCCCGAGCCCGCACTGATGCTGCCGAGGCCGCCGTGCACCTCGATCTCTGCGCCAACCGAGCGCGGCACTTCGATGCGAGCGGAGCCTACTCCGCCGTTGACTTCAACGTCAACATCTTTGGTGTAGTTCCCCGCAACATTGAGCTTTACCTCACCGGCGCCGATGCTTACGTTGAGTGATCGCAGCGTAATCAGGGAGAAATCGAGGGTAGACTCGCCCGCGCCCAGTGCGACTGTCGCTTCGAGCGGGATTGAGGAATTCATCCGCAGATCCCACTCATTTACCGAATGTCCCCGGGTCGGACCCTCTTTGGGCGAATTCACGGTCAGGTCTCCCTGTGTGCCGGTCACGTCATAACGGACGACGGGTTGCCTGATCCCCTCGGAATACCGGAAGTCCGCGGTCATCAGATTCGGAGCGCCACCATCGATCTTCAGCGACCCGGCCCCCATGCTGATGTGCGCCTTAACGCTCGTCGCTGCGCCGGCATCAACCGACTCCGTTGAGGTGTGGACCGGCCCCGAGTCCTGAATCGCCCTGCATCCGGTCACCAGCACGAGAGCTATGCACATCGCGACAGATGGTATCTTCATTTAATTTACGTTTCTCCGTCTGGGCGATTATTACACACACTTGCAGCCGCTGATCAACTCCGGACCGCAGACCCTTGCTATACGCTGAAGCTTGGAGCCGCGCGATTCTATTCACTCGCTTCCCGCCCCGATTCTGCGGGGGGGAATGCGCCAGGAACTGTTGGAATATTTTGAGAATTCCTGGGCACTGACGGAAGTACTCTTTACGGCGCTTCGCACCGAAGAAGCGTTTTACCGGCCACCCGCGCACCGGCTGCGGCATCCACTTATCTTTTATTACGGACACCCTGCCGTTCTGTATGTGAATAAGTTCCGGCTGGCTGGCCTTGTGAATGGGCCGGTGAATCCGGAGTTCGAGCGCATCTTTGAAGTGGGCGTCGATGAGATGTCCTGGGATGACCTCTCACAGACTCGCGATTACTGGCCTTCGGCGGAAGCCGTGGAGGGATATCGAAGGCGGGTACACGACCTTGTGCGCGGCGTTATAGAGACTCACCCGACACTTGATCGCGAGACTGTGTGGGCAATTCTGATGGGCATTGAGCATGAGCGCATCCATCTGGAAACATCGTCGGTATTGATGCGTGAACTGCCGGCTGAACTCGTGCAGCGGCCGCCGCGATGGCCGGAGTATCCGGCATTCAATGGCGAACTGAGTGCGAACCCGCTCGTAGATGTGGCTGCCGGTGAGGTGACGATTGGCAAGTCACGGGCAGAGCCTACCTTCGGCTGGGACAACGAATACGGATCAAAGACTGTGAGTGTGCCGGCATTTCGGGTGACACAGACGCTGATCTCAAATGGCGAGTTCCTTGGATTCGTTCAGGCGAGCGGCTACGGTGAACAGCGTTTCTGGTCTGAAGAGGGCTGGAAGTGGCGGACGTTCCGGAATACGAAGTGGCCGGTGTTCTGGATTCCCGAAGGTCCCCAGGGGCTTCACGAGTACAAGCTGCGGCTCTGTTTTGAGGTTGTGCCGATGCAGTGGTCGTGGCCAGCGATCGTAAACTATCACGAAGCAAAGGCGTACTGTGCGTGGCGAAGCGAATGCGATAAGACATCGACGCCCTATCGTCTTTTGACAGAGGCTGAGCATCATCGCATCCGTGAGTGGCCTCAGCGCGAACCTAATTTCGGACTGCGCTTTGGATCCGAAGGCGCGGTCGATTCGAATCCATTTGGTAACGCATGGCAGTGGTCAGAAGACCACGCCGCGGCGCTGCCCGGGTTCCGGGTGGACCCGCTGTATGAAGACTTCAGCCTTCCGTGTTTCGACGGCAAGCACCATCTCATACTGGGCGGATCGTTCATCAGCACGGGCGACGAGATCAGCCGGTTTGCACGCTTCCACTTCCGGCCGCATTTTTTTCAGCATGCGGGCTTTCGGATGGTGCAGCCTTCGAATCGCTACGGGACGGATGCCGGTTTAAGCCAGTATCTGCTGCTTCACTACGGCTCCCGCGAAGAAACCTCACCATTTCCGTTGCCCGAGAACGCGATCGGATTTCCGCGTCGATGCGCCGCGATGCTTGGCGAAGTGACCAGCGGGCGCGCGCTCGATCTCGGGTGCGCGGTCGGTGGCGCGACGTTTGAACTCGCCCGATGGTTTGACTCAGTTTTAGGCATCGATCTCAGCGAACGTTTCATTGAAGCCGCCGATACTCTGCGAACGGATGGCCGCCTCGAGTACGAGTTCGGCACCGCGCTCGTCGATCCGGTCATCGACCGGAATCGGGTTCACTTTTCGGTCGGCGATGCCTGCGCGCTGCCCGCCGGCCTGCGCCCATTCGATGCCGTACTGCTCGCCAACCTGTTGTGTCGTCTTCGAGACCCGAAGGCATTGCTCACCAGGCTGACAGAGCTGGTAAATCCCGGTGGCTTCGTGCTGATTGCATTGCCGTACTCGTGGATGAGCGAATACACCCCCGCCGAGAATCGTTTATCGGCTGAAGCGCTTCGGGCGCTGATGGCCCCGCACTTCGAACTGGTGCGCGAAAGCGATGAACCGCTGCTGATCCGCGAGCACGCGCGCAAGTTTGAATACATCGTGAGTCATGTTACGTTGTGGCGGTCGTACCGTTCCGCCAATGCCCGGGCCAGTTCACCCGGGAAGTGATAGAACATGGTGTGATGGGTGCCATCCAGGCGCACCACGTCCAGCGGCCTGCGGACCAGATAGCGCCAGCCGAATCGCAACGGAAGGATGGAGTCCTTCGCGAGAAAGAGAGTGGCATCGGCCGCGAAGGGGCGAGGGACGAGGCGGGTCATCGCCTCATCGAAGGGACTGGGTTCGGAAATTGTCGGGCCATTGAACCGGCGAAAGCCTCTCAGTACAGCGCTCAAAAGCTCCGACTTATCGCGCTCTTTCAGAAGCGGTCCCAGTCGCCTGCGGATGCGGCTTATGGCATATGGCAGCTGCAACATCCAACAGCGCGGGGCCGGCAGGTTTTGCGGAAAGCTATCGATTATGTAGAGCCTCACCGGGGCCGAATCACATTCCTGAAGCTGTCGGGCGACCTCATGTGCGATGACACCGCCGAGTGAGTAGCCCGCAATTAACCAGGGGCCGCCAGGACGGAATCGCCTGATCTCCGCGGCATAGTCGGCGGCAACCTCGCGGAAGTGGCGGCCGTGCGCGGCTTCGGGATCGCCCTGCAATCCGTAAGCCGGAACATGCGCCGGCAGTTCCCGCACCACGGGGAGCAGATGAAACAGGCAGCCTTTGAGACCGTGAATGAAGAATATGGGCGCGGCATCCGAGTTGATTGCACGGAGCGGAACGATGTGGCGGAATTCCGGCAGTGTTTCGCGACGTCCGATGCACGCGGCGAGCGCGCGTGGCGTCCGTGCCTGGAAGAGCAGGCTAAGCGGAACGGGCATGCCGGCGCAGGATTCCATTTCGAGAGTCGCGCGCAGCGCGAGCAGCGAGTCACCGCCGAGATCGAAGAAGTCGCTGGTTCCGGAGACCGCGGCGCCGCCGAGCAGCCGGCTCCAGATGGCTGCAATGGCGCGTTCGATATCGCCATCAAGGTTGGACGCATCTACCGACTTTGACGGTGTCACGGCCGCCAATGGCTCCAGGCGCAGCGCTCTGCGATCGACCTTTCCCTGTGGAGTCAATGGCAGTACAGGATGGCTCACCCAGCGAGATGGAACCTCGTGGGGGCGCAAGAGTGCGCGCGCGGCGCTCTTCAATGCGTCTTCACCACGAAAAGACGCGGCAGGCACGTAGTGCGCAATTATTGATGACTCATTGACAGCTAAAGCCACGTGCCCAATCTCCGGGAGGGTTGCGAGCCGGCGCTCTACTCCATTGAGTTCGATGCGGTAGCCGCGAAGCTTCACCTGCCGGTCACGACGGCCGCAAAACATCAGCTTGCCGGATTCATTCCAGTAGCCGTAGTCTCCGCTTCTGTAGAAGCCGGACAAATGGTTGGCAGAAAGGCCATCGCCGGCCATGGAGATTTCGCCGATGAAACCGGGCGGAAGCGGCGAGCCATCCGCCGCGAGTATCTGAACTTCGGTGCCGCGTATGGGAGTTCCTACGGGAATGGATTCTGCTTCGGTGTCGGCCAGCGAGATGGCGTGACAGCAGGTGAACGTTGTATTTTCTGTCGGACCATAGCCGTTGACGAGATGAAGCCCTGGATATCGCTGGAGCACCTTGCGTGCCTTTGCGGGTGAGACTACATCGCCGCCTGTGATCAGTGTGTGAACCCTGCCTGGCCACGATTCTTCAAGATCGGCGAAGAGGTGGAAGAGGCCCGCGGTAAGCCATAACGTGTTGATGCCTTCATCGCGGATGATACGGGCGGTTTCGCTCAGGGATAACTCGCCTGGCGGCGCGAAGACGACTGTGCCGCCATTGGCGAGGGGGCCCCAGATTTCGAGTGTGGAGGCATCAAACGCCAGCGGAGCCAGCTGAAGCTGCACCGTCTGCGGGTTGTACCGGGCGAATTCGGGCTGCCTGACGAGACGCACGATCGCTCGGTGGGGGATAGCGACTTCTTTCGGCTCGCCCGTGGTGCCGGAAGTATGGAAGATACATGCCGTATCCGGTGGGAGTTTGCTTTGAGCGCCGTCGTCGTTCGAGAAAGTATACGCCGCGCCTGCTCGGGTGATGCCGAGCAGGCGCGCGGGAATATCGAGAGATCGCTGCGCGTTGCAGATGACTCTCTCGCCGGAATGGATGCCGCGTGCGAAGTGTTCCGATGCAGACCAAAGCTCGGAGTAAGTCATGGAGCGGCCGGTTGTATCGCGGACTGCGATCGCGTTCGGCGTTTCGCGTACCCAGCGCTCCAGCAGATCGGGAAGGGTTTCGGTTAGTCCCAGTCGCGATTGGTCGGCCCCGCTCCACTTCCGCAGCTTTGCCTTTGCATCGGCGCTCACAGCCGGCAATTCACTCAGGCGCGTGCCCGGATCGGTGAGTGCTGCTTCGAGCAGCGTTCGCCAGCTCTCGAATAGTGAATGCGCCTGATCCGCGCCGAATGCCGCAATGCGGTATTCGATCAGGACTTCGAGCTCATCGCCATCCGGGAAAACGAGAAACGCGACATCGACTTTCGCTGTGCCTGTTCCGACACTGACGCGTCGGCAGCGCGTACCTTCCAGCGCGAGTCCGCGGCGGTCCACCTGCAGTGCGAAGAGCTTGCGGAACAGAGGTTGTCCCGTGCGGCCGAGATCGACCGGGAGATTGGCTGCCGGATAGACCTGCAGATCGAATATTTCTGTGACTTCTCCCTTGAGACCGCGCACAAGTTCTTCAAAGGACATACCCCCGCTGAGGCGGGCACGGATGGGCAAGGCGTTTACGAAAAAGCCAATCGCTTCGTGTAACTCCGAATCGATGCGGCCGGAGAAGGGTACGCCGAATACTTCGTTCGCGTTCCCTGTGAGGCGCATCCAGACTGCCTGATAAGCCGCGAGAAGTACGACGAACCGTGTGGTTTGGAGCGCGCGCGCCGTGACGTCCAGCCGGGTTACGAGCGTAGCAGGAAGCCGGAACCAAAGGTCGGCTCCGCGGCAATCGGCGGGATCACCGATCTCGGATGGTTCGTTCGGCACGGGCAGATGTCCGCGCCAGAAGGCGAGGGCACGGTCGCGGGTTTCGATGGCCCGGACTCCCGCCTTCTGTATATGTCGCTGGTAGGAAAAGCCGTTCGCAGGCGTCTTACTGAGCACTCCGCGATACGCGTCTTCCAGATCTCTGTAGAGCGTGGCGAAGGCGTTGCCGTCAATGATCAGATGATGAAAGACCATTACGAAATAGTGCCGGCCGGGAGCGACGGTCAGAAGCGCGGCGCGGGCCAGCGGGGCTGTTGTCAAATCGAACGGTTCGCGGCCAAAGGCCTCGAGACTTGCGCGGATTTCCTGTTCATGTTCGACCGGTGGCAGTTGCCGGAGGGGGATGTGGACCTGCACCGCTGTGGATACGAAGGGCGAGCCGTCGATTAGTCCGAAACAGAGGCGAAATGCATCGTGGCGCCCGGCGACCACTTCGAGCGCGCGCTGCAGCGCAAGTGTGTCGAGCGGGCCATCGATTTCGTAATCCGCGATGAGGTGATAAAGAGGTTTGCCGCCTACGCGATGATGGTCGAACCAGATGGCACGCTGGCCAGGGGTGAGTTCGGATCGCTCCGGCGGGGCCGCGACCGGAGAGAGCTGCTTCGTTATGCTGCGTCGCTCAACGAACTCCGCGAGATCTCGCAGCCGGGGATATTGCAGCAGCAGAGTCAGCGGCAGCGAGCACCGGAGTTTGCTCTCTATCGCGAAACACATCTGTGTGGCCAGAAGCGAATCCCCTCCGAGGTGGTAAAAGTTTTCGTTTGGAGTTCCTTCCGCACCGGGCAGCATGCGGATCCAGATATCGCGGACCTGCCTGTAGGTTTCCGACTGCGATTCGGCGTCACCGTCCGGTGTGGCTAACAATGCTTCGACCCGGTGCGTATCTACTTTGCCGCCCGGCGTGCGGGGTAACTCGCCGAGATTCAACAGCGTTTCCGGTAACAGGTGCGGTTCAAGCTGGGTGGCGAGGAATTCGCGGAGTTGATCCGGTTCCGGTTTTGGCGCATCCTGTGCCATCGTGTAGGCCGCGGCGAGGCGTGTCTGCGTTGCCAGAGCGAAAGCCTCATCAATGCCAGGCCATCTTCGAAGCGCGACTTCCAGATCGGCCGGATTCGCGCGGAAGCCCGAGATCTTCACGATACGGTCTGCACGACCGAGCAGATGAAGGCGTCCTTTTTCGTCGAAGCGCGCCAGATCGCTGGATCGGAATTCTGTGTAGGTTCGTTCGGGTTCGTCTGCGTAGCCCAGCCAGAGGTCCTCGCCAGACACGACGAGATTGCCGTCATCGAGACGAATCGCGCGGTCGGCGGCGGCGTGCCCGACCGGGATCACCGCGGCGGGATCGCCATCGAGTGAGTTCCAGGTCTGAAAGCAGAAGGTCGGCACTTCCGTGGAACCGAGTCCAACGATAAAGCGGCACACTGGCGCGAGGTACTCGGCGGCGTCTGTGTAGTCGCGCTGGAAGACTGGCTCGCCTGAGAGCAGTATCGAGCGGAACGGCAGGGTACCGCCACCTGAGTTTCGCCATTCGCGGAGAAACGCGCGCAGCCAGGTAGGGACTGTGTGCAGATGTTCGATGCCCTCGCGCCGGATGAGTTGCGCGATGGCCGGGAGGTCACGGGGATTCGGGGTGTAAAGCGGGGTACTGAAGACGTGCGCCCGGAGGACTCCGAGCAGCCCGATGATGTGCGCGGGCGACGTGGTGAGTAACTGCTTTTCTCCGGTTGTCAGCCCCATTGCCGCAGCTTGATTTCGGATCGCGGGGAGGAGCGTTTGAAACGAATGCCGAACGCCTTTCGGTTCGCCCTGAGAGCCCGAGGTGAAGAGGATCAGACGTTTATTCCGGATGGACTCAGGGTCGGCTTCGGGGTGCGCCGCGTCGTCGCTGGAAGCGCCGAGGGTGAGGTCCGGACGGAATGCGTCGAGCAGACGTTCGCGACGAATGGACGCAGCTTCGGCTGCGATAACAGCGATGGTCTCGACGTCCGGTGCGAACAAGGCAGCGTGCAGCAGGCGGAGGGATGCCTGGGAGGAATCGAGGATGAGCGCGACGCGTTGTGCGCGGAGGCTGAGCGCCGGGCGGGCTGAGGCGAGAGGCATGAGACCGAACGCTCATTTTAAATCGACGCTACCCCCTTGACAGCCTATTGCAATTTGCAATACATTTATTGCTGTAAGCAATATGCTTCTTGGCGCTAAACTTCGGTACCTTCGCGAGGTGGAAGGCACGCTTCGCAATCTGGGACGCGAGATGACCCAGCAGGAGATCGTTCGCGCGATCAAGGATGAGCAGGGAAAGCCGATCAGTCAGGCTTATCTTTCACAGCTGGAAAGCGGAGCGCGCCATCTGACGAATTCGTCGCGGCTGCTGCTGGCGCGGTTCTTTAAGGTTCATCCGGGATATCTGGTGGATGATCCGGAGGGTTACCACAACGAGCTGCTTTCGGATTTCGCCGCTGTTGAAGACAAGCTCGATCTGTGGCTGATTGGCGGCGCGGAGCGCTTCCGCCGTGACCCCGATCTGCGGCACGCGCTGCTGGAACTCGCGAAACATCAGGATTCGCGGCAGTGTCTGGTGCTCCTGGGAGCGATTCTCGAGAATCCGGGCCTTGCCGAACGACTGCTGCAGGTATTGCGACCGACTCCCGAGGGGAAATCGAAAAGATGACGCTGGCAGACTTTTATCTCACCTGCTTTATTGCAGGCCTGGCGTTCAGTCTGTTGTCCGTCTTTGGCGGCGGGCATCACGCGCATGGTCCGCATGCGCACGTGCATGTCGGGGGACATCATGGGGGCTTGCCTCACATCAACTTCGCCACAGTTGCGGCGTTCATTGCCTGGTTTGGCGGCACCGGTTATCTGCTCACCCGCTATTACAACGTCTGGGTGCTGGCGGGACTCGCCGGAGCGCTGGCGGCGGGAGTTGCGGGTTCCGCGCTCGTTTTCTATTTTGCCGCGCGATTCCTCATACGCGGTGACGAAGAGCTGAATCCCGCCGATTACGACATGGTCGGCGTGTACGGAAAGATCAGCAGCGTAATTCGTACCGGCGGGATGGGGGAAATGATTTATTCGCAGGGTGGAACGCGGCGAGCGACCGCGGTCCGAAGCGAAGATGGCGCCGAAATTCCGCGCGGCGCCGAAGTAGTGGTGACGCGCTACGAACGCGGCGTGGCATGGGTAAAGCACTGGGACGAACTGGCGGGCACGGGCCATGCCGGTGAACCGAACGAGGGAACGAAAGGTTTATGACGCAGAATTTACAGGCTGTACTGATCATCGCGAGCCTGATGGTACTCGCGGTGTTGTTGCTGATGGCGATGTTCGCGCGGCTGTATCGCAAGGCCGGCCCGCATGAAGCGCTGGTGGTTTACGGATATCGCGGCACGCGAATTATCAAAGGCCGTGGCAGTGTAATTCTGCCGGGTGTGGAGAATTGCCGGCTGCTGTCGCTTGAGCTGATGTCTTTCGACGTGGCGCCGCAGCAGGATCTTTATACGAAGCAGGGCGTGGCGGTTACGGTGGAGGCGGTAGCGCAGATCAAGGTGAAGTCCGATCCGGAGTCGATTCAGACGGCGGCGGAGCAGTTTCTGACGAAAGCACCCGGGGAACGCGAAGGACTGATCCGGCTGGTGCTGGAAGGCCATCTGCGCGGCATTATCGGCCAGCTCACGGTGGAAGAGATCGTAAAACAACCCGAGATGGTGGGCGAACGGATGCGCTCTACCTGCGCGGGGGACATGGACAAGATGGGGCTGGAGGTCATTTCCTTCACCATCAAGGAAGTTCGCGATAAGAACGAGTACATCAGCAATATGGGCCGTCCCGACATTGCCCGTATTAAGCGCGATGCGGATGTGGCTGCCGCGGAAGCCGAGCGCGATACCGCCATCAAACGCGCCGAAGCGATGCGCGCGGCCGCGGTGGCGACGTCGCAGGCGGATAAGGAACGCGTGCTGGCCGAGACGGTATCGCAGGCTGCGCAGGCAGAGGCGAATCGCGACCTGGAAGTGAAGCGCGCCACGTATCTCGAGACCGTGCAGCGTCAGAAGGCTTCGGCGGATAAGGCGTATGAGATTCAGACGAATGTGATGCAGCAGCAGGTTGTTGCCGAGCAGGTGAAGATCGAGCGCATCCAGAAAGAAGCGCAGATCGGCGTGCAGGATGCGGAGATTCAGCGACGCGAACGCGAACTGATCGCTACTGTCCTGAAGCCTGCCGAGGTAGAGAAGCAGCGCATCGAAACGCTGGCGGGCGCGGAAAAGCAGCGGCTGATGTATGTGGCCGATGGACATGCGGCGTCCACGCGTGCGGAGGGTGAAGCGGAAGCCGAGATCATCTTCAAGAAGGGTGACGCGGAAGCTCGCGCGATGAACGTGAAGGCCGAGGCCTATCAGCAGTACAACCAGGCGGCGGTGATCGACAAGCTGCTGACCAACATGCCGGAGATTGTGCGAGCGCTTTCCTCGCCGCTGGCCAATGTCGATCGGATTACGGTAGTCTCGACCGGCAACGGCGATTCGGCGGGCATGAATAAAGTGACGGGCGATATCGCCGCGATGGCTGCCCAGATTCCGGCGTTGTTCGAAACGCTTTCGGGCATGAAGATGGGCGATCTGCTCGGCAAGGTGAAGACGATTGACGACAGGACGCCGCCGGCGGGCGACAGCGGTCCCAAGGCCATGTCGCAGGCCAGCGGGAAAGGGGACTAATTAAGATGGCGCTTTTGGAACGAGTATCGACGCTGATCCGGGCCAATCTGAACGACCTGATCGATCAGGCCGAGAACCCGGAGAAGTTAATCAAGCAGGTGATTCTGGATATGCAGAATCAGCTGATTCAGGTGAAGACGCAGGTGGCGATCGCGATGGCCGATCAGCACGTGCTGGAGCGCAAGGAGAAAGAAAACGCGGAGAAGGATGCCGACTGGGTGAGGAAGGCCGGCATCGCGGTGGATAAGGGCCAGGACGACCTGGCCCGCGCCGCGCTCGAACGCGCGATGAGCTGCCGCCAGATGGCGGAGGGTTTCGCGCAGCAGGTGGCCGATCAGAAGACGCAGGTGGAGAATCTGCGGAACGCTCTGCATCAGCTGGAGCAGAAGCTGGCGGAGGCGATGTCAAAGAGCGACATGCTGATTGCGCAGCATCGTCGGGCGCGTGCGTTGACGAAGGCGAGTGAGGCTCGTATGGCAATGACCGACGGATCGAAAGCGGCGACATTCGATCGCATGAAGAGTAAAGTGCGCCATGCCGAGGCCGTGAGCCATGCGAAAGGAGAGCTGGCCTCGAACGATATGGAGGCTCGGCTGGAGGCGCTCGATAAGGACGACAAAATCGAGCAACTGCTGGCTGAGTTGAAGGCGAGCCGCATTGCATGAAGCGTTTCTGGATGTGGTTGTGGGGGCTGGCGGCATGCACGGCGATGTTGCAGGCGCAGGGTGGCAGCGCGGCTGATGTTGCGCGGGCGGCGGTGGAAGCATTCCGGAAGGGTGACTACAAGGCGTTTGATCCGCTGCAATCAGCTGAGACGCGGGCGAAGTTTCCGGAAGCTGCGTTCCGGTCGGCTGTGCAGGAGCTGGGTCCGTTCACGATTCCCGATACTGCGCCGTTGACGCGGCAGGTGGATGGAAATGCGGCATTTGTATTTCCGGCGAAGTTTTCCGAGCATACGCTGGATTTGCTGGTGGCTCTCAATGTCCAGAATCGGCTGGTTCGGTTTTGGTTTGGTCCGCATGAGGAAGCGTGGAGTGCACCCGCTTATGTGAACCCGGCTCTTGGGCGGATTCCGGCTATCGGATACGCTTTCGATGCTGGTCGGTAAGGGTCCGTTTCCTGGTGCGGTGCTGGTGCATGATTCGGGGCCGAACGATCGGGACGAGTCGCTGGGTCCGGATAAGTTGTTTCGCGATTTGGCGGAGGGACTGGCATCCCGTGGGGCGGCGGTTCTTCGCCATGACGAGCGCCGCAGCGCGGCAATTGCCACAGTTAAAAATGAAGTGATTGACGATGCAGTTGCTGCGCTTGCGCTGTTGCGCAGTACCGCGGGCGTGGATGCGAAGCGGGTGTTCGTCGCCGGGCACAGTTTGGGCGGAATGGTGGCTTCCCGGATCGCGGAGGCTGATCCTTCGGTGGCCGGTGTGATTCCGCTGGCGGGTGCGGCGCTGCCGATGGAAGACGCGGTCGCTCGGCAGGTGAAATATATTGCAGGGCTGCAGGGCGATACGTCACCGCATCCTGAGGCTGGGGAGTCAGTGAAGCGCATGGCTCCGGAGAGTTACTGGCGGGATCTGAGTGCGTATCATCCGGCGTAGACTGCCGCGAAGCTGGCGAAGCCGATGCTGATTGTACAGGGTGCGCGGGATTATCAAGTTGCCGTTGAGGATGATCTCGCACTTTGGCATAAGGCTCTTGACGGGCGGAAGGATGTGACGATCCGTGTTTATCCGGGGTTGAATCATATGTTGATTCCCGGCACCGGGGCAGGCAAGAGTGTGCCTGCTGATTACGAGGTGCCTGGACATGCGGCGGAGGACGTGGTGAAGGATGTTGCCGCGTGGATTACTGCCGGTCGGCTATGTGGTCTCGACGTTCCAGCGTTCGAGCCAGAGGAAGAGGGTAAGCAGCGCCCAGAGCTGATAGCCGAAGTTGCGCCGGCGATCCACGTGATTGTCGCGAAGTCGGCGGATGGCGGGGTAGTTGAAGATACCGGTCTTGCGGACTGCCTGTTCTGTTACTGCGCCGTCGAACAGGGGGAGCAGGGGGCCGCGAAACCATTCGTGGGCGGGGATGTCGAGGCCTGCCTTTTTTCGGGTCAGGATGGATTCTGGCAACTTGCCTCGCATCAGGTTTTTCAGGATTGCCTTCTGCTTCGGCCCGTCAATCTTTAGGTTTTCGGGGAGCCGGGCCGCGAATTCGACGATGCGGTGGTCGAGCAGTGGCGGGCGGACTTCGAGTGAGCGCGACATGCTCATTCGGTCTACTTTGCAGAGCAGGTTGTCCTGGAGGTAGTAGTGCTGGTCGAGGAGAAGATAGCGGTTGAGGAAGCCGATCTCGCGTGCTGATGGCAGGCCTTCGTATAGCCTGCGGAGATTGTGCGGCGGCAGGTCGGGCGCGGCTTCGGCTTTTTGCGCGGGTGAGAACGCGCCGTTCCAGAAGAGGTGAGCTTCGTCGGGGCGCAGGAGGGAACCTTCGAGTCCGCGCTTGATTTTGTATTCTTCGCCAATTTTTTCGTCGGAGACAGGGAGCGTGGCGTGGGCGAGCGCGAGCGCTGATTTGCGGACCGATTGGGGGAAAAAGCGAAGCCATCGGGCGAGCGAGTCGGCTCGGTAGGTGAGGTAGCCGCCGAAGAGCTCATCGCCTCCTTCGCCGGAAAGGGCAACGGTCACGTGTTCGCGACTCATTTTTGAGAGGAACCAGACGGGAAGTGCGCCGGCATCGGCGCCAGGCTCGTCGGAGTAGAAGGCGAACTCGCGGATGGCTTCCGTGATTTCGGAATCGCGATGCAGTTCGAACTCGCGGTGATCGGTTCCGTAGAGTTTGGCGATTTCGCGGAAATACGGGCTCTCGTCGCAGGAGCCCGCTTCGAAGCTGATGGAAAATGTCTTCAGGCCTGCGCCAAGTTCTGAAGCATAGTGAACCAGCGTCGAGGAATCAATGCCTCCGCTGGACCACACGCCGAGGGGCACGTCGCTGACGAGTTCTTCGCGGACGGCATCCCGCAGGAGACGGTCAAGTTCTTCACGGGCGTCTTGCTCCGTAATGGATTGATCGGGTACGAATTGCAGCTTCCAGTACGGCGTGACCTTCGTGACGCCATCGCGCCACTCGAGGAAGGCGCCGGAGGGCAGTTTTTCGATACCTTCGATCAGTGTTCGCGGGGCGGGGACGTAGAGCAGCGAGAGGAAATCGCTGAGCGCGGTGCGGTCCAGTCGGCGGGTGACGCCTGGGTGTTCGAGAAGGACTTTGAGCTCGGAGCCGAAGACGACGTCTCGCCCGATGTGCCGGATGTAGAGCGGTTTGATCCCGAGGCGATCACGGGCGAGGATGAGGCGCTTATCGCGCTCGATCCAGATGGCCAGGGCGAACATGCCGCGCAACTTTGCGAAGCATTCGGTATCCCATTCGAGGAAGGCATTGAGGGCGACTTCGGTGTCGCAGTCGGACTGGAACTTATGGCCGAGGGCTTCCAGTTCGGCGCGGAGTTCACGGAAGTTGTAGATTTCGCCGTTATAAACGATGATGGCGCCAGCAGCCTTGATGGGCTGGGCGCCGCCATCCAGATCAATTACCTGCAGTCGTACCGCACCCAGTGACGCTCCCTCGCCATCAAAACAACCTTGCTGATCGGGGCCACGATGGAGGATCGTGGCCGTCATGCGGCGAATCAGCGAAGAAGGAACTTCGGTGCTGTGGGTAAATCCCGCAATGCCGCACATGGATGGGCGGGCGAACTACTCGCCGCCGCCACCACCCACGCTGCTCCAGCCGCTACCGAGCGGGTCGGCGCCGGTTGACGGGGCCGCGCGCAGAATCTGATCGACTCCGGCAAGCACCATCATGGCGGAGAAGCTCGAAGAATCCGCTGAACTCGGACCGGAAACGATGATCGGCTCGCCAACCTTCAGATCGGCAATCTTGACATCGGCCTGCTGATCGATGAGACCCTGGATCTGAGCGGGGCCGCGCGGGCCGCGCCCGCCCGGGGCACCACCTGGCGCGCCTGCCGCCTGACCGCCACCGCCGAAACCGCGTCCGCCACCACCGCCGCGTCCGCCCGTGCCCTGGAAAGAGGGATTGACGATACGTGCAATCATGAGCGCCGTGGGATCATCGAGCCGCTTGACTTTGGTCGCGGTGAGAACGGTGATCGTCACAGGCTTCTTCGCCGTATCCGTCGCTGTGATCCTGCCGGTTGCAGGATCGACGGATTTGATTGTCGCGCCGATCTGTTTGATGGCGTCGGCGGCGATGTCGGTGACTTTGATCTGGGTCGCATCGGCATTCTTCGCGCCAAGGACGCGGAGGTGGTCGCCCGGCTTGATGGCTGAGGCGTCTACCGTTTCGTAGGCGAAGGTTTTGTCGCTGAAGCGTGTGTAGTTGACTTTGCCGCTCACATCGAGGGCGACCTCACGATCCGGCGCGCCTGCGGCGCCTTTCGCTTTCATCGAAATCTTCTTACCCGCGGCATCAACGGAATCCGCGTAGCCGGAGGTCGCCTGGGCGAAGGCCTGAGCGTGCGCGGCATTTTCCCTTTCGATATCGGCAGCGCGGTTGATGATAATGGTGCGGGCAGGAAGGCCAGTCAGGTCTTTTGTCTGGACGCGCGCGAGAATGTGGTCGCCGGCGCCGATTTCTTCGGGCTTAATCGGCGTCGCCTTCTTTGTATCGCCTTCACCCGGAGGCAACTGACTCAGCGTCGTCTGCTCACTGAATTTGACGCTGGTTTCGGCGGTGTCCGTCTTGACGGAAATAACCTTGGCGGCAACGTCGACTTTCGTCACGACCCCCTGCACGCTCGTGTAAGGGGAGGGCGCGGCGGCTGGGGCCTGCGCGCTCGCAAGACCTGCAAAAACGAGGATCGGCAGGGCCAGAATTGCCGGGTTTCGAACGATTCTCATAGCACCAGTATAGTGCGGCGCGCAAGGCGTTGCGGCGGGCCGGGCTCGTGCCGTCTGTAAAGAATTATGAGGAGTAAGGACGTCCGGGTCGCAGCGCGGGCAGAGGAGTCCGGGCGGGGGTTTCCATAACGCGGTCACGACGCAGACGCCGCAGTGCGGCCTGGGTTCTCAGGCTGGTTGCGATATTACGGTCCGAAAGATGACGTTCCGCAGCTTCGATGCCGAGACAGGTCCAGAGCGCCGCCACGCTTAGCGCCAGCGCGGTAAGCCCTGTCTTCGAGATTCCAAAAACGCGAACCGTCATCGCGGATGATAGTGCAAGCGTTTCGCCAGGCCCGGAATCATTGAAAAGAAAAGCGCCGGGGGAAAAGACTGTCGGAGCCTGCGGCACTAGTGTGAAGCGGGGACACACTTATTTACCGGTGGGCGGTGGCGAGATCGGCAGGTCAGGGAAGCCTGCGGTTATCCTTGGCTTCGGCTGTCCGTCTTTGTAGGGAGTGAGCAGGACGCTGAGGTCGACTTCGGCAGTTTTGTCGCCCAATCTCACGATCAGCTTTTTCAGAGACGGCCCGGCGAGTACAGTATCGAACACGGCGTGGCGCGGTGTGCGGATTTCGAGGGTGAGGTTCCAACCCGCCTTTTTGAGCGTGGCCGCGGGGCCGTTCAGCGATATTTCGGCGTCTGTCACCATTCCCCACAACACTTCGACGGGTTGGAGGGAACGGACCACATCCTGTATCAAGACGGCCTGCCGCTGCACCAGGCCCGCGCGGCGCGTCCATTGCTTCAGCTTGTTGCCATTTGAACGACTGAGGTCAAGCTGTACCCAGGCGAGGTCCTGTGAAAAATCCTGGCGGGTGATTGTGGCCTCGGCGCGTGGATCCTGATTCGCGTTGTCGATGAGAAGCGTGTTGTGGGATTCGGTTCGGCCTGTCCAGAGGGGCTGGCCACCGGGTGGAGGCGATTGGCCTGGCGGGAGCGGCGGCGCTGGCGTATCGCCAGGATCGGGGTCGAGTGCCCAACGAACGCCGCCGGCATCGAGAACGAAGCTACCGAGATCGTAATGAAAGCGGCCGATCTTGTTGTCGCCGCCTTTTACAGCGAGGAAGAGCGCATTCGGATCGTCCCAGGAGCTGCGCATGGATGCTGCCTGGACGGAATGAAAAACACTATCGAGCGGCCATGCTGGATTGGAGGGAGCTTTCGCGTCGCGTTCGAACCAGGCAAGGTCGAGGGGGTTGGGCGCGCCGAGGTCGCTGGATCGCGGCGCGCGTTCCATCTGGCGCTGCTCGAACCAGGCGAGCGCGGGACTCGAATAGCGGCGCGACATCCAGAAGAGTTCGGGCGCGGTGACGGGATCGTCCGCCGTCCCGCCGTAGTTGAAGATGCGATTCGAAGGTCCGGTCATGTAGACGCGGAAGCGGCCGGAGCGGTCAAAGCCGCGGGTGTTGCTGAGGCCGCTATCGCCGCCGACTGCGGTATCGAGCGACGCGAGCATCAGGCAGGCATAGCGCATGGCGTACTCGCCGTTGGCGGGACCTTCCGGCCAGGCGCCTTCCGAGGTAAACCACTGAAGTCCGTGCGGTGCGGATTCGAGCGCGCCGCGCAGCACTGCCGCGCTCTTCTCGGCGGCCTCGTCAGCCACGGCCAGCGCACCCATGACAAATGCGGAGTTGCAGACCAGATTCCAGTGCTGGCGGTCGCGGCCCCACGCACCGGGACGCTGATAGACGGTTAGCGCAGCGTCCAGTCCCTTGGAGATGATGGCTTCACGAATGGTGGTGCGTTCGTCCGCGGCGAGGGCGTTGAAGAGCCAGTCGTAGCCGATTGCGAAGGCGTGCGTCATCTCGGCGGTATCGAGGAAGCGCGCGGGATTCCAGTCGTGGAACGTGGCAGCAGCGTTCATTTCCAGCATCGCCCGCCGGAGCCACGGATCGCGACCGGAGAGCCGGTACATCAAAGAAAGCGATGTAATGCGGCCCACGGCGCGGCGCGTCTGCGTCTGCAACTGGCGCGGACCCGTTGTCTTGTATTCCACCGGAGGGATAGAGAGCAGGCGGTCGCACTCTCTTTCGAGGTCGTTGTAGATGCGGCGGGCCAGAGAGTTTTCGCGCGTGAGCAGACGCAGACGGTCGAAATCGGCGTCGAGCAAAATCAGGCGCGGATGCGTCGGGCGAAGCTGCCGGAGCAGGGCGTCGGCGTCGGGCGGGTGAGTATCCGGCGGAGCCTGACCGGTCTGTGCGGCAGCTCGGGCGGCAGATGCCAGCGCGAGCAGGCGCGCCAGATGCCGTCGCGTCATACTTCCGTCATTCTTTGATGCAGGCCGGCCCAGGATCTAATCCCTCTTCAAACAGTCTTGCATAAAGTGGCGCGAGCCCGCCCGCAGCGGCTGTTACAGTATTGGCGATGAATGGACACTCGTTCGATGAGCATGCCGAAGTGCTGGCGAAGACCCGCGCGGTGTGCGCAGGGGATCTGGAGCGGCTCATTTCGATTGTGGTGGAAGCACTTGAGCGCGGAGGGAAGGTTCTGTTTTTCGGCAATGGCGGCAGCGCTTCCGATGCACAGCATCTGGCGGCGGAGCTGTCGATTCGTTTTGTGCGGTCGCGACGGGCTCTGGCCGGACTGGCGCTGGGCGGGAACGTTTCGGAAATGACCGCGTGCGGGAACGATTTCGGATTTGAGCAGGTTTTTGCGCGACAGATTGAGGCGCTGGGCCGAGCGGGCGACGTGGCGATCGCATTTTCGACGTCCGGTACGAGTCCTAATATTGTTTCGGCAGTGCACACCGCGAAGGATCGGGGAATCGGCATTGCTGCGTTTACGGGGGAATCGGGCGGCGATTTGAAAGACCTCGTTGATCTGCTGATCGCCGTCCCCAGTACGACGACCGCCCGCATCCAGGAGATGCACGGCTTGCTTGGCCACATGCTGTGCGAAGGCATTGAAGCAGCGCTCGGGCTCTAAAAAACGCTGGCGGGCAGCGTGGCCGCGTGTTATCCTGAATCTTCTGGTAGAGGTGCGGTAGTCAGGATCGGTTGTGCGTAGTTCCCTCGATCAAAGGGACGCAGCCGGGAGGGATAGACCGCCGAAGCCGCGGGCGCAGATCGGCGCAAACGGCTGGGGGCTGAAGTTGAATCTTCGCCACTGTCATCCGGCTGTGAGGCCGGGTGGAGCGCTTCCGGGACAGTGAAGACTGCTGTATCATCACTATCCTCGTATTCGCTCACCAGCCTGTCGGCTGGTTTTTTTGTTTTTGGGCGGCAAACATGATGGATGTATTTGAACTGACACGGACGATGATCGATATCCCTTCGGTGACTCCCGAAGAGGCGCGGATGGGTGTTTTCCTTTGCGATTATCTTTCCCGGCTGGCGGCTTCGTACCAGGGCAAAGTCGAGACTTTTGAGGTGGAACCCGAGCGGATGAATGTGTTCGCTTCATTTGGCGATCCGATCGTTACGCTTTCCACGCACATGGATACGGTGCCTCCGTTTATCCCTTCGCGTGAAGATGATGAGTTCATCCGGGGGCGCGGCGCATGCGACACGAAGGGCATTATCGCGAGCATGCTGATTGCGGTGGAGCGACTGCTTGAGGCGGGTGTTCGCGGAATTGGGTTGTTGTTTGTTGTGGGGGAAGAAAGGAACAGCGCAGGCGCGTATCATGCGGCGCTGCACCCGCGCGGGTCCAGGTACATCATTAACGGCGAGCCTACGGAGAATCAGCTTGCGCTGGGGAGTAAAGGCGCGCTGCGGTATGAGGTTGTGGCGCGCGGGAAGATGGCGCACTCGGCGTATCCGGAACTGGGCGAATCGGCGATTGAGAAATTGCTGGATGCTTTGCAGGCGATTCGCGCAGTACAACTGCCGTGTGATCCGGTTCTGGGGCAAAGCACTCTGAATATCGGCACGATTCGCGGCGGTCGCGCTCCAAATGTGATTCCCGACGAAGCTCGGGCGGAAATTTTTATTCGGCTGGTTGGCGACTCGTCGTTGACGAAGCACGCGCTGGCGTCGGCGGTGGGCGATAAGGCTGAACTGAACGATGTTCTGGAAATCCCGGCAATTAAGATGACAGCGGTGCCGGGCCTTCCGACGACGGTGGTGGCATATACCACCGATATTCCGGCATTCAACGGAGCATGGGGACAGCCTCTGTTGCTGGGGCCGGGAACAATTCATGTGGCGCACACGCTCGATGAGCGCGTGCCGAAACAGCAGTTGCTGGACGCAGTGGAAATATATCAACGAATGGTCAGGCAGTTACTAAATCTATGAGCAGAATCGAAGTCGGTATCCTCGGCGCTACCGGAATGGTGGGCCAGCACTTTATCAAGTTTCTCGATGGACATCCGTTGTTCCATCTCACGTGGCTGGGGGCAAGCGAACGCTCGGCCGGTAAGCGCTACTCGGAAGCCGCGAAGTGGCATTTGGGTGGCGGCGCACCCGCCGATATTGCGAATCGTCATGTTGAGAATGCGAAGCCGGGCAATGCTCCAAAGCTTGTGTTCTCCGCCATGGACGCTTCGGTTGCTACGGAGATCGAGCGTGAATTCGCGGCTGCGGGGCATGTGGTGGTTTCGAATTCGCGGAATCATCGCATGGAATCCGACGTGCCGCTTCTGGTGCCGGAGATCAATCCCGAGCATCTGAAGCTGGTAGGGCGGCAGCAGAAGGAGCGCGGCTGGAAGGGGAAGATTGTTACCAATCCGAACTGCTCCACGATTGTGCTGACGATGGGCCTGGCGCCGATCATGCAGTTCGGCGTGACGAAGATTATTGCTACCACGCTTCAGGCGATTTCCGGTGCGGGATATCCTGGCGTGCCTTCGATGGACATCATGGGCAACGTGATCCCCTACATCGGCAATGAAGAAGAAAAGATGCAGGAGGAAACGCAGAAGATCCTCGGCACGTTTGCGGGGGATCGGGTGGAACCTCTGGCTGCCCGCGTGAGCGCGCACTGCAATCGCGTTGCGGTGGTAGACGGGCACACGGTCACGGTGTCGGTTGAGCTTTCTTCTAAGCCTTCGCATGCCGATCTGGTTCATGCTTATCAATCGTTCCGTGGCTTGCCCCAGGATCGGGAACTGCCCAGCGCGCCTAAGGTTCCTGTGGTCTATATGCCGGAAGCGGATCGTCCGCAGCCGCGTAAGGACGCGGAACGGGAGCGCGGGATGGCGGCGTTTGTGGGCCGCGCGCGTCCGTGCCCGGTGTTTGACTGGAAGTTTGTTGCGCTGGGTCACAACACGGTGCGTGGCGCAGCGGGTGCGGCGGTGCTGAATGCGGAACTGATGCAGTCCGAAGGGCTGCTCGGCTGACATGATCGTGATGAAGTTCGGCGGCACGTCCGTCGAATCGGCTGTCGCGATTGAGCGTGTGGCCGGGATTGTTAAGGCAAGAATCGATCGTCATCCCATCGTCGTGGTTTCGGCGATGGGAAAGACGACGAATAAGCTGCTGGCCCTGGCGCAGGCGGCTATTCACGGGCAGCGCGACGAGTATATCCGGCAACTGCATGATCTGCGGGATTTTCATTCGCGTGAAGCGCGGCGTGTAGTGCCGCTGGCGAAGCGGGCGGAGCTGGATCGCACGCTGGACGATCATTTCCAGGAAATGACTGAGCTCGTTAAGGGGCTGGCCGTGCTTGGGGAACTGACGCCACGTTCGGTGGATGCAATTTCGAGCTATGGGGAGCGGCTTTCGAGCTACGTCGTTTCGCTGGCATTCGAGCATTTCGGTGTGCCTTCGGTGCATGTCGATTCGCGGAATCTGATTGTGACGGATAACCGCCACACGCAGGCCGCGCCATTGCTGGAGGAATCGTATAAACGGCTGGCGGCTGCTTTGCCTTCACTCGCGGCGCAGCGTGTTGTGGTGATGGGCGGGTTTATTGCATCCACGCTGCAGGGTGTTACTTCGACGCTGGGGCGCGGAGGTTCGGATTTCACGGCGTCGATTGTGGGCGCTGGTGTGAATGCGGAAGAGATTCAGATATGGACGGATGTGGATGGCATGCTGACTGCCGATCCGACGGTCCTGCCCGGCGGCCATCGGGTGAAGACGATTTCGTTTGCGGAAGCGGCTGAACTGGCGTTCTTTGGCGCGAAGGTGTTGCATCCGGCAACGGTGATGCCGGCGATGGATCGCAATATTCCGGTGTTGATTCTGAATTCGCGGCGGCCGGAGGTTTCCGGTACGCGGATTGTTGCCCAGGCGGTGCAGGGTTCGAACGCCGTGAAGTCCATTGCCTGCAAGCGGAACATCACGCTGGTGAATATTCATTCAACGCGCATGTTCATGGCGCATGGATTTCTACGCCGCATCTTTGAGATTTTTGATCGCTACGAAACTTCAGTGGATATGCTGGCGACGAGCGAGGTCAGCGTTTCGCTCACGATCGACAACACGACCCATCTCGATAAGATCGTGGCCGAGATGAGCGGGTTTTCCGAAGTTTCCACCGAGCCCGATCAGGCCATTGTTTGCCTGGTGGGCGAGAATATCAGGCATACGCCCGGTGTTGCCGCGCGCGCGTTTGGGTCGCTGGGGGGCGCGAATATCCGGATGATTTCGCAGGGCGCCTCGCTGCTGAATCTGAGTTTTGTGATTGCGGAGAAGGATCTGCGTCCGGCGGTTGCGGCGCTGCATGGCGAGTTCTTCCGGGAACTCGACCCGGAGGTGTTTGAATGAGAATCGCTATCGTCGGTTACGGCAAAATGGGGCGCATGATCGAGGCTGCCGCTCAGTCGCGCGGCATTGAAGTCGGCCTGAAGCTCGATGAGTTTAATAATGCTCAGTTCGAGGGGATTACCGCGGAGAACTTTAAGGGCATCGATGTTGCGATCGATTTTTCCGTGCCTGCCGCCGCGGTTGAGAACATTGTGCGGATCGCGTCGCTTGGCGTGAACCTGGTGGTTGGCACCACCGGCTGGCAGGATCAGATGCATCATGTGAAGAGCGTGGTGACGGGCAGAGGCATCGGGATGGTCTGGAGTCCGAACTATTCCGTTGGGGTGAATGCGTTTTTCCGGATCGTGAGCGAAGCGGCGAAGCTGCTGCAGCAGGAGGAAGGATACGAGGCATGGGCCTGGGAGATTCATCACTCCGCGAAGAAGGATGCGCCTTCCGGAACTCTGCTGAAGCTGGTGGAAGAGATGAAGAATGCCGGATACGGTCGCAACATCGACGTGGCTTCGAATCGCGCCGGCTGCATCGCGGGCACGCACGAGATTGGTTTTGATTCCTCGGCCGATACGATTACCCTGCGACACACCGCTCGCAGTCGCGAAGGGTTCGCGCTGGGCGCCGTGAAGGCGGCGGAATGGGTCCACGGTAAGCAGGGTTTTTACGAGTTCGGCGATATTTTGTTTACGAAGTGATGTAGTCTGAATCGCGGTTTCCGGGAGGTGGTACATGTTTACGGGATGCGGAACGGCCATGGTTACGCCGTTCCAGATGGATGGGTCGCTCGACGAAGCCGCGCTGCGCAGGCTGGTGCGGCGGCAGATTGAAGAAGGCATCGATTTTCTGGTGCCATGCGGCACTACCGGAGAAAGCCCCGCGCTTACGCGCGAAGAGCATCTTCGCGTAGTTGCAATTACGGTTGAGGAGGCGCGCAACTCGCTGCGCCGCGTGCCGGTGCTGGCAGGGGCCGGCGGATATTTCACGAATGAAGTGATCGAGCTCGCGCAGGAGTGCGAGAAGGCCGGCGCCGATGGCGTTCTTTCCGTGACGCCTTATTACAACAAGCCCAGTCAGGAAGGGTTGTATCAGCATTACAAGGCGATCGCCGAAGCGATTCGCATTCCGATCATCCTCTATAACGTGCAGGGCCGTACCGGCGTGAACATTGAGACTTCCACGCTTGTTCGCCTCGCTGAGATTCCGAACATTGTAGGGGTGAAGGAAGCTTCCGGCAACATCGCGCAGATTGCGGAAGTTACCAGCCGCGTTCCCGGCGACTTTACGGTTCTTTCGGGCGACGATGCCATCACGATTGCGGTTGTGGCGCTTGGCGGGCGTGGATTGATTTCGGTGGCGTCGAATGAGATTCCCCGGGAAATGACCCAGCTTACGCGGCATGCGATCAATGGCGATTTTGTCGCCGCGCGCGGGATTCAGCGCCAGTACATGCCGCTGATGCAGGTCAATTTTGTGGAATCGAATCCGATTCCGGTAAAGTGGGCGATGGCGCGAATGGGGCTGCTCGATCCGTCGTATCGGTTGCCACTTGTGCCGCCGTCGGAAGCCAGCCAGAAGAAGATTGACCAGGTCCTCAAAGACCTGAAGCTTACCGCCTGAGGATCCACGAAATTGCAAGCCGCTATTGAAGATCTTTTCGATAATAAGCCGGAGAACTATACTCCGGCGCATTACGCTCTGTTCGCGCGTTTCAAAGATGCGCTGAATCGCGGCCAGGTGCGCGCAGCCGAACCGGACCCTTCTGCATCCAGTGGCTGGCGTGTGAATGGCTGGGTGAAGAAGGGCATTCTGATCGGGTTTCGCATTGGTGGAATTGTCGACATGTCGGTCAGCGCAGTTCGGCAGCCTTTCTTCGATAAGGCAACCTATCCGGTGCGGCACCTGACGCCTGCCGATGGTGTTCGGATTGTGCCGGGCGGATCGAGCATTCGCGACGGCTGCTATCTCGGGCGCGGGGTGACCTGCATGCCTCCGATGTACATCAATGCCGGGGCTTATGTGGGCGACGGAACGATGGTGGATTCTCATGCGCTTGTGGGAAGCTGCGCGCAGGTTGGAACGAACTGCCACATTTCGGCGGCGTCGCAGATTGGCGGGGTGCTGGAGCCGGTAGGTGCGCTGCCCGTCATCATTGAGGATGGCGTGCTGGTGGGCGGTAACTGCGGAGTCTATGAAGGCACTGTCGTGAAGAAGCAGGCTGTGCTGGGTACAGGGACGATTCTGAATCGTTCTACCCCGGTGTACGATCTGGTTCGCGGGGAAATTTATCGGGCAACGGATGAGCAGCCGCTGATTATTCCCGAGGGCGCGGTTGTGGTTGCCGGCTCGCGCGCGGTTACGAGCGGTCAGGGGAAGGACTGGGGCATTTCCATTTATACCCCGGTGATTGTGAAGTATCGCGATGAGAAGACCGGCGCACGAATCCAGCTGGAAGATTTGTTACGGTAGAGAGACTATGAGAGCGTCCCTTTTCGTTTGCGCGGCAGCCTTTGCCGGTTTGTTTTTGACGTCGTGCGGGTCCGGTACCTCGCCTGCCGCTAAGACTGATACCGCGCCGGCCGCCGCTACGGGTGGTTCCGGCCAGGTTGCGATCAAGACGTATCCGATGCACGGCAAGATCGTTTCGCTCGATGCGCCGAATAAGTCGGCGAGAATCGACGCCGGTCCAATCGGCGACTGGATGGGTGCGATGACGATGAACTACACGATTAAGGACGACGCCGGTTACGCGAAGCTCGCACCTGGTACGGAATTCGATGCCACGGTGGATGTGCAGGGCGACGACTTCTGGGTCGTCGATATTAAACCGGTCGCGAAGTAGTTACTTACCGGCCTGCACTACATCCGCTACAACTTCGCGGATCGCGGTTTTCACCGCATCTTTCACGGTCGCTTCTAACTCGGCGGGATTGACGGCGATGGCGTCGGCTGATCCCGCCAATTCTTTGACCACGGTTTCCAGTACAGGCGCCACGGGCGGCAGTTCTTCGATTACGGTTTTCGCTACCTTTTTCGCGACCTTCTTTGTCGGAAGGTTGTCGGTGTCGTCATCGTCGTCCTGTGCGTCAGCGCGACGCTTTGTTTCATGCGAGCGCTCCCAATCCTGATCGAAGGTCTCGATGATGGAGGCCGCGATCTTTGCTTCGTTGAAAATGACTCCGATTTCGCGCCGCGCTTCCAGTTCGGCGGTGCGCAGACTCTGACTGCCAAGGAAAATATCTTCTTCATCCCGAACAATTACGCGGGAGTGCAGGCGCATGAATAGCGTCCGCACTTCCACACCGGCGAGCTTGCGGGACATTCGGCCGAGAATGCGAATCCTGACGCCGGATTTTGCGCGTTCGTCAAGCAGCCGGGCAATTGATGGATCGTTCACCGCCGGATCGTAGATGCGTAGTTCTTTCTTTGCCTTTTTGATGAAGCCGGAAAGCGCTTCGCGCGAATTTACCGGGCTGACGACGAAGTCGGCAACCTTCGGCTCGTAGTCGACGCGGCGGGAGTCGGCCTCGAAGAGTTTGACAGCTTCCGCGACGATGTCCTTTTCATCGGTGATCAGAGCGAAGCTTCGGCTCTTTTCCATATCGAGGACGGTCCAGTTGAAGCCCATCACGTAGAGGGTCTCCTCGTCGACGATCAGCATCTTGCCGTGGTAGCGGACAAGGTCGTCATTGGTGCGTGCCACGGTGACACCGGCTTCGAGGAGTCGCATTTCCAGCGCGCGCAGGCTCCGTTCGCCGCCGCGATTCGTGTAAGCAATAAGCGCGCGCACGAGCACGCCCCGGTTCACGGCTTTTACGAGCGCGGTCTCTACTTCGCGGCGATCGAATCGGAATATCAGAATGTCGATGCTCTTCTTCGCTTCCGTGATCGCCTTAACGAGCGGAGCTACGCCCGCCCCCGGCTGCACCAGCAGTTTCCTCATATACAACTGACGTACGCAAATCAATAACCAAACTTCCGTAACGCCACAAACTTTGGCATTCTGCATGCAAAGCTGCGCCGTTGAGGGGGCCTATGAGATCGACAGTCGGACTTCTTTTTCTGCTTCTACCGTCGTTGCTTATTGCACAGGAGGCGCCGCAGCAGGGCGAAATCGAAACCTCAATGAGCGGGACGCCGGTCGCTGTTGCGACGCCGATGACGGCCGGACAAAAAATCAGGCGGCGCGAACTGCGGTTCATTCAGCCCGTGGCGCTGCTCGGTTCGGCCGTAAGCGCCGGATGGGATCAGATGGGGGACGTGCCTCACCAATGGGGGCAGGGGGCTGAAGGGTTTGCGATTCGATTCGCTTCGGCCGAAGGCAATACGCTGGCTTTCAACACCGTCGCGCTTGGCTTTGATCTGAGCATGCACACCGATCCGCGCTTCCGCCGGATGGAAGAAGGATCGGTGAAGGCCCGGATCTGGAATGCAGTCAGCCAGTCCTTCCTTGCCTACAAAGACAGCGGCGGCCGGACACTCAATGTCGCGGAGTTGGCAGGAAACTACGGGGCCGGATTTATCACGAATACATGGGAGCCGGCGGGACACAATGGTGTGGGCGATGCGTTAGTGCGTGGCACGACGGGGCTGGCATTCCATACATTAAAGAATGTGGGCCGTGAATTTCTGCCCGACCTCGTGCGCCGCTTCCGCCACTAATTGGCGACGGGCTGAATTGCGACCTGACCAGCTCATACCGAGGGATCGGGCTCCGGCCAGACCCTTTTCGCTGGTCTCGGTCTGCCGCGTCCGGTGTGGCATAGCGCCCGATATTCCAGGGCTGCACAATATCCACAGCCGCAAAAACGCCGGCCCATGCGGGGGCGGTGCGCGAATCTGCATTACGCGTTCCCAGTAAGCGGGCGTCCCACCCATGAAGGTGGCACCGTAACTCAATGGAGCTTCCGCCTTAAACCAATTCAAGAGGTCGAGGGCCGCCGAGGGATCTTCCGGAGGTGCCCCGGATCATCATTGAGGCCCATACCCTATCAACAAGATAACGCCAATCATCTTCGAGTGTCTTTGCAAAGGTTGCAGGGTTCCCGCCGGAGACATCGTACTCGATGGCGAACGTGCGGCCCGTCTCCCGCGCGGCTGCCATGACGTTCTTCAGGACTACATCGCCATCCGCCTGCTGTCGCGCGATCTCTCCCACAAAACGCTGCACCGGTACTCCGGTCGAGCCAATACTGCCGCATCCACTGGAAATAGCGCATAACCGTCTTCGGATTGCGCGGTGAAAAAAGATACGCCGGATTGCCGCCGATTGTCATGCCGGGTATTTCGCAGCGCTCCTCCGGATCAAGCTCACTCACGTCCGGATACAATTCCACACTCAGCGTATCCGGAGCCGGTGTACCGCGAAACCAGTGAGCCCATCGCCCGGAACCGTCAGCGGGGCAGGTGAACCAGCCCTGGTAGCCGATCAGAACTTTGCCATCGAGCGTGGAAGGGTCGACCGTGCTGGCGGCGAACAGCCCCCGCCAGCAAATTGCCGCAAGGATGGTGAGACGGCGAAAGATGGCGCAAGTGTAATGCATTTCCTGCGAACCTTGTTGCTCGCGCTACGTATTAACACCTTATGACGAAATACCGGGCGATAGCGATTAGCATCCTTTTCACCTTCGGAGCAACGGCTGCGGATCAGCCGTCGTTCGAAGTTACCGCCATTCACCTCCATGTTCCCGGTGATTCCGATTCTTCATCGACTCAGGTGCTGCCCGGTGGCCGATTCACGGCGGTCAATGTGACGGCGCGAAAGCTGATTCGCAACGCATTCGGAACTGAGGACTACCTGATGTCCGGCGCGCCCGGATGGGTCGATTCCGAAAGTTACGATATGTCAGCGAAGACGGCGGATGGCGTTCCAATCACCCGCGAAAACATCCAGCCTCTGTTGCTCGGGCTGCTTGAGTCCCGCTTTGGCCTGCATTATCACCGTGAGACAAAAGAAATGACCGTTTACAACCTCGAAGCGGTAAGGAATGGGGTGAAGCTCAAGCCGCATTCGAGTGAAGAGGGGCCTTCGATGAGCGTAAACAGCCACCCAGGTCTGACCGAATTCCGAGCTGTGAAAACAAACCTGGCCGACTTTGCGAACATTCTTTCGAGGCAGACCGGGCGTCCGGTGAAGGACAAGACGGGTCTGTCCGGGGAATTCGATATCGAACTGCAATGGTCGGCCGACCAGAACCCGGATAGTGCGCTGCCGTCAATCTTCACTGCGGTTCAGAGCCTGGGTTTGAGGCTCAATTCGGCGAAAGGGACGGCTGAGGTGATCGTGATCGACGCTTTCGAACATCCCGCGGTCCTGTAGTTTTGGGTACGTTTTGGCACGCTGCTTGCAAGTCATGCGTTGCAAGTCGTCTTTGTAAGGAGGCCAGAACGATGTTTGACAGATATCAACGCACAGCATGTGCCGCCGCGGGAGTGCAGGGGGTAAAGCTTGCCGCATTGTTTGCGATGCTTGCAATCGGGTTCGCCCTGCCTGCCGCCGCGCAGCCGGGACCACGGACGTTTTCCTGTCAGTCGACCAATGGCGAACGCACGGTTTGCCGAGCGGATATGTCGCGCGGCGAAGTTCGGATGACTCGCCAGTTGGGAGACGTTTCCTGTGTTGAAGGCTATACATGGGGACGCCAGGATGATGGGGTGTGGGTGGATCGCGGATGCCGAGCCGAATTCATCCTGCCCCCGGAGCCACGCCGTCCACGGGAACGGCTGACACGCATTGAATCCGGCATGCTGATTTCGGTCCGAACGAATGAACGGATAACAACAGACAAGGCTGACGGCCGCATTTTCACGGGCTCAGTGGATCAGGACGTCGTCGGTACCAATGGGCATCTTGCGATCCCGCGGGGCTCGAACGTGGAACTGATCGTTCGGGCGGCGCGCGACGGGGACCTCAGGCTTGACCTGGAATCCGTCATGGTCGACGGACAGCGTTACGCCGTCAACGCCGAGCCCGATCACGTGGAAGCGCACAGCGACAGCAGCGGTAAGCGAACCGGCGGCTTCATCGGCGGCGGCGCCGCGCTGGGCGCGATTGTTGGTGCGATTGCCGGCGGCGGAAAAGGGGCAGCTATCGGGGCCGGCGCCGGTGCGGCTGCGGGTGGAATTACCGCTATCGCAACCAGCGGGCGTGAAGTGCGCATTCCCTCGGAATCCATGGTTACGTTTCGCGTGGATCATGAGATGACGATGGGCGTGGCTGACAACGGGTCGCTTGAAGCCGACCACGATCACTACCACCGATAATCTGGAATGGAACAGATAAAGTGCGACGTCTGCGGTGGCAGCGGTCAATGCACGCAATGCAAGGGAACCAGCAACGGCGGCCAGTGTTTTAACTGTGCGGGAACAGGATACTGTCCCCAATGCCAGGGAACGGGCCGCCGTAAGGTTCAGTCACCGAAATAGCTAAAACCGCTTTTTCCAGCAGACAGCCCGCGTGTCGATTTTCTGCACGGGCTCCGTAATGCCGTTACGGGAGCGGAACTCATCAATCGCCCGCCGGCAATCCGGCAGGTTCTGATAATCGTCAAATATTGCATAGCCGCCGGGCGAAAGCGACGAATACAGGTTTTCCAGGACGTCTTTCGTCGATTCGTAGAGGTCTGCGTCCACGCGAAGTATGGCCAGCGGGCCGATGGTCGCGGCAGGCAGCGTTTCGCTGAAGTATCCTTTGAGAAAACGAACCTGATCGTCCAGCAGGCCATAACGAGCGAAGTTGTCGCGCACGGTATCAAGCGAAACGGCCATGTCGCCGGCATGCCAGTCGAAGACGTCCTGCTCTTTGTTAATGCCGGGCAGTCCCGCAAACGAATCGACCACCCACACGCGGCGGTCGGTGATGCTATACGCCTTCAGCACTCCGCGCATGAAGATCGTCATTCCGCCGCGCCAGACGCCGGCCTCCAGTAAGTCGCCGGGAACGTCGCTCTCCAACACGTCCATGATGCAGCCCTGCATGTGATCGAGTTGCCGGGTTCCCAGCATGGTTTCCGCATCTTCCGCTCGATTTGTTGCAGCGTGGCCGGATTCCAGGTAATCGTCGGCGGTGCAGGGAACGCGGCGCACCATTTCGAGTCCTATCCAGCGAATCGCGTCGTTAACGCTCGCTACGAGGCGCGACTTCGCGCTGAGAGGACGGATACCGTGCCACTCCATGCCCTTCGCCACCTGCGCCCGGGTCAGGACTTTCTTGAGAAGGTCGAGATAGAACTCAGCCGGCGTTGAAGGCGCAGGCTGAGTGTCGACCCGAAGTACAATCGGGCCGTCCTCCGCCACAGTCACCATAACTAGCCGCTCATTGCAGCGAGGAATTCGCTGTTGGTTCTTGTCTTACCGAGCTTATCGAGCAGTAATTCCATCGTTTCCACAGGCGAAAGCGGGCTCAGTACACGCCGCAGAATATAGACGCGGTTGAGTTCGTCCTTCGACATGAGTAGCTCTTCCTTACGGGTGCCGCTCTTGTTGATGTCGATGGCAGGGAACACGCGCTTGTCAATGAGCTTGCGATCCAGGTGGATTTCCATATTGCCCGTGCCTTTGAACTCTTCGAAGATCACGTCGTCCATGCGGCTGCCGGTATCGACGAGCGCAGTGGCAATGATGGTGAGCGAACCGCCTTCTTCGATATTGCGGGCTGCGCCAAAGAAACGCTTGGGACGCTGCAGCGCGTTCGAATCCACGCCGCCCGAGAGCACCTTGCCGGAAGGCGGCACAATCGTGTTGTACGCACGCGCCAGACGAGTGATGGAGTCCAGCAGGATCACGACGTCTTTCTTATGTTCCACCAGACGCTTGGCTTTTTCGATAACCATTTCCGCCACCTGTACGTGGCGGGTAGCCGGTTCATCGAAGGTCGAGGAAATCACTTCGCCGCGGACAGAACGCTGCATGTCGGTGACTTCTTCCGGACGTTCGTCGATCAGAAGCACAATCAGCGAAACTTCGGGATGATTCGTCGTCACCGAGTTCGCAATATTCTGCAACAGCATCGTCTTGCCGGTGCGGGGCGGCGCGACGATCAGTCCGCGCTGGCCTTTGCCGATCGGCGTCACCAGATCCATCACACGGCCGGAGAAGTTGTCGCGCACGGTTTCGAGCTTCAGTCTGCGATCCGGATAAAGAGGCGTCAGATTGTCGAAGAAGATCTTGTTGCGCGCTTCCTCGGGCGGCTCGAAGTTGATCGCGTCGACTTTAATCAGCGCGAAGTAGCGCTCACCTTCCTTGGGTGGGCGAATCTGCCCGGAGACGGTATCGCCGGTGCGCAGATCGAAACGCCGAATCTGGGAGGGCGAAACATAGACGTCGTCGGGGCCCGGCAGGTAGTTGTACTCCGGAGCGCGCAGGAAGCCGAAGCCATCCGGCAGACACTCAAGCACGCCCTCGGAGAAGATCAGCCCGCTCTTCTCGGCCTGCGTCTGCAGAATCTTGAAGATGAGTTCCTGCTTGCGAAGACCGGCGGCATTGAGGACGCCCATCTCTTTCGCGATGTTGTTGAGGTCGACAATGCTCTTGTCTTTGAGCTCGACCAGATCCAGCGTGGGACCTGCCTGCTTGCCCTGCTGCTGCTGTTTACGTCGCTGCTCGCCCGGATGCAGCTGGCGCTGGGCGTGGGGATGATGCCCCTGACCGGCCTGGACGACAATCGTCTCCTGAACGGCGACGGCGGTTGTTCCCTGCGCAGGCGGAGTTGCCGCGGCAGGTGCAGCCGGCGGAGGCGCGGAAACCGGTTCTGCCGCGGGAGCCGCAGCCGGCGGCTGCCCGGTGGAATCAGTCTTCGGAGCTTCCGCTCGCTGCTCGTGATTATTGCGAGGTGGGCGCTGCTCTTTTTGCTGGCGCGGAGGACGCGGTGCGTCTTCGCTCTTCTCGACCTTTTCGGTCTTCACAGCGGCAGGTTCCCGGGCGGGTTCCGCAGCCGTCTTCCCTGGATTGGTTTCCTGGGGCGGTGTGTCTGTTTCGGGTGTCTTTATGACGTTTTCGTTATCGCTTGCCAAATTTCCCTCACTCCCCGGCCGGTTATGGCCGAGAACGGCAGCGGCTCGGCGTACTGCCTGATGGCCTTCAATGCCCGCTGCTGCTCCGATTGATTCAACTTATCCATCTTGCTGGCCACTACCACATACGGCCAGCCTCTTTCCTCAAGCCACATCTTGAGGTCAAGATCTTTCTCCATCCATCCCCGGCGCGCATCCAGAACCAGACACGCCGTGCCAAGATCTTTTCGCTGCACCAGGTAGTCTTCAATGAGCGTCGCCCATTCGTTTACAGCCTCGCGGGGGGCGCGTGCGTATCCATACCCGGGCAGATCCACGAAATAAAATCGCTCATCGATGCAATAGAAATTTAGTGACTGGGTTCTGCCTGGTGTGTTACTGGTGAAAGCCAGCTTTCGCTGTCCGGCCAGCGCATTGATAAGGCTGGATTTACCGACGTTACTTCTTCCCAAAAATGCCACCTCGGGCAGTCCGTCGGTCGGGAGCTGTCCGGGATTATTTACGCTTTTGACGAATTCTGCTCTCAAGTGTACTACAACCAGGCAGGCAAATTCAGAGGGAAGAGTGGGCGTGACCGGAATGCCGCGTCCTGTTACAACCATACCATAGAATGGAGTCCTGGAACATTCCACACCATCAGACGCGAAGGCACGTAAATCCGGGTACGGCCAATCTGAACCCGCCAGGGTTCAGATCAGTCATAAGGGCGCCGCGCGGCTGGCCGGCGGGCATCCATGGATCTTCCGGTCTGACGTGGTTTCGACGAGGGATGCCGGCGCCGGAGATATCGTGCATGTGCTCGACCCGCGAGGCCGGTTTCTGGGCCAGGCGCACTACAGTGCTTCCTCGCAGATCGCCCTGCGAATGCTGGCGGGCGCGCCGGAAAAGGTGGATTTCGCCGCGCGCATTGCGGCGGCAGAGTGCTTCCGGCGTGGCATTGCAGGCGATGCCACAGCCTACCGCCTTGTTCATGCCGAGGCGGACTTTCTGCCGGCGCTTACGATCGATCGTTACGGCGACTGTTTCGTCGTGCAGGCACTCAATCAGGGAATGGATCGAGCCCTGCCGGACATCACCGCTGCCCTGATCGATCAGTTCCGCCCGCGAGCGATAGTGGCCCGCAACGATGCATCCGTCCGTACACTCGAAAAGCTGCCGCGCGAAGTTCGTCTGCTCCACGGGGAGCTTGACGGGCCGATCCCGGTCATGATAAACGGCCTGCGAATGGAAGCGGACATCATCCGCGGGCAGAAGACCGGTGTCTTTCTGGATCAGCGTGAAAACTATCCAGCGGTGGCGCGCTATGCCGTGGGGCGCGCGCTCGATTGTTTTACCTGCACCGGTGGATTCGCTTTGCACCTTGCGCGAACCTGCGAGCGGGTGGAAGCGGTCGATTCGAGCGCCGCTTCACTGGCTACCGCGCGCCGTAATGCGGAGAGCAACGGTCTGAGTAATATCGAATTCCGGGAGGCGGATGTTTTCGATCTGCTCACAGCCTACGCATCCGCTCGGCGCGGCTACGACCTGGTTGTGCTCGATCCGCCTGCATTCGCGAAGTCTCGTGGACAAATGGAAGGCGCCATGCGAGGTTACCGGGATATCAATCTGCGTGCGTTGCGCCTGCTGCAGCCGGGCGGCATACTCGTCACCTGTTCGTGCTCACATCACATGAGCGAGGCGGCGCTGCTCGAAGTAGTCGCGGAAGCCGCTCTCAGTGCCGGCAGGACGCTGCGGGTACTGGAGCGGAGAACCCAGTCGTCCGACCATCCAATCCTGCTGACGGTGCCCGAGACTCACTACCTGAAGTGCATCATCCTTCAGGTTGTCTGAACCGGAGACGCCGGATTATTCTGTCAGCTGAATAACCGTACGGCCGTCGAAGGGTGTTCTGCCAATAATCAGCCAACGGAGGTGGAATCCGCGGTATCCGATATTCAGCCGAACGCCGTTCAGATTTGTCGGCAGCGGGAACTTCATCGTAGTGATCACGAACTTTCCGGGCGCGACTTCGGTATCGAGCGGTGGATTACCCGGCTCAAAAGTACCGTCGTAGCGCGTGCCGTCCTGCCGTTCCAGCCAGACTACCAGGCGCTTATCGCCGTGGATCGGTTTCTTGCCACGGTTTCCAATTTTCAGATCGACTTCGTAAATCTCGTCGAGATCGTGCGGTGTGCGCCGCACGCCGGCGATGCCGACAGACCAGTCGCCGTCATACATTGATTCATTGACGTTGAAAACCTGATAGGGCACGGCGATCGAGGACGTCCCTTCAAGCGCAGCCGCATAAATCACAACGCAAACCAGCCACACCCGCAGCGTCGCCCAGGCCGTGCGCCGGCGGCCGCTCAGGAATGCGAGTATGATGCCTCCCAGGATTGGCACGGAAAGCCCGATGCATACCCAGAACACAATTTCGAAAAGCGTCATTCCTGTCATTTAATTCAAGAGCATACCAATAATAATTTCGTCACGCCGGACGTCGCGGGCGCTGTTTGGCCGAAATCGAGCGGATGATCAGTCTGCTTTTCACAGACGGGTCAAACGGCACGTTCGCGGTTTCCATGGCAGTTGCCATTAGTTCCCGGACATCGGGACGGTTGAGGTCGGATGCGGACGCGAGCCGGAGAAACCGAACCTGGTTACCGGAGCCCGTCAGGAGTTTATCCGGATCGGGGACTCTGGCGCCCTGCAGGAAACAGATGCTGACCCAGCGCGGAAACAGGACCACGGAGAACACGGCCTCCGACGGTCTTTCCGACGGGCCGAATCCGATCACGAGTGCGTTGTAGTTGTCATAAACCAGCTGAATGGCCCCCGGGATGCGCGCCCGCATGATCTTCAGGCATGCCCTTGCCTGCGCGCCAATCTCCGGCAGATACTTTGCGAGGAATCCGTCGAGTTGTTTTTGCGGAGAGCCTGGAGCGGGCATGAGAGGAGCTCAGGGAGTTACCGGATCGGCGGTGGCAGGTGGTCTCCGATTCAGATGGCGATAGAAGCCCAGATCGCCACCGGTCAGCATTTTCGTGATGAAGATGATCTGTCCGGTGTGCTCGGCGAAGTGTTCCACCACGTGGTAGACAGCTTCCACTCCCGACACGGTGTAGGTCTGGATCGCGTAGGTTCGAGTGAGGCTCGTTTCGTCCAGGTTTTCGATGATTCCGCAAGCCTGTTCCACCACCGTCTGCAGTTTTGCGAAAAGAACGTCGGCGCTCAGGCCCCCGGTGGCAGCGAACTCGGCATCCCGATCGCGCACGTCCGGTTGACCGCCGAGCGAAGTCACGATCCACTGCCCCACGTTTCCCGTAAGATGCAGAACCAGGTTGCCTGCGGCATTTTCCTGCGGTCCGCCGCGCGCCCAGATTTGTTCGTCTGTCAGCTTGCTGAGGCACACGCCGATGCGTTCGGTAAACTGCCGGAGCTTATCCACTGAGAATCTGAGAAATAACGATTCGACGCTCACAGCGGCAGCACCTCAACCGCGGCGTTACTGCGCGCTGCGCGGCTCACGGGATTCCGGAGAGCCCGCCCGAAGCCCTCGAACCGCACCTGCATCACATCGCCATCTTCGAGGCGGATACCCGCGCCGAAACTGAACGCATCGGCGCCGTAGAAATGGATGTGCAGATCGCCCGCACGGCGATGAAACGGGAATTTAAAGTGGTGATGTTCAATATTGGCGAGGCTGTGACACATGTTCTCCTCGCCCGAACTGATCTCTTTCGACCACAGCGTTTTGCCGCCGCGCTCGACGGACACTTCTCCAGGAATCAACCCAAAGGCCGAGTCGATCACAAGTTCCGGACCAATCGCACAGGTGCGCAGTTTCGATGACGCCAGATACAAATAATTCTGCTTCTCGAAAACGTGATCGGAGAATTCGTTTCCTACCGTGAATCCCATTCTCCGAGGTTGCCCGGCCGCGTCGATTATGTACACCCCTGCGATTTCCGGCTCTTCACCGCCGTCGTCCGCAAACGAGGGAACATCCAGCGCTTCGCCGTGTGCGCGCAACACGGCCCCGCTGCCCTTGTAAAACCACTCGGGAGAAATACCTTCCACGCCGCGCGAGGGTTTGCCGGCTTCCACGCCGCTCAGGTACATGCGGGTGCTGTCGGTTACGGCCTGTGTGCCCGAATGCATCGCATCGCGATTCTTCGCGCTGGCCTGGTGGGTGAGCCCTGTACCGCTCACCAGACATCGCGAAGATTCATCGGGCATATCTGCGGACGGCATCAAATGAACATCCGAAGCTCCCGCGTAAATCGGATCGTAATCCAGAAACTCTTCGGAGCGGCGGCTTTCAACTGCGGCCTTCAGCGAAACGCCTTCTTCAAGGCAGGCCGCAGCCAGATCATAGATCCCCCTGCAGCCCTGCAGAAGCCGCAGGCGCGGTTCCTCAACAAGAGCCAGGCGGCGCCCGCCTGGGGTGGACAACTGAACCAATCTCATAGATGGCTACCAGCTTAACGAATAGAATAGGGATATTGATGTCTCGCGTGCGGATATTTTCGGCATTGACTCTCCTGCTCGCCACGCTCTGTGGAGCGCAGCCCCCCGCGGCGGGCAAAATCGACGAATACAGACAGGATGTAAAGATCGATCCCCGTAATTCGCTCGCGCATTTTCGCATTGGCGAGATTCTGCTGCGCGAACACAATCTGCAGGGTGCCGCGACGGAATTCGATCTCGCGCTGAGAGGCGATCTGAAGCCCGCTTGGACCGAAGCCTGGTCGCACCTGGAACTCGGCCGCATCTTCGACGTCACACAGCAGCGCGAGCGCGCGATTTCCGAATATCAGCAGGTGCTTCAGCGCGACGACGAAACGTTCAACGCCCTCGTGTATGCACGCAACGGCCTGATGCGGCCGGTCGCACCGGAAGACGTCTTCGAAGCCCATGTCGCTTCAACTCTGGACGATCTGGTAACACCAACTGTTCTCGCCCGCCTGAAGCCCACCTACTCTGAGGAAGGGCTGCTTGCTCGCGTGGAGGGCCAGGCGACAGTAGCCGTACTCATCGCCGCCGACGGGACTCCCGGTGAGCCGCAGGTTTTGAACGGGTTGGGCTTCGGTCTTGATGAAGCGGCGCTCGAATCAGTTCGTCACTGGAAATTCGCCCCGGGCACTCTGAAGGGTGAGCCCGTGGCGCAGGTGGCGCGCGTGGACGTCGACTTCCGCCTTCCGGAACGCACGCCAGGCTGGCACGTGAATCGCGTGCAGTTCAATCTTCCCGATGGCGCGCGGCGTCCGATCCTGATGAAGGCCGGAACATTTTCGAGGGACGAGATGGACCCGCAGCTGGCGGAAGCCGACAAAATCGACGCCGCGATTAATCGGATCCCCGGAGCCGTGGTTACGATGGAAATCGATGCCACTGGCGCCCCCACGAAGATTCAGATGATCGGCGCGTCCATGCCGATCTGGGGAAAGGACGCAGTACGCGAAGTCAGTAATTGGCGTTTCCGCCCTGCCTCTGTGGGCGGAAAGAGCATTGCCGTGAAGTGTGCGGTTGGTTTGTCCTGGGAAACCGGCCAGTAGCTCAGGCGAGCGCCTTGCGCGCGTACTCGATGCACTTTTTCACTTCCACGACCGAGTCGGAATTCGCCGGAACCTGATACTCCAGTTCCACAGTCACCGGGAAAGTGTACTTGTTCCGGCGAACCGTCTGCAGAATCTCCACAACTGGCGTGTCGCCCTGCCCCCAGGGCAGATTTTCGCCGTCGCGACCGCCGGGGGTGCTGCTGGCTTTGCGGTCCTTGAGGTGAACGCTTGCGATGCGATCATGCAGCTTTTCCATCACCGGAATCGGGCTTTGACCCGTGCCGGCGAAGTAATGACCGAGATCGACGTTCGCGGCGTTGCCCTTCGACTGCGCGAGCACGCCATCCCACGCCGTGAGCGTGGCCTGTTCGTGCGAGTGATACGCGGCGAGCATGCCGTGCTTCAGCGCAAAATCGCCCAGGCGCTGCGTGAAGGCCGCATTGGTGGAAAGCTCCAGCGTCACGTGCGACGCGCCCAGCGTCTTCGCGGCAGTAAAGATGTATTCGAATTCGTCGTCCGACATCGCCGGCTGCGGCTCCAGCTTGAAGCAGTAGATACTGACGCCCGCATCGTTGTAGAGCTTGCGGAGTTCCTTGTACTTGTCCATTGAAGAAGACAGGCGCCACTTCTTCAGATTGTCGGCACGTTCCTGCTGCGCCGCCCGCATGGCCGCCATCTGCTCGGGCGTCATCTGCCCGCGTCCGCCGCCGCCACCCGCCGCTGGCGCGCCTGCGAATGCTTCCGCGGCATCCGCCATCAGCTCAATACCGCTTGAGCCGCTATCGACCACATACTTGAGCATCGCGACCGCGTTAGTGTGGGCTTCCGGCATGTCGCGGAAGCTGTAGGTGATCACCCCGAGCTGCACGCCGTTAAAGTTTGAATTGGGCTTCGCGGCCAGTAAAGAGCCAGCGGGGGCTGCAGCGGCGGCAAGTGCCAGTTTTCCAAAATCGCGTCTGTTGAGGTTCATAGCTTCCTTGTGGACGCGGGCGTGGTTGTCCAAACGGTCCGCCCTGTATTCTACACCGCTGCGCTACCGCTTCATCAGCCATGAAATCAGTGACAGGATTGCGCTGATGATCACGCACGTCACCACCGGGAAGTAAAAACTACCGCGCCGCCCTGAGATCCGGATGTCGCCCGGAAGCGATCCCAGCCTGATTCCCAGACGTTCCGCAATGATTACCGCAGCCCCCGCTGCCACCAAAACGAGCCCTGCGCCGATTAATAGTCGTCCCACCGCCCGGGTTTTCCTCCTTAAAGTAAGATTCCAGACAAGTCAGCCGCCGCCGGGTGGGTTCCTTAGCGTACAGTCGACTGCCTGGCTTGATGCGTGCTAATTCGTCTGAGCTAAAGTGTGCCAGATACGGTCTAAGGGCACAATAAAGAGAGGGTGGAACCAGCCTGCGTGAAAGTGCGTCCAGAAACTATGTTTAAGTGTGTCTTGCCAGCCGTACTTGCCCTGCTGGCGATTCCTTCATTCGCGCAAACGGGGCGCGTGAAGTTGACGGGACACGTGCGTCCGGAGGCGATTTCCGCCAATGACGGCGGCCGCGTTTCCTCCTCTTTGCATCTGGAAAACGTAATACTGCTTCTGCGTCAAACCGACGCTCAAATCGAAGACCTGAACAATCTGGTGGCCAGCCAGCAGGATCCTGCATCGCCGAACTACCACCGCTGGCTCACGCCCGAACAGTACGGCGCGCGCTTCGGAGCTGCACAGGCTGACATCGATCAGGTCACCGCGTTTCTGGCCAGCCACAATCTGACGGTCGGCGAAATCGCGCGCAGCAGAACTACGGTCACATTCAGTGGAAACGTTCGCGATGTGGAATCGGCCTTCGGCACGGAGATTCACAACTTTCAGGTGAATGGCGAAAGGCATTTCGCGAACGCCGGCGATCCATCGCTCCCCGCGGCCGTAGGCGGTCTGGTTCGAACAGTGCATGGACTAAGCGATTTCCGCATGAAGCCCAGGTCGCTGAAGCCGCGCTACACCTCCATCACGACCGGCGCGCACTACCTCTCACCGCAGGACGTGGCCACGATCTTCGACATTCTCCCGCTCTACAACATCGGCATCACGGGCAAAGGGCAATCCATCGCCGTTGTTGGGCAGACCCGCGTCAACCTGAGTGACATTCAGGAATTTCGCAGCTACTTCAACCTGCCCGCAAAGGATCCACAAATGGTGCAGGCTGGCGCTGCCGACCCCGGCATCACCGGTGATCTTGACGAGGCCAATCTGGATATCGAATGGGCCGGCGCCGTTGCGCGCGACGCCTCCATTATTTATGTCTACGATCCTGACGTAGTCAATTCCCTCTACTATGTCATCAAGAACAACCTCGCTCCGGTAATTTCCATGAGCTATGGCGAATGCGAACAGCATGCCAATCTTTCGTTGATCAATACGTGGGCGCTTCAGGCTCAGACCCAGGGAATGACGTGGGTCGCGGCATCCGGGGACAACGGCGCCAACGATTGCTACGGAGGCACCGGCACGGCCTCCGGCCTTTCGGTCGATTCGCCGGCCAGCACGCCGGGCGTGACCGGAATCGGCGGCACCACGCTTTCCGACGCCGGCCCTTATTGGAACGCTGCGAACAGCGCGAATCATGCCTCGGCGCTTTCGTACATCCCGGAGGTCGTGTGGAATGACAGCGTACTCGATCGCGTTCCCGCATCAACGGGCGGCGGCGCGAGTACATTTTTTACCAAGCCTTCCTGGCAGGTCGGCGCGGGAGTTCCGAATGATGGCGTGCGGGATGTTCCCGACATTGCACTACCGGCGTCAGCCGATCACGATGGCTACCTGGTTTACAGTTCGGGCGGGATCAGCGTCGTCGGCGGGACTTCGGTGGGGGCTCCTGTATTCGCCGGAGTCGCCGCGCTGCTGAATCAATATGAGATCGCCAATGGTTTGCAAAGCACTCCGGGGCAGGGAAACATGAATCCCCGGCTATATGCTCTCGCGCAAGCTGTACCGGGCATCTTCCATGACGTGACTTCGGGAAACAATGTGGTCACAGGGTGCCCGTCCGCGCGCCCGTGCTCCATCGGCCAGGTTGGATACTCCGCCGGCGCCGGCTACGATCAGGTCACAGGCCTTGGATCGATCGATGCCTACAATCTCGTTGCAGCCTGGTATCAGCCAAACTCCGCTCCGCGCGCTGCATCAACGATTCAACTGACGTCCAGCGCTTCCGCCATGAATCCTGGCGACTCCACTACGCTGACCGCCACGATCTCATCGGGCGGTAATCCGACGCCATCGGGAACAGTCACCTTCTACGCAGGGGGTGTGGCGGTGGGCTCTTCGAAGGTGAGCGGGTCAGGCGCAACCGTCACGGCATCCATTACGGCCACGGGGTCCCAACTCACCAGCGGCTCGCCGGAGGCCGGTGTTCTTTCCGATGGTTCCACAACCGGCGTCAACGCGATCATTACGGCCGTCTATGGCGGGGATCGCACCTACGGAACCGCATCTGGCAGTACCTCGGTCACGGTAACCTCGCCCGGCGCAATGGTTGTGCTGGGAGGAAGTAACGCGGCATCATTTGGTCAAAGCTATGCCCCCGGAGCAATCGTTGCTCTCTTTGGCCAGAACCTGGCCAGCGGCACTCCTGATCTGCCCAACAGCCCGTTGCCGACCACCTTGGGTGGGACCACGGTGACCTTCAATGGAATCGCCGCGCCTCTCTACTACGTCTCGCCCACGCAGATCAACGTGCAGGTGCCGTATGAGATTCCCGCGAACTCCTCCGCCATAATCAAGGTGAATGCGAATGGACAGTCGGCCACCAGCCAGGTTCCGGTGGTTTCGAGCGGCCCCGGCATTTTCGGCGATGGTAACCGCACCGTCGTTCCCTATCAGACGACCGGCCGCGGCCAAACCGTCTTCCTGTTTGCGACTGGCGACGGTCTCTTCAATACACCATCGGTAACGACAGGTTCCGTGCCTGTCGGCGGAACCATCAGCACCGACCCCAGCCGAGTCATCATCACGGTCGGCGGCGTACGCGCCACTCCGGTGTTTGTGGGCGTTCCCTCATGGTCCATTGGTGTAACGCAGATCAACTTCACGATCTCCCCGGATACTCCGCTGGGACCGCAGCCGGTCTATCTGACGGTCGGCCAGTCTACAAGCCTGCCTGCGTACGTTACCGTCACTCCGTAGGTGAGTTACGGTTTGTGGCAGAAGTTAATTACTGCCGGGCCGCTCAACGTGATCGATCGTGACGATATCGACGGGCGTCCGGATGCTCTCCAGCCTGAGGCCAAGCTGATCTGTCAGCGCGGTAAACAGACTTGGTCCGTCCTGATCCGCCAGAAACGCGAAATCGAGCTTAATCCGATAGCGGCCGGTCAGACCGGTACGGTCCACCACCCGCCGATTGTCGAGCGTTGGCTGCCGGCTAAGATACGAGGCCAGTTCCGCCATGGTCCAACCGCGCGGCTGCTGGGAATTCGCGTCGTAGTAGGGGTGACCATGAATGATTACCCCGCCCGGCGGGGCGTCTTCCCCAACCTCCTGCAGGCGGGGGCCTTGCTCACCCTGCACCAGGGAATAGCCGGGTTGCTCCACCACGCTTCGCGTTACCTGCACGCCGAACCGATCCTTTAAAAGTTGCTGGACCATCACCTTGCAGCGGGCCAGACTTACCGGCTCGGTCGCAGTTGCCTCGATCGAATAGGTGTCATGATAATCGCTGAACCAGCCCGGTCGATTCCCCCGGATCTGCCCGGCATCGAGGTCGTACGCCCACTGAAAAATGACCTGCGTCGGGTAAAAGCCGGACGAGATAAATCGGCCATTTACACAGTCGAGGCGTGGGGCCGGAGGCCCGGGCGGCGTAGTGACATGCCGGACGGAGCTTACATCGAAAGTTCCGTCATCCGCTCCAGCCGACGGAGCGGCAGCGAGCACCGCCACAATCAAAAAGCGGTTAAGCGTACCTCGTGTTGTCACTGTCCTTTCCCTCTGCGCCTGCACATGCTGCGTAACACGTCGAAGTTAAAAATCCTATTCCCATTCGAGGTCAGAAAGGTTCCCGAAGATTTGTCGAACTCCGCCAGCCGCCGCACCGCACCGTCGGTCGCATATGATGTGAACTGCGGTTGTGATGTTTTCGAGGCGCTCCATCCGGATTCTTCCCTTCACAATCCTCGCCTTCATAGCTGCCCTGCTTCTTCTGCGCGCCCAAAACTCGTCCCCCGTCACCTCGAACGCATACGTCGATAGCAAAGTCTGTGCCACCTGCCACGCGGAAACCGCGCGGACCTTCGCCCTTACGGGAATGGGCCGCTCCTTCTACCGCTCCGATGCCGCCCACACGGTAGAAGACTTTACCCGGGGCAACCCATTCCACCACCAACTCTCCGACACGTGGTACCGAATGGATCGAAAGGACGGCGCCATCTCCCAGCGCCGCTGGCGCATCGGACCCGATGGCCGAGAAATCGACGTCCAGGAATCCAGCGTCGACTACGTAATGGGCTCCGGCAATCACGTCAGGACCTATCTGCACCGCACCAGCCGGGGCGCGCTGATCGAACTGCCGCTGGGGTGGTATCCCGAGAACGGCGGTACATGGGCCATGGAGCCGGGGATGGACCGCGACGCCGTCCTCCCGCCGCGCACTGTCTCCTATGACTGCATGTTCTGCCACAACGCCTATCCAAAGATTCCCGCCAGTCACGAGGAACCCGGCGCCGAGCCGCTCTACACCGGTGATCTGCCCCAAGGCATCGACTGCCAGCGCTGCCACGGTCCCGGTGGCAATCACGTGCGCGCAGCCGAGCAGGGATTGCCGGCCGCTGCGGCGATCGTCAATCCGGCGCGCCTGAGCGCTGACCGGCAGATGGAGGTGTGCCTCCAATGCCATCTGGAAACCACCACTCAGCCGCTGCCGCACGCCATTCTGAAGTTTGGCCGTGCGCCCTTCTCCTACCGGCCCGGCGAGCCGCTGGCTAATTTTGAAATCTTTTTCGACCGCGCCCGCGCTGCGGAACACTCCGGCGACTTCGAAATCGCCCACTCCGCATACCGACTTCGCCAATCGCAATGCTTCCTCCGCAGCGCGGGCAAGCTGACCTGCACGACCTGCCACAACCCGCACGACATCCCCCGGGGCGAGGCCGCTACGCAACACTACAACGGCATCTGCGGCCAGTGCCATGCCGCGACGCTGCGCACCGCGGTCGCAGCAGGCCAACACACTGCGAACACCGCCTGCATCGACTGCCACATGCCCAAAAGGCGCACTCAGGACGTGGTCCGCGCGGTCATGACCGACCATCTCATTCAGCGTCGCCCGCCCCCCGGGGACTTGCTCGCGCCCATCGCGGAACACGACACCATCTACGAAAAGCCCTATCGCGGAGCGGTGATTCCTTATTACCCGCCGAACCTTCCCGCCATGGGGGAAGGCGCCCTGTATCGAGCCGTCGCGCAGGTCTCGGAAGGTAGTAACCGGGCCGCCGGGCTGCCGCGACTGGCCGCTGAAATCACCACTCAGAAACCCGCGCAGGCCGAATTCTATGTTGAACTCGGACAGGCCTGGCTGAGCGCCGGCAAGCCCGCTAACGCCGTGCCCCAGTTCGAGGAAGCCGCACGACGAAAGCCGGGTTCATCCGTGATAGCACTGAACCTGGCCGACGCGCTGACGCAGGCTCGCCAGCCTGCGCGCGCGGTCAAGGTGTTGCAAGCCGCAATTCCTGCCGCACCCGCGGACTCGCTGCTCTGGTATCAACTCGGAATCGCCGAGTCGAGCGCCGGCCACGACGTTGAAGCACTGGCGGCGTTTGAAAAGTCCGTCGAACTCGATCCCGACATGGCCGAGTCGCACAATCTGCTGGGAGCCGCGTTCGCCGATTCGGGAGATCTGAATCGCGCCGCGGCCGAGTGGCAAGCCGCCCTTCGAATTCAGCCCGACATGCCCGAAGCCCTGGGCAGCTATGGCCATCTGCTGGCGTCGCAGGGCGACTTCACCCATGCGATCTTTTATTTTTCCCGATCGGTAAAGATAAAACCCGGTGACGCGGAGACTCAGACCAACTACGCGGTAGCGCTGGCTTCGATGAATCGATTTGACGATGCACAGAAGCAAATCGACGCGGCCCTGAAAGCCGACCCGCAATCGCCCGAAGCGCACAGCTTCAAAGGAATCCTGCTGGAGCGGCAGGGCAGGCAGAAAGAAGCGCTGGCGCAATTCCTGCGGGCGGTTGCCCTGCGGCCGGATTTCGGACTGGCGCACTTAAACGCAGCAAAGATCCAAGCCGCGCAAGGCGATTCGGTATCTGCGATACAGCATCTGCAACGCGCAGCCGCCAGCGGAGACCCGGACATCGAGCGCCAGGCGACAACGCTGCTGCAGCAATTGCGACGCTGATTCAGGCACGCCAGTCTGGGACTGGAATGTGTTTATCAGAGGTACATCGGATTGATGAGCGCCTGCTCTTCGCGATCCACGCGCGACACCGGACTCTCATCCACCTCATTACCCCAGTGGTCCCAGCCCGGCCGGCTGTGCCGCGCAAACATTTCCAGATACGGACCGTAGCTGCAAGCCTCGATAATCGGATAAATTTCATCAGGCTTCCGCGAATGTTCCCGCTTGCGCGTAGCCAAAAAATTCACCTGACTCCGCCCTGGCTTATCCGTGCGCAACTGGCCGCGCGTTCCGAACAATATCAGCTCAGTCACATTGCGAAAGTAGAACCCAACCCCGCGTCCATCCGGACCGCCATCCTTCCGCACCTTATGCCAGACGATATTCGTCTTGTAAGTGAAGCCCCAGCGTTTCATCACTTCAAGCCCTTCCAGTATCAGCGCATTCGGAACCCACAGATACAAATGCGAACGCGCTGCGGCGACCCGGGCCACCGGCAACCCGACAATCTGATCCAGCGTCATGGTCCCGTAGCGGCCAAGACGCTTATGCTCCGGCGCGACCTTCCCGGTCCGATTCGTGAACTGCCAGGGGGGATCGGCAATGATCGTTTTGTAGGGTCCACGGACGGACCGCAAAAACTCGGCGTTCACCTGCTGTCCACTCTCTTCCATGGCTTTAGACATCCTCAATGTAAAGCGACCGTTTCAACCCAAAAACCAGAATCGGACACCCTCCGCCCCCGCCACCATGAATGCGCGGCAGCAACTTTGACAGGTGGGTGGTGGAGTTTCCGTACTTGCGCCCGATGCAGGCGCCCTTCTCATCGTACAGATCGTCGAAAATGTCCTGCAACTCGTCTGTTCTCGTGATTATGTTACCAACACTAATGGCCCGGAGGTCGAACAAAAGGCGAAAATTATTTAAGTCACGATCGAAGAACGGATCTTTGTTATTCCACTCCAGTTCCAACGCGATTCGGTTCTTATAACAATCCACCTTGTGCGTCGGGCTCTTTTTCTCCTCGCCATCGACGATGACGCTCGTCTCGAACTTCTTTTCCACCCAGCCGCGCTCTGCAAAGCATCGGTCCAGTTCCTGCGCGATTTTCGTCTTCCCGCCGCCTCCTGCAATAAGGCTCGATTTCGGTATCCGAAACAACTCCAGGACTTCAGTCAGATCGCGAAATTCTGTCGGAAAGTCACACTCAAGAATCGCACTGGCATGCTTCCACTCATGAATGTCATAGTTCTCGCGAACAAACTTAGGAAATCGCGCACGCTTCATGGAGTAGTCGAAATGGTACCACCGACTCGGCCACAGCGGCTATGCTTAAGGGCTTTCGACATAAAGCATTGAGGAACAGAAACATGAACAGATCGCGCTACGGCGGTAGGGGAACTCCGCCCTGACGCTGACCGAAACAGAAACCGCCCGATTCACCGGCGGCCGGACGCAGCCTCGCGGCGATATATACCCAGTTAGCCCGCACGATGGGCGGCGGGGATATAAGCTGCGTGGTCACGACTCCTGGCCGCCGCGACCTTTAATGACGTTGTGAAGCGTCATGCGATCCTTGAAATCCCGAACCCCGATACTCCCCGGCCGCCGCCGAACCACGCCCATTTCAACCCCTCTCCGCTTTGCTATATTGATGAGGGCTTTAACCAATGACGACGGCGTTTAGCGTGCCCGGCATTTCCGAAAGGCTTGAAGTGGCTCGCGCGGCAGGTCTCGATCCCGAGACCCTTATCCAGGCATTCCGCCTAATGCATACTTCGCGGCGCGTCGATGACCGCGAAATCCTCCTCAAGCGGCAAAACCGCATCTATTTCCAGATCAGCTGCGCCGGTCATGAAGCCATCCAGGTTGCCGCCGGTATGTCCATCCGCGCCGGACACGACTGGTTCTTCCCCTACTACCGCGACCGCGCCATCTCCCTGACCCTCGGCATGAAGCCCTACGACATGCTTCTCCAGGCCGTAGGCGCAGCCGACGACCCCTCCTCCGGCGGGCGTCAAATGCCCTCCCACTGGACCTGCGCCGAACGCAATATCGTGTCCCCATCCTCCGCCACCGGCACCCAGTTCCTGCCAGCCGTAGGATGTGCCGAATCCTTCAGGTACGTTTATCCTGGCGAAAATCGCGTAGTCCTCACCTCCTCTGGCGAAGGCGCCACCAGCGAAGGCGAATTCTGGGAAGCAATCAACCAGGCCTGCCTCCTCCACGCCCCCGTCGTCTTCCTGATTCAGGACAACGGCTTCGCCATCTCCGTCCCGGTCGAGCACCAGACACCAGGCGGATCCATCTCGCGCCTCCTGACCGGCTTTCCGGACCTGCTCACCATCGAAGTCGATGGCACAGACTTCATCTCGTCCTACCGCGCGATGTCCACTGCTGTCGCTTACTGCCGCGAAGGCCACGGACCGGCGCTGGTTCACGCGCACTGCACGCGTCCCTACTCGCATTCGTTAAGTGACGACGAACGCGCCTACAAAACCCAGCATGAGCGCGAAGAAGAAGCCGCCCGCGACCCGCTTCTCACCTTCCCGGCCTTCCTCCTCGAAGACGGAGTACTCGAATCCCACGCGCTCGAACACATCAAGCGCGAGATCGAACGCGGCATTCTCGAAGACACTCAGCGCGCCCTCAAGGCCGCCACTCCTTCGCCGGAGACCGCTCTTCGCTATCTCTACTCGGATAAGATCGACCCCACCTCCGCTGCCTTCGAGGTACCCGCGAAGCCCGAAGGTGAACCACGCATCATGGCCGATCTCATCAACCAGACCCTGCGCGAAGAGATGCGACGCAACGACAAAGTAATAGTCTTCGGCGAAGACGTAGCCGATTGCAGCCGAGAAGCCAACCTTGCCGAAGTCAAAGGCAAAGGCGGAGTCTTCAAACTGACCGCGGGCCTGCAAACCGAATTCGGCGGCACGCGCTGTTTCAACGCCCCCATCGCCGAAGCCTCCATCGTAGGCCGAGCCAGCGGACTCGCTATGGCCGGCATGAAACCGGTAGCCGAGATCCAGTTCTTCGACTACATCTGGCCCGCCATGATGCAGCTCCGGGACGAACTCGCCTCCCTGCGCTGGCGCTCCAATAACCAGTTCTCCGCGCCGCTCGTTCTTCGCGTGCCGATCGGCGGCTATCTGGGCGGCGGCTCCATCTATCACAGCCAGTCCGGCGAAGTAACATTCACGCACATCCCAGGCCTGCGTGTAGTCTTCCCCTCCAACGCCGAAGACGCCTGCGGACTCCTCCGCACGGCCATCCGCTGCGACGACCCCGTCCTTTTCCTCGAACACAAGAAGCTCTACCGCGAGATGTATAACCGCGCGCCCCATCCCGGGCCGGACTTCACCATTCCGTTCGGCAAAGCGAAAATCGTCAAGCCGGGCGATTCGGCAACCATCGTCACCTACGGAGCGCTTGTCCAGAAATCGATCCTCGCCGCCCAGGAAATCGAGAAAGAAGACCCGCGCAAATCGGTTGAAGTGATAGACCTCCGTTCCCTCTCACCCTACGATTGGGAAGCTATCGCGGCCAGCGTCCGCAAGACCAGTCGCGTAATCGTCACCCACGAAGACACCCTCAGTTTCGGTTTCGGCGCTGAAATCGCCGCCCGAATCGCCGACGAGCTCTTTACCTACCTGGACGCGCCCGTGAAACGCGTTGCCGCGCTGGACACCTGGGTCGGCTACCACCCCGACCTCGAAAACCGCATCCTTCCTCAGACCGAAGACCTCGTGAAGACCCTCTCGAATTTATTGAAGTTCTGAGGCGCGATTCCTTTAGCTACGGCTTGATTCCGCCCACTTTCACGCGAATCCGATAGAGACTCGCGCTGGCAGTAATGTACAGCGTCTTCCCGTCCTCATCGCCCCATGCCACATTGCTGACCGACTCCGGAACCCGAATGGTACCCAGATGCTTTCCGTCGGGCGAGAAGATCCAAACACCGCCCGGGCCTGAGCCCCAGATGTTCCCCTGTCGATCCACCTTAATTCCATCCGGACCGCCGATCCCGCGTTCATTCGTGACGCTGAACAAGACCTTGCCATCTCCAACAGAACCATCGGGATGCACAGGATAGCTCATCCATTTCTTTGGGTCTGAGTTGCTCACATACAGAGTCTTTTCGTCCGGCGAAAAGGCGATGCCATTGGGTCTCGGCAGATCTTTGATCACCAACTGCACTTTGTCATTGGCGGGCGGCTTGCCAGGCCCCTGCTTCCCGGCGCCTGGAATCCGGTAGACGCCATTGGCAGCCTGCTTCTTCTCCGGATCCCGGTCACCCTGGGTCGCCAGTCCGTACGGCGGATCCGTAAAGTAGAGATCGCCATCCGATTTGTAAACCAGATCGTTCGGGCTGTTCAGCGGTTTCCCCTCGAACATGTCAGCGAGGACCGTGATCTGCGCACCGGGATCAAGCGCTTCAATCCGCCACACATTGCGTCGCGCGTGCCCGGCCACTGTCAGCCGGCCCTTTGAGTCGAGCGTCATTCCGTTTGAGCCCGGCTGCGGCCCCGTGAACGGAGCCGAGCCGTCATACCCGCTCGGATGCAGAAAGACGGTAGCCGCGGCTCCGCCAGGACGCCACTGCAGGATGCTGTTGGCCGGGATGTCGGCGAAGATCAGAGTCTGAGCACGGGTCCAGACCGGCCCCTCTGTCCATTTATCAAAGCCGGTCGCGAAACGCTCCAGGGTTGCACCTGGATCCAGAAGCGGATCAAGAGCCGGATCGAGCTTTTGAATCTCCTGCGCGAACCCGGAAACGGCCAGGGCGACAAGCGAGGCGAACAGAAATGGAAGGCGTCGATTCATCATCGGAAGGATTATATACCGGACTGCGGCGACCTCGGTGACACACTTTGGAATCATCTGAAGTTCTGAAATTCCAATAGTTTGGATACCAGTACTGCGCGGAGTCTTTGACGGCAAATGCTAAAATCAAGTCATAATGACCCCCGCTAAGTCCGGCCCGGAGTGTGCCGTTCCCACTCCCGCGCCGCCTCTAAATATCGCGTGGACCACGATTGCGTGGGTGTCCGTCCTCATCGTCGTCTGCTACGCTCCGATCCTGGCGCGTCTGGTAGCGCAGTGGTACAACGACGAAGACATGGGCCACGGCTTCTTCGTGCCCGTAATTGCCGCCTTCATCGCCTGGCAGATGCGTGATCGCATCGCCGGCAAAACGGCAAAACCAAACTGGTGGGGCTTCGCAGTCCTCGCCTGGGCAGGCTTCCAGCTCTACATCGGAACGCTCGGCGCGGAACTCTTTCTCTCCCGTACGGCGATCGTCTTCTCAGTAGCTGGAGCGGTTCTCCTGCTTGGCGGTACCGAATATCTCCGCGCATTCCGCTTCCCGATCTTCCTGCTGTTCTTCATGGTGCCGATCCCGGCTGTGATCTATAACCAGATCACCTTCCCGCTGCAACTCATTGCCAGCAGCGTGGCCGAAAACACGATCTCCGCGCTGCAAATCCCCATCATCAGGGAAGGGAACGTCCTGATCCTGGCGAGTCAGAGCCTTGACGTAGTCGAAGCCTGTAGCGGCATTCGCTCGCTGCTTACGCTGACTTTTCTCTCGCTCGTCTACGGTTACTTCTGCGAGAAGCGGAAATGGCTTCGGATCGTCCTCTTTTTTGCCACAGTCCCCATCGCTATTGTGGCGAACGCGACCCGCGTAACCATCACCGGCATCATTGCCAACTTCCGCCCCGAACTGGCGGAAGGTCTCTTTCATCAAGCTCAGGGATGGGTGATTTTCATGGTGGCATTCGCAATTCTCGCCGCCTTCCACCAGATCATGATTCGAGTAGCCAGGGCGATGGAGCGCCGCCAACTCAATGCAGCTGAATAAACACCTGACCGCTCTGACAGTGCTGCTCGTGGCCCAGACGGCGCTCTTCTATTCGGCGTCGCACGGCGAGAACACGCCGCTTCCGAAGCCGCTCGCCAGTCTGCCATACGATATCGGCCCCTGGCGCTACAAGCAGGAACAAGTTGTCGACGCCGATACGCGCGCCATCCTCAAAGCCGACGATATCGTCGAACGCCTCTATCTGGGGCCCGAAGGCGGCGCCGATCTTTTCATCGCCTACTTCCAGAGCCAGCGCTACGGACAGTCGCCGCACTCCCCGAAAAACTGCTTGCCGGGTTCGGGCTTCCAGCCGGTCGAGAGTGGAAAGATCGATGTTCCGGTCGGCGACCGCACCATTCAGGTCAATCGCTACGTGGTTTCCAAAGGCGATTATGAAGAGGTCGTTCTTTACTGGTATCAGTCGCAGGGCCGTGTGATTGCCGATGAATTCTCAGCCAAGTTCTATCTCGTGGCCGACTCGATAAAGAACCACCGCAGTGACACTTCGCTTGTCCGCGTTGTGGTCCCTGTCCTGGGTGGACAGCGCGAGCGTTCCAAGGACATTGCAACCCACTTCGTGCAGGCCGCCTACCCTGTAGTCGATTCCTGGTTACCGCGCTAACATGTTTCTCATGAGAAAAGCTGCCACGGGCCTGGCACTGGTCCTCGCTCTTGCGAGCGGAATCTACTCGGTGCGCGGCGCCGATCAGGAACTGCGCGGCGCCGACGCCACCCGCTACGCGCTCGACAAGCTCAACGTCCTCGGCAGCGTCCTCATGATCGGAGCGCATCCGGATGATGAGAACACGCCGGTAATTGCCTATCTGGCGCGCGGACGCAAGATCCGCACGGGCTATCTTTCTCTCACCAGAGGGGAAGGCGGTCAAAATCTTCTTGGCAAGGAGCAGAGCGAATATCTTGGCGCATTGCGCACGCAGGAACTGTTAGCTGCGCGCCGCGTCGATGGAGCTTCGCAGTACTTCACGCGCGCCATCGATTTCGGCTTCACCAAGACTGCCGCAGAAACCATGCAAAAGTGGGGACACGATCGCATCCTGGCGGACGTCGTGTGGGTTGTTCGTCAGCAGCAGCCCGATGTCATCGTCCTCTGCTTCAGCGGCACACCGGCCGATGGACACGGCCAACACCAGGTGTCGGCCATCCTGGGTCGCGAAGCGTTCGATGCCGCAGCCGATCCGACGAAGTTCCCCGAGCAGTTGAAGTGGGTGAAACCCTGGCAGGCCAAACGCGTGATGCAGGCGAGGTTTACGCCCCCCGGAGCGCCGGGCGCGAGTGGCGGAAGCGGCGGTGGCGGGGGGCGAGCGGGTGGTGGGCGAGCAGGTGGTGGTGGCGCAGGTGGTGGCGGCGCGCGCGGAGGAAGTGGCGCCGTTGCGGGCGTGAGCCTGCCCGTCGGTGACTATGATCCGGTGTTGGGCCGGTCTTATCGTGAGATCGCAACCCTGAGCCGGAGCCAGCACAAGAGCCAGGCGATGGTTTCGACGATTGCGTACGGTGCGCAGTCCAGTTCGCTCGTAGTAACCGGCGGTGCGCCGGCTAAGGACGACCTGATGGATGACATCGACACCACCTGGAGCCGCATCCCTGGTGGCGCTGCCGTGGGTGAATTGCTCGCACGGGCGAAGGCGAACTTCGACGACACCCATCCGGAAAAAACGGTCTCAGCTCTGCTCGAAGCGCGTTCTATCGCTGCCGGGCTCGCAGCCAAAGGCGAGCACTGGGCCGAGTGGAAACTGGAAGAACTCGATCACGCTATCGCACTTTGCGCCGGAGTACACGCGGAAGCGCAGGCGAGCACGTACGCCTACGTTCCAGGAGCGACAGCCGACCTGCACATTACTGCGATCAATCGCTCAAAGCTGCCCATGGCGATCAACGCCGTCCACATCAATGGATGGGGCAACCCGGATGTAGGTGTAAAGGATAAGAACCTGCCTTACAACCAGGAACAAGCCATCAACGTGAAGGTCACGGTGCCGAAAGATCAGCCCTGGTCGCAGCCCTACTGGCTCCGTAAGCCACCCACGGGCGACACTTACACTGTCGATGACCAGTCGCTGATCGGCCGCGCCGACACAGTGCCTGAGATTACTGTGACCTTCGACCTGTCGGTAGACGGCCGCCTCTTCTCGGTCACCGAGCCGTTGCACTATCGGTATGCTGACCCTTCACGCGACGAATTCATCCGGCCTGTAGTGGTTGAACCGCCGGTGAGCGTTGCGGTTTCGTCGGACAATCTCGTGGTGTCAACCGGAACGACTCGCGATATCAGCGTGCTCGTCAGTGCGATGGCTCCGAATCAGTCCGGTAGTCTCGCATTCGAAGCGCCGGCGGGCTGGCGTGTCGAGCCTTCGAAAGCGCCCTTCGAACTTCGGGAACTGAGCGCCACGGAAGAATTGAAGTTTCGTCTCACTCCTCCGGCAACTCCGGGCACGGGTGAATTCAAAGTGACCGCCAGCCTTGCGAGCGGCACGCCGGTAGCTGCCGCCGTCAACGTGATCGATTACGCTCACATCCCGGCGCAGACCATCTTCCAGGTATCGGGCGGAAAGCTCGCGGCCGTGCAGATGAAAGTGCTGGCGAAACGAGTCGGCTACGTCATGGGCTCGGAAGACAAGATGCCGGAAGCCATTCGCCAAATGGGCTGTACGGTGGACCTTCTCGACGAAAAGACACTCACCACCGGCGACCTCTCCGCCTACGACGCGATCGTCACTGGCCTTCGCGCTTATGCGGTTCGCGCCGATCTGCGTGCGGCGCAGAAGCGCCTGCTCGAATACGTCAATACCGGCGGCACACTTGTGGTTCAATACAACCGCCTGGACGATCGCCGCATCAGCCCGTCAGTGACCGAGGCCTTCGATCACATGGGGCCCTGGCCGTTCGCGTTGTCGCAGGGGAACTCCGAACGCGTCACCGAAGAAGACGCGCCAGTGAAGTTCATCGAACCCGCTTCGCCGATCGTGCGTTCGCCCAACGTCATCACCGCTGCCGACTTCGATGGCTGGATTCAGGAACGCGGCGTCTACTTTGCCGACACCTGGGATGCCCGCTACCAGACACCCTTTGAAACCCATGACACGGGCGACAAGGAACTGAAAGGTTCGCTGCTCTACACGCGGTACGGCAAGGGCGCGTTCGTTTACACTTCGTTCTCGTGGTTCCGGGAAATGCCTGCCGGCGTTCCCGGCGCGTATCGCATCTTCGCCAATCTGCTCAGCGCCGGCAAAGCCAAATAGACATGCTCGAAGCGTGCGCGCTCACCGATCCGGGTCAGGTCAGGCCATCGAACCAGGACTGCTTCCGGATCGTGGATCGCCTTGGTCTGTACATGCTTGCCGATGGGATGGGTGGCGCGCGCGGCGGGGCGGAGGCTTCGCGACTGGCAGTCGACGCAGTTGAAGCATCGCTCAACCGAGCTTCACATCGTGACGCCGCCGCGCTTCTCGCTGCGGTGGAAGAAGCTAATGATCTTGTGCGCGCAGAAGCGAGTCGCGACGCCAATCTCGAAGGGATGGGCACCACCATCGTGGCGGCGCTCGAAACGAAGGACAACGATCTCGCCATCGCCAGTGTAGGAGACAGCCGCGCGTACCTGCTGCATGGCGGCACGCTGCGTCTGATCACCAGCGATCAAACGTGGGTGCAGGAAGTCGGCCGCGGTATCGGTCTGGATGACGAAGCTCTGCGAACGCATCCGATGCGCCACGTTCTTACGATGGCGATCGGTGTCGCGCCTTCGGTTCGGGTCCTTTACTATGCCGTCCAATTACAGGCAGACGATATTCTGCTGCTGGCGACGGATGGACTGCATGGAGTTGTCAATGATGCTGAAATTGAGCGGACGCTCGGCGGGCAGGGGAGTCTGGAAGAGAAGGGCCAAAAACTAATCGGGGCTGCCCATGAAGCGGGCAGCCCCGATAATGTTACCGTTGTTCTTCTGCGCTCGAGCCATCGCGCTTGAGCCATTCCCGCAGAGCGGGCCGGTTCAGAGCGATGCCTTTGCGCGAATACCGCAGATAGCCGTCGCGGCGCAGCTGATTCATGTAGTGTGTCACGATTTCGCGCGAAGTGCCAACATACTGCGAGAGGAGTTCGTGCGTGAACGGCATCATATCAATGAAGCCGTCAGCCGATTCGTGGCCCAGGCGTTCGGAGAAACGAATGAGCGAGCGGACCAGTCTGCGGCCGATCGTGTCGATCGAAAAGCTTTCGATGCGGGCGCCGAACTCAATCGAGCGCCGAACCAGAAGCTGAACTAACGCGACGCCCAGGCGGGGCCGCCGCACTACCAGATCTTCGATCTCCGCCGTGGTCCATGTCATGACCTTGGTGGAATCGAGCGCGGTTGCTTCTTCGACACGGTACCTTTCACCAACGAACGAAGATTCCCCAAAGAATTCGTCCGGCTGGTAGATGTCGACTACAACCTGGCGGCCATCGTCGGCGGTACGGCTGACTTTCACTTTGCCGTCGATGACCAGATAAATGCTGTTAGAGAGCTGCTGCCGACCGTAGATCAATTGGCCGCGAGAGTATTCTACGATCGTAGAGCAAGGGAGATACGCAAGAGGGTCTTCGAGATTATCCTGAACGTCGCGAGAGGGAGACAGGGTGTTCAAGTAGTTAGAAGCCGCCTGAGGAGTTGGGTTTTCAAAGCTACTGTTTCTTAACATCTCTGGTAATAAATTTAACAGAGGAATGGTACACCGTCAATAATCTTGACGAAATATATATGCATTTTGGTATTGTTTATAACATAGTACTGGTTATACTGGGTCTTGAGGACCATAAAAAACCGTGAAATGATCTGTAACGACCATTTCACGGTGAGTGTTACTACGGTTGACGGAGGTTTTAGGCTTCGGCGACGACCGAGACGCTGACCTCAGCGGTGACTTCGCGCTGCAGCTTCACCGGCACTTTATAATCTCCGAGAGCGCGGATAGCTTCGTCGAGCTGGATTTTGCGGCGATCGATCGAGTACTTCTGCGCCTGGAGTGCATCGGCAATATCGGCAGCCGTAACGGAGCCGAACAGATGGCCTTCTTCGCCGGCCTTGCGGGCGATGGTGAGCGTGACGGAACCGAGGAGTTTAGCGAGTTCTTCCGCTTCGGTCTTCGCCACCGCTTCGCGGCGGAGATGAGCCTGGCGTTCCTGCTCCACGATCTTCCTGTTGGCGTCGCTCGCGGCAACGGCCAGACGACGGGGCAGCAGGTAGTTGCGCGCGTAGCCGGCGGCCACTTTGACGACCTGGCCGCGGGTACCGAGATTATCGATGTCTTCTCTGAGAATGATTTCCATCGTTGATCTCCTTTACACCGACGCCGCGAAGGGCAGCAGCGCGATGTTGCGCGACTTGAAAATCGCGTCCGTCAGACGCCGCTGGTGCGGTGCGCAAACGCCCGAGATGCGACGGGGCACGATCTTACCGCGCTCGGCGATGAAGGCCTGCAGCATCTTGACGTCTTTGTAATTGATGTCGTCGATCTTCTCGACGCAGAAACGGCAGACTTTCTTGCGGCGGAAATACTGCTTCCGTCCGACTGCCACTGCTTTGTCCCCGCCGGTGGGACGCTGATTCGCGGCGATGGGTCTTGCGCCTCTTGTAGGTTCCGCCATGATGAGATCTCCTGATTATTCCTGGGTGGTGGCTGCGGGTTCTGCCGGAGCCGCGGGCGCTGGTGCGCCGGGCGTGGCATGAGCCGCGGGAATTCCGGGCGCGGCGTGAGCTTCTTCCGCTCCGCCCAGCATCGCTTGTGCAATCGAAGGCTGCGCCACCTGAGGACGCGGCCGGCGCTGCGCGCGCTTCTCGCGGATCTTCTTCCGCTTTTCAATGCGCTTCAACGTTTCATCGATGCGAACCGTCAGGAACTTGATGATTGCGTCCTGCACGAGCATACGGCGCTCGAATTCGCGCACTGTGTTCGCCTCCGCCGTGAACGTCAGCAGCACGTAATAACCTTCCCGCTGCTTTTCCACGCGGTAGGCGAGTCTGCGCTTGCCCCACTTTTCCACCTTATCGACAGTGCCACCAGCGGTGGTGATGTTCTTCGACATCTGTTCGATGAGGTGATCGATCTCTTCTTCCGTTGCATCGGGTTTTACGATGAACAGGTTTTCGTAGATTCTCATTGATCCTCTGTTGTGCCCGGGGCGCGACGATTGAATCTGGTCATGGACAAACTGACGCCCTCAGCAATAATGGACTCCGTGGCATCGGCCGCGTAGCCGATGAACTCATCCAAAGTTTCGTTCTGCTGCCGCGAAAAGCGCGACAACAAATAATCCGCACCCTTACCCGAGGTGAGCGGATAGCCGGGGTGCACCCCCAGCCGGACTCTCGGAAACAACTGCGTTCCGAGTTTATCGATCACGTCCTGCACGCCATTATGACCCGCCGCCGAACCATCCGGCCGAAGCCTCAGGCCGCCCCACGGAAGGGCCAGTTCATCGTAGACGAGAATCAGATCGTTGAGATCGACCTCGTTTTTCTGCATCAGCGGCTTAATGGCGACACCGCTGAGATTCATAAAAGTCTGCGGCTTCACGAGCAGCACAGACTGATTCCGAATTGTTCCCTGGCCGATCACCGCCTGGCACTCCAGCCGCGACATGCGAATGGAATGGCGGGCGGCCAGCGCGTCCACCACGAGAAAGCCCAGATTATGGGGCGTGGCTTCGTACTTTTCGCCCGGGTTCCCGAGACCGGCAACCAGGAACATCGATTTTTACTTCTTCTTGGCTTTGTCGCCCGCGCCAGCGGCCGGAGCTGCTTCTTCCTTCTTGCCCTTCTTGGCGACTTCGGGTTCCGCTGCGCCAGCCGCTGCTTCAGGCGCAGCTTCTTCCTTGATACCAACCACGTGCGCGATCACGGCTTCCGCAGACGTGAGAACGCGAACGCCGGAGGCTACAGGGAGATCGCCCACGCGGATGTTGGAGCCGATCATGAGCTCGGTCACATCAACAGTGAACTCGTTCGGAATATCGTCCGGGATGCACTCGATTTCGACCGAGCGGGTGACAACGTCGAGCACGCCGCCCTGCTGCTTCACGCCCTTTGCTTCACCGGTGGTGTGGATCGGGATGGAGACGCGGAGTTTGCGAGTAAGGTCGATCCGCTTGAGATCGATGTGAATGAGCTTATCTTTGACCGGATCGTACTGCTCGTCCGCGACGATGACGGGGGTGCGTTCCACACCCGCGATTTCCACGTCGAAAATGGCGTTGTGGCCGGACTTGCCACGGATGATCTTCAGAATGTCCTTTGGATTGACGCTGACTGCCTGCGGATCTTTGAAAGCGCCGTAAACGATGGCGGGAATCAGGCCGGCAACGCGCGTACGGCGCGCTTCATTTTTGCCGCGGCTGGCGCGTGGCTGCGCCGCGACTACTGTGTCTAGTCTCAACTTCGATCTCCTTAATTCCGCAAGTCCGTTTCGGTTTTGACTGGCCGAGTCGTGGGTTGCGTTGCGACGCACGAGGGCGTCCGCAGGTTCCTGTTACGGAAGTTTCATGTTAGCACGATTGAGGTTTTGGGTTGGGATATGGTGGAGGGTTGGAAATGAAAAAAGGAACCCAATTTAGCTGTAAGTTGTTGGAAACGCTATTCGGTGTAGTTAGGGTTGGGGCAGGAAATTGGGGCTTAGAACGATGTGACCGGACGGCGACCGCTGCAAGATTCAGATTCCGTGTGTCGATATCCTGTCAGCTATAGCAATTCGGTGAGCATGGAAAACAGCAACGAAGGTTGCGGAATGTATGTGCGCCGACTCCTTCGTTGCCGCGTTCTGCGCTGCTCGCAGCATCGAGCTTTGCACTGAAGGTGCTTAGCTCGCCAGCCTTAGTTAGACGACCACGCGATACTGGACTGGTGTCTTCGGCTCCTCTCATTGAATTGCGAAATGTAACTGTGATGCGCGGCGAGAATGTTGCGCTGCGGAATCTTGATCTCACGATCGGGGCGGGAGAGCATGTTGCGATTCTCGGTCCTAATGGCTGCGGGAAGTCGACGCTGATTAGAACGATTACGCGAGAGTGTTATCCGCTGGCTCAGGCCGGGTCCAGCGTGCGGATCATGGGCGAGAGTGTGTGGAACGTCGTCGATCTGCGCAGCATGATGGGGATTGTGTCGAACGACCTGATGACACAGTGTACGCGTGAGATTACCGGATTCGAGATTGTGCTTTCCGGCTTCTTTTCGAGCATCGGAATCTGGCCGAATCATCATGTGACGGTGGCGCAGCGGCGCAAGGCGAAGGATGTGCTGCGGTTTCTGGAATCGGCCCATCTGGGAGAGAAGCCGGTGGAGGAGATGTCGTCCGGCGAGGCGCGGCGCATGCTGATCGGGCGCGCGCTCGTGCATGATCCCAAGGCGCTTTTGCTGGATGAGCCGTCGACGAGTCTCGATGTTTTTGCTCAGCATGAGCTGCGGGAGAATGTGCGGAAGCTGGCGCGGGCGGGCATCGCGATCATTCTCGTGACGCATCAGCTTTCCGATATTATTCCGGAGATCGATCGTGTGATTTTGATGAATGGCGGTGGGATTGCTGACGATGGTCCGAAGGAGGATGTTCTGACGGAGGAGGCTTTGGGTAAGCTGTTCGGATTGAAAGTGGATCTGGCGCGCCGCGAGGGATACTATCACCTGTGGTGAGCGCTGAGCCGGAGATTCGGATTGAACCACGCTGGCCTGCGTTTATCGCCGGTCTGTCTGTCGGTATTCTGTTTTACTTTGTTCCGGACGCGCTGACGATCGGGCCGCGATGGCTGGCGTTGCTGCTGATTGTTGTGACGCTGATTCCGGCGACGGTTTTTCATCACACGAAACGACCGGTTCTAAACGACGTCTTCGCGTATTCGACGCTTACGGTGATTACGCTGGCGCTGGCTTCGTCGCTTGTTCTGCTGATCTTGCGGTTGCCGCGGCATCTGGATCCGCCGGGGGAGTTGCTCCGGGCTGCGGCGACGCTGTGGATCAGTAACGTACTGGTGTTTGCGTCGTGGTACTGGCGTCTGGATGGCGGGGGGCCGAACGTGCGCGATACGCGGCACACGCATTCGGCGGGGGCGTTTTTGTTCCCGCAGATGACGCTGAGCGAAGACGCGCGGAAGGCGCTGGGGGTGCATTACTGGAATCCGGGATTTGTGGATTATTTGTTTCTGGCGTTCAATACGAGCACGGCGTTTTCGCCTACTGACGTGCCGGTGCTTTCGCGCTGGGCGAAGACGATGATGATGGTGCAATCGTCGATTTCGCTGGCGGCGGTGGCGCTGCTGGCAGCTCGGGCGGTGAATATTCTTTAGAATTGGCGCGGGCTATGCGACGTTACGCAGGAGGATCAAGCGTTCGATTTCTTCGCGCGATTTATCTTCGGCCATATCGAGATCGTAGTCGGCCTGGAGGCCCATCCAGAATTTTGGCGACGTGCCGAAGTAGCGTGCGAGGCGCATTGCAGTGTCGGCGGTGATGGCGCGCTGTTCTTTAACTATTGCGCCAATTTCTGGTTGTGGGTACACGAAGCGCCAGGCCCGGCGCGTTCACGCCGAGCCCTGCGGCGCGCATGTATTCCTGGCGCAACATCTCGCAGGGGTGTAAGGGTGCAATCTGCTTCTTTCGCATATGCGTGTCTCCCATTAGTAATAATCAACGATCTCGACGTCGGCGGCCTCGCCCGGCTTCCATCTGAAACAAATACGGTACTGATCGTTGATGCGGATGGCATACTGACCGGCACGATCTCGCTTCAGTTGCTCGGCCGACATTCCACCGCCAGTCGGGCGGTTAAGGGCGCAGGCCGTTAATATTCTTCCGGGCGCTACCCAGGCAAGCTCCACCCTGACCCCATAGCCCGGAGTTCGGCGTAAGGTTCGCGGGCCCATAGGCGGGCAGCTTCACGCACTTCTTGTGTGATTTTACTGCGCTTGGCGAGCCGGTCCCCCGTAAAAGGAACTGCCAATGCCCAATCTCTGGAGTAGCTACCCAGCACCGTCGATAAGGCCTGCTCGCTCCCCAATTCCACGCCGAAAAGATGGGCAATCGCGGGAACCCGAGCCTTCAGGTCCTCATAATCAACCACATAACAACCATGCCCCACGGCGCGGGCGGCGTTCGTCAGCATGCTGTTCAGCATTAGCGCGCAAAGCTCTTCGGGAGAGACGTCGTTCAGGTTAGCGCCAACGGCGAACACCTCGGCAATTCCGGCCCGGTTGTCGCTCCCACCCCAGCCGGAAGCCAGATTCGCAACCATGACCTCTTCCGGATCGCGCACTACGATTACGCAGGGCACATCCGGCCACCACTGACGAAACAATGGCAAAGCGACCGTTGCAAAACTGGGCAGCTTGAGGATTAGCTTTGCGCGCCCGCTCGGACCCAGCGTCGCGAAGAAACGAAACACCGCTTCGGCAATCTGCCGCCGTCGGTCATTCCACAGCGAGTCCAGATGCGAAGAACCCGTGGGCCGGAATGGCTGCAGGAGTCGCGCCGTCATCATATCCTCGGACATCACGACGGTATTACGCCCTGTCTTGAGAGCGTTCGCCAGCAGCGTTGAGCCGCACCGCGAAATGTGAAAGATCAGGCCCGCCGGGAGCACGGCCGGCAGTGCCGATGCCAGCCGGAACAGGGTATCCATGCCCGTCTCAAGCTCGCGCGCTCCGCCGCTTCTGAGTTGCGCGATCGTATCCTCAAAAAACGGCTCCGTCAGCGCTGCGTCACCAAACTCCAGCCACCTGACATTGAGACTTCCCGTCAGCTCGGGCCGAGTCCCAGGTGAGAGCCGGACAGGGACCCAGCGCTTTATCCCGCTCAACCGCCTTCCCCGGCCGCGCGAATGCGTATGACGGCGTTCGCCGCCAGCACATCCACCAGGTCATCCAGGTCTGCCCGGTCCATCTCCGACGCAAATTCCTGACGAAGCGCTCCCATGGCGATCGGCGCGCGCTGTTCCAGCGCCAGCAGCACCGGCAGCGCTTCACGCGGAAATTCCAGATGCGTGCCGTTCGTGTGTAGACCAAACGTGTCGGCGCGCGAAACAAAGTGCAGGCGGCGTGGCGCCGTGAGATCGACAATATCCGACTCCGAAGCCGCGGCGGCCGGCAGCGATGCGGCTTCGCCCGGAATTCGGCGCGCAGGCGCCCGCCCGTTCATCCTGCGGCGGAATACATCAAGCAGGGGCGGGGAAGACAGGAATTGCGTCACTGCCTGCCGCATCTCCTCCAGATAGCTGGCCTGGGTGGATAGCGGCGCAAAGAGCGGCGCGGGCGTTTGAAGCTCCGGGCGAAAACGCGCCGCGCGCGCAACCCACGTCAACAGATCCACTGCGGATGGCCGCATCAGTTCGAGCACAAGATGAGACGCCGGAATTTCGCCGGCACGATGGCCAAAGGGCACGCAGAGCACGTCGCCGTCGTGTAGCGTACCTTCCCAGACTATGACGTCCTGCTTCCGTACAACCGTTGAAAAACGCGACCCGCCAGTGTGGAAGATCAGGCGATCGCGAAACACCCGCTGATCGCTCTCTTCACGCTCTTCATCCGGAGCCACGATTTGAACCGCGGCCTCGATGGTGCGTTCCACGCTGCGGAGGAATCGGCCCCTGCGCAGGGCAGCGCCTTCGGATGCATTCAGGTCCGAAAACCTTCCCGCGTGTCCGCCCAGATGAACGACGTCGACGCCAAATTGCGAGACCAGAAACGCGTCAAGCGCGGCAGAATCGGCGAACAGATCCTGGAATTCCACGTCAGTCGGCTGCCAGTTCCCGAAGTTCGTCGGGCGTGGCGTCGCGCTCCATAACCTTTGCTGAATTCAACAGGGCTGCGACAACCATGTCTTCCAGCGCGGTGGCGCCGGAATTTCGGAAGTTCCTGCGCCGCGCAAATTCCGCCACAAGCAGACCAAGCCGAATCCGCCTCTCTGCGATCGCGCGATATTCGGCCTTTTCGTCCTCGCCGCCACCGGCGAGCCGCGCGATGGCTTCGCTTTCCTTATCCACCATGCCCGGCGGAGCGGTGAATCCATAAGAGCTATTGAGCCAATCCAGGACCTGCGTCTTCAGGTGGAAGGCGGTGAGAGCCGACGCCTCTTCCATGGAAATTCCGGCAAGCGCTGCCGGCCCGTCAGTGGCTCTCAAACGGACGAACGGACCCGTGGGAGCGGGATCCGGCAGATCCGGAAGATGCACGGCGTGGATCTCCACGCGCAGCGCCCCGCTGTCTTCGAGTGCAACATGGGTAGCCGTCACAATGGAGCCGTGCGGCGTCTCCGCTTCCACGATCTCGCTCACCAGCCTTCGCGCTACTTCCTGCCGCGCGTTCTCTCCGTATCTCTCGGCGATCTTCTGCAGCGGCGCCTGGCCCGGCCGGAAACCTGGAATGCTGATGCTCTTGCCCAATTGCTCCAGGCGTTCCCGCACAGCGGCCGCCACCACAGAGGGCTGAATCACGTGCCTGTAAATTTTTTCGGCGCCGGAAGCCTTCTCTTCGCAGCGGACCAGTTTCCAGGCCACCGTCACACGCAGCGCCGGGCAGGCGCGAGACGGCGCGCGGCCCACATGCGGAATCCGCGAATCGAAAAACACCGCACGGTTCGGCCGCACCTTAACCGCAAGTGCGACTTCTTCCGCTCCGTCGAAGAAAACCGTTTCGCCCTCCCACTCTGCTTTCCATTCCGGATTCAGATAGTAGAGCAGGGTGAACGAGCCGGGCTGATCGGAATCGCGATGAATGCTTCCGCCAAGCCCATAGGTGTGTCCGTTCGCATAGACGCGAAGAACGCGCAGCGGCCCCCCGGCCAACTCTTCACAGCGCGCCCTGGCCAGTTGCCAGATCGCGTCGAAGGCTTCGTCGCTGTCGAGTTCCATCTTCCAGAACTGAGTGTCATGAGCGGAGTTGGAAGTGTGGCCGAAACGCCATCCCGTTCCACAGCAGGTGGCCCATGCCGCGATGCTTAGTGGCGGCGTCGCCAGATCTTCCATGACCTCGATTACAGGTTGCGGGGGCGGGTCAGAGGTCGGCGGCATAGCGGATCAGGTTGTTGTACGTCTTCGACATCAGCAGCTGCAGTTCCGGCTCAAGGGTGGAAGGAATCCTCTGGAGAACAACCCACATATCCCAGAGAATCTCGCGCATGGAGGCGTCGCGGAACATGCTCTGAATCCACGTGACCGCGGCCACCCGCACACCTCGCGTCACCGGCGCAACGTAGTGAATGGCGCTTGAAGGATAGACAACGGCTTCACCGCTATCGAGCTTAACGGCGTCTTCGCCAATCTCGTTCCGGATTGTCAGTTCGCCGCCCTCATAACTCTCGGGTGGGCTCAGAAACAGAGTCATGGAGAGATCCGTTCGAATGCGCGCCAGATCGCCCATGACGGCGCGGTCCACGTGAGGACCATAAGTCATGCCCGGTTCATATCGGCTGTAAATCGGGATCTGGACCGCTTTGGGGTGAGTGAAAGCGTGAAACGCGTCGTGACGGGCCAGTGCTCCGCGGAGAATTTCATCCAGCGGTTCCAGCGCTTCATCGGAGGGCCTGGTCTGAAGATTGAATTTCACGTCGCCGGCCTGGCCGCGGGCGGTGGCTTTGCCGTCCACGAACCGCGCCTTTTCGAGCGCTGCGACGATCTGTTCCGACTGCGTGCGATCCAGCAGGCGGAACACTTTGTAACTCATTCCGCGGGACTTAGATGGGGCGTCTGCGACGCCACGCCAGCGCGCCTGCCAGACCCGCCGCGCCCAGCAGCAGGGTAGAAGGCTCCGGAGTCGCCGCCGCCTGAGACGTCAGCGTTGCACTGTAGGTCGCGGATTCTCCGTCCAGATGGACGCCAACCGAAACATTGCCGATTTCTCCCAGATGGATCAACTGGCTGGCGTTACTAATGCCTCTGAAATCCGGAGTCAGACTGCCCGGCAGATAAATATCGGCCGAAGAGCCATCGTAGTCGTGAATGCCCGTAGACAGGGTGAAAAGATAATCTCCCGCAGTGAGATTCTGGAAAGTAAAGAAGTCCGCGATGTCGGTGTTCGTGCAGCAGTCGAGCGAGCCGTTAACCGTGTCAGCCCCGCCAGGTAGTGGCGTAGCGTTCACGAAAGCATTGGCAAAATCAGTACTTTCGTTCACAATGCTGGCGGCGACCGGGAGTGCGCCAACCATGGTAAGACACGTTGTTCCGAGGAGCGCTCTTTTTAGGTTCTTCATTTTAGCACTGTGATGCAACTCACGTCGCGTCGTATAAAAACTTTCTAAACTCCCAGGCGAATAATTCGCGAATCCGCTCTGCGGCGGCGGAATCGAAGTAGTCGCGCGCCAGCTCGGGGCGGGGGCGATAACCACTTTTGTAGCGGCCAAACCGCTGAGGCTGCCAGGGAATGCCCAGGCGGCGGCACATGGCCTCCACCTCGGGAAGGAGGTTTTCGTAGCGAATCGTGTGCTGTACCGCCAGATCGTCGCCGAGGGTGTAGACCGACCTGTCGAGCGGCAATCGGCCTGTTTTCAGCCAGTTCGTGAGTGCTTGTCGCGCTGTGGAAAAATCGCCGCGCGCCAGCGCCGCCCGGTCTGAAGGCGTTTGGTGATACCAGAACTGGGAGACCACTTTGTCCCAGGGATTGCGCACTACGCAGAATCGGGTATAGGTATCCCACACCTTTGCCGGGAGCTGGGCGGCCAGCTCACTCGCCGGCATATGGTTATACCAGGTGGGGTGTTCGGGCGTGAATTGCGCCGCGCCTCTTGCCCCGACGATCCCGTAGTCGGAAATGAGCTCCCGTCGCTCGTGCTCCTCACCCATCCATGCGGCGGGATCCACGCAGTAGGGTTCAAAGTACATTTCCACGCTGGTGCTGGCGGTCTTGATGGTTTTTAAATAGATAAAGCGACAGACATGGCTCACCAGCATGCAGTCTCCAGAGTAGAATGGCGGACAGATCGGCTCGGGGGGCATAGCATGAAAGGTCTGGCTGCATTTGTAATCGCGTGGAGCACCGCCGCATTGGGATGGTCGCAAACAGTGACGCGCGGGCCGGAATTCGATGTTATTTCGATACGACTTGTGAAGGCGGACCGTGACGCTCGCCCCAAGCTTAGCTGTGTCGGCGGAACGCTGCTGGCGTCCGATATTCCGGCCCAATTCCTGATTGAGTACGCCTATGGCATCCGGGACACGTTCCCACTCCCCGACTGGGCTCGGCCTGACGGCGACCGGTACGACGTGCAGGCGAAGTCGGGCGATAGTTCCATCACGGCTGAAACCTGCAAAGTGATGACTCAGCACCTGCTCGAAGGTCGATTTCAGCTGAAATTACGTCGAGAAGTTCGCGAGACGGATGTTTATTTTCTGACCGTCGCGAAGGGCGGGATGAAGCTCAAGCCTGTATCGCGAGACGGTGCTTCGACAGACTCCGGTGGCGTTGTGTGGCTCGGTCAACCGGCAGGAACAGGTCGCCGCTTGCCGGCCCTGGTTGTGAGCTTGAACGACTTGCCTGATGTGGGAAGGCGAGTGATCGACAAGACCGGATTATCACCGGATGTGTTTTACACGTTTCGCTTCGATTACATTCCCGGTCAAAGCGTTCCCGACGTTTTCGAGGCGCTCGAAATGCAACTCGGTCTGAAGCTGGCGCCGGGGAAGGCGCCTTTTGAGTTTTTCGTTGCCGATCAGATTGCCAGGCCGTCACCGAACTAAGCCACATCGGGCGAGGGCGCGGTCACTCATGTTTCCTGCCTTCGAGGAATTTTGAGAGATTGCCGGCCATGGTTACGAAATCGGCGGGCATCATGATTACCGTGGTGCTGTTGTTTTCCGCTCCCACTTCGGACACCATCTGCATGCGGCGGAGTTCGAGTGCTGCCGGATTTCCGACCATCAGCTGAGCGGCTTCGGCCAGTTTTTGCGACGCCTCGAGTTCGGCATCTGCCTTAATGATGCGGGCTCGCTTTTCACGTACCGCTTCGGCTTCCATTGCCATGACGCGCTGCATATCCTGGGGAATTTCCACATCCTTCATTTCCAGAAGCTCGACGGTCACGCCCCAGTCGGCGATGTTTTCCGTTACGTTGCGTTTCAGCAGTGCGTTGATCTGATCGCGGGATTTCAGGACCTCATCAAGATCGTGCTGACCGATGACGTTGCGCAGGCTGGTTAACGCTACCTGCTGCACGGCGATGCGGAAGTTTTCCACGTTCAACACGGCTTTGCGGGGATCGCTTACGCGGTACCAGAGCACGGCGTTGACTTTGACGGTGACGCTGTCGCGTGTGATCGTCTCCTGCTGTTCGATGGGCGCGGTTACGACACGCAGGTCGATGCGGGTCTCGGTTTCAATGCCGAGCGGGAGGAGCAGGAAGAGTCCGGGGCCGCGCTCGCCGGTGTAGCGGCCGAGGCGAAAGACGACCGCTCGCTGGAACTCGGCCGCAACCTTCAGACTGGTCAACACGACGAGGACCACGAAGACTACGACGATGACGTAGATCATGCAGTCCAGTCTAGTACGAAAAGGGACGCTTTCGCCCCTTTGCGGGGAGTCGCCGGAAATTCATCAAGTAGAATCGAATGCATGGTTACGGATGCCGGTATCAGCCCGGCGGTGGGGAAGCTGAACCTTGTTCGCGAGGAAATCGGCAAGATCATCGTAGGACAACAGAGTGTGGTGGACGGTGTTCTAATCTGTCTGGTAGCGGGCGGCCACGTTCTGCTGGAAGGCGTGCCGGGTCTGGGCAAGACCACACTGCTGCGCACGCTGGGCAATACGCTGGGACTGAAGTATTCGCGTATCCAGTTCACTCCCGATCTGATGCCTGCCGACATTGTGGGCAGCATGATTATGGAGACGGACGAGCGTGGGCATAAGAGCTTCCGGTTTCAGGAAGGTCCGATCTTCGCCAATCTGGTGCTGGCTGACGAGATCAATCGCGCGACGCCGAAGACGCAGTCGGCGCTTCTTGAGGCAATGCAGGAGCGTACGGTGACGAGCGGCACGACGACCCATCGTCTGGAAGCCCCGTTTCTGGTGATGGCAACGCAGAATCCTATCGAGATGGAAGGCACCTATCCGTTGCCGGAAGCTCAGCTGGATCGGTTTCTGATGAAGATTGTGGTGACGTATCCCACGCACGCGGAGTTATCGCGCATTGTGGAGCGGACCATTGCCCGCGAGGAGACCAAAGTGAATGCGGTGTTGGATCGGGCGGACATTCTGGATATCCGATCAGTCACGCATGACATTTTGATTGCACCGCATGTGCAGGATTTCGCTGTTCAACTGGTGATGGCGACGCAGCCGGATCAGCGGGAGGCACACGATGCGGCGAAGCGATATATCAGGTACGGGAGTTCGCCGCGCGGGGCGCAGTCGCTGGTAGAGTGCGGGCGCGTGCTGGCGCTGATGCGCGGGCGGCTTCATCTGAGCGTCGACGATATTAAGGAGGTTGCGACGTCTGTGCTGCGGCATCGCATCATTCTGAATTTCGATGCGCATGCGGACGGTAAGACGCCGGACAACATTCTGGCGAGTATCGTGAACGACACGGCCGTGAGGGCGGCGAATTAGGCCGCGGAGGATTCGTGGCCAACGCTCCGCTGCTGGATCGAAAGTTTCTGGAACGGCTGGAACGGCTGACAATTCACTGGCAGAAGTCGTTTCCGGGTCTGGTGGGCGGTCATAATCGCTCGCGGCTGCCGGGCGGCGGTCAGGAGTTTCTGGATCATCGCAATTATGCGGCGGGCGACGATCTTCGCGCGGTGAACTGGCGCGCGTATATGCGGCTCGACAAGATGTTTCTGAAGATGTTTCAGGTGGAACCGCGCGTGCCGGTGCGGATGCTGCTGGATGCTTCGGAATCGATGATGGCCGATGGCGGCGCGAAGTTTGAGTTTGCGCGGAAGCTGGCCGGCGCGCTTTGTTATGTCGGGCTGGTGCGGCTGGACACGATTGAGGTCCTGCCGTTTTCCGGACAACTGGGCGAGGGCAAGGTGTGTGGCGGCGGGCGTCATCGCTTTACTCCTCTGGCTCGGTTTCTGGAGGACCTGAAGGCGTCGGGCTCGACGAGCTTTTTGAAGGTGGTGCGGGAGTTTTTGAACGACTATCCGCAGCGCGGGCTCGTGGTTGTGATCTCCGATTTTCTGGATGAAGATGGCTGCGACAAGGCGCTGCAGTATCTTGCCGATTACGGCAATGAACTGATGCTGATTCAGGTGTGGGCGGATGAGGATCGTACGCCTCCGTGGAATGGCGAGTGCGACCTCGTGGAGGCGGAGTCCGGCGCGCGCCTGCATATTCATGTGGATGCCGAGGCGCGTGCGCGTTACACCGAGGAGTTCGATAAGTTCGCGGCTTCGATTCGCGCGGTGGCGCTGCGGAATTCGGGGCGGTATGCGGCGATTCCTACGTCGATGGCTTTGGACGATGCGATTTTCGGCAGCCTGATGCAGTCGCGGAGTGTTGCCTGATTTGTTTCTGAATCTCACGCTTGCGCAGTTTTTGATTTCGTTTGGCGCGATTGCGGCGATTTCTGTGGCGCTGTATCTGCTGGATCGGAATAAGCGAAAGCAGACAGTTTCGACGCTGCGTTTTTGGGTTACGCCGGGATTGCCTTCGCCTGTTACGCGGCGGCGGAAGATTCAGCAGCCTGTCTCGTTGCTGTTGCAGTTGCTGGGGATGCTGCTCCTTCTGCTGGCGATTGCCGAACTGCACTGGGGCGGAGCGATGCGGGCCCGTCGCGATCATGTGCTGATTCTGGATACGAGCGCCTGGATGTCCGCGGCGGCGCCGGGGCGTCCGAACGGGACGCTGATAGATGTGGCGCGGGCTTATGCGATTTCGTGGCTGCGCGCGGTGCCGGATTCCGATCGCGTGATGCTGGTGCGGGCGGATGCCTTGTCGACGCCTGCTACTTCATGGGAAACGAATCATGGCGCGGTGGCGCGGGCGATTCTGGAAACGAAGCCGGGCGCTACGGAGATCAACCTCGGACAGAGCCTGGAGTTTGCGCGTCAGTTGCAGAAGCAGTCGGGTGCGGGCGGCGAGATTGTTTATGCCGGGCCCGGACGGCTGGAAGCGGGCGAGTCCGGTTTGGGTTCGCTTGCGGGGGAGAATCTACGGTATCTGCAGGTGGCCGATCCTTCAGAGAACGTGGGGCTGCGCAGTGTGGGGGCGCGGCGGTCGAATGCGGAGAAAGATGCGTGGGACATTCTGGTCCGCGCGAGGAACTACGGGCGCGTGGCGCGGACGGTGAGTGTGACGCTCAATCTGGCGCATGTGCCAATGGGAATGCATCCTCTGACTGTTGCGGGCGCGAGCGAACAGGAGACTACGTTCACGATTCGGGCCAAGGGCGCGGGAATTGCGGAAGTCCGGCTCTATCCGAAGGATTCGTTTGGTGAGGACAACTATGCGGCGCTGGAATTGCCTGCGCAGCGTGCTCTGCATGTGATTGTGTATTCGGCATGGCCGGACGAGTGGCGGCCCGCGCTGGAGGCTGATCCCCGGGTGAATGCGGAGTTTCGCGCCGAGGCGCAGTATACGCCGGCGAATGACGGGCTGGTGATTCTGGATCGGTTTCATCCTCCGGCGCCGCCGGTGGGAAATGCGATGTGGGTCGATCCGCCGGAGCGGTCGCCGATTCCGGTGCGGGAGCATGTCGGCGAGCCGTCGGGGTTGCGATGGGCTCCGGATCAGGCGATTTCGGCGGGCCTGCGTGAGCATGATCTGCAGATTCCGCGGACGGCGATTCTGGAGACCGGCGCGAATGAGATTAAAGTGGCGGAGGTGGATCGCGGTCCGGTGATTGCGGCTCGTGTTGGCGCGGACAAGACGAAGACGATTGTGATGGGGTTCAGTCCGTTTGAGGGCGCGATGCGGTTTCAGCTGGCGGCGCCGCTGCTGTTGGCAAATGAGCTGCGGTGGTTTGCTCCTGATGTGTTCCGGGATGTGGATGCGATTGCGCAGAGTGCGGGCGCGGTGACGGATAAGATCGATGCGCAGGCGGATGCGGATGTGCAGGTGACAACCGATGCGGGCGTCAGCTTGCCGTACAGCTTTCGGGATGGGCGGATTCAGTTTTTTAGTGGCGAGCCTTCGCGGGTGAGCGTGGTTGCCGGCGGTTCGGAGCGCGTGTATTCGCTGACGCTGCCGGAGATGTGGGATGAGAAATGGACGCCTCCCGCGGGGATTCGGCGCGGACTTCCGGCGTGGAACGATTCGATTCGGCGGAGCGCTGATTTATGGCCCTGGCTTGCTTTGTCTGGCGCCGCGCTGTTGTTGTTTGAGTATTTGCTGTATGGGCGCGAGACGTCGGCTTTATTGCGCGTTGTGCGCGCTCATATGGAAAAAGTGGGGAAGGCCGCATGACGTTTGAACGTCCGTGGCTGTTGTTGTTGTCGCTGCTGCCTTTGGGGTGGTGCGTTTATGAGTGGCGGCGGCACAGCCGTCATCTTTCGCTGCTGGCCAAGACGGCTACTCTGCTGATGGTGGCGCTGGCGCTGGCCGGTCCGGTGATTTCGTGGCGTGAGCATAAAGTTGGGCTGGCGGTTGTTGTAGATACGTCTGCGAGTCTTTCGACTCAGGACATGGCTCGTGAGCAGGCGTTGCTAAAGCAGATCGATTCGGCAAAGGGGTCGAACGAGAGCGAAGTGATTCCGTTTGCGCGGGCTCCTCGTTCGCTTTCGGCCGCGGAGGACGACTTTAAGGTAGCGGTTACGGCCGGCGAGAATGGTCGCGGGACGAATCTGGAAGCGCCGGTGCGTCAGGCGTTGGCCTCGTTACCGGCGGGCATGCTGCATCGAATCCTGGTAATCAGCGACGGCAATGAAAATGAGGGCGCGCTGACGCGGGCGGCGTGGCAGGCGCGGGAGCTTGGCGTTCCGATCGATACGATCGCGCTGGCGGGCCGGCAGAAGCCCCGGATTCTGGCTGAGGCCATGGGCTTGCCTGGCGCGGTGTTCACCGGTGAACCATTTCCCGTTGACGTGACCGTTTACACGCCCTCGGCTTCGAACGCGACGATTGAGTTGTATGCGGAGGGCAAGTCGCTTGGCGCGCATGGGGTGGCGCTGATGCCGGGGGAGAACCGGATTCGGATTCGCGCGAGCCTGAATGCCGCCGGCGCCATCGATATCAGCGGGCGAGTTCAGGCGGACGGGCTGGGCGAGTCGCGCTTCGAGGGCGCGTTGTCCGTACGGCGTCCGCGGGTGCTTTGGATTACGCAGGATGTGGCTGGATCGGAGAAGCATATCGCGGGTTTGCTGGCCGCGAACAAATTCGATTTCTCGGTGGTGCGTACTTTGCCGGAATCGCTCGACGATACGCAGATCGTGGTATTCGCCAATATCAACTTTGAGGCGATGAAGCCGGAGGATAAGAATCGCGTCGAGAAGTTTGTACAGGGCGGCGGCGGAGCGTTGTGGATCGCGGGTGAGAACAATATGTATGTCGATCACAAGAATCAGCCCGAGGATGCGATTGAGCGGACGTTCCCGGCGAAGCTGGCTCCTCCGCGTGAACCGGAAGACACAGTCGTGGTGCTGGTGCTGGATAAGTCGGCTTCCATGGAAGGGCGGAAGATTGAGCTGTCGCGCCAGGCGGCGACGGGAGTGGTGGAGAATTTGCGGCCGGAGGATCTGGTGGGTGTACTGATCTTCGATAACTCATTTCAATGGACGGTGCCGATTCGCAAGGCCGACGATAAGCCGCTGCTCAAGAGGTTGATCGCAGGGATCAATCCGGATGGCGGTACGCAGATTCCGGCGGCGCTGACTGAGGCATACAAGAAGATTCTGCCGTTTACGGCGACGTTTAAGCACATTGTGCTGCTGACGGACGGTATTTCAGAAGAGGGCGACAGCATGAAGCTGGCGAAGGATGCTTCCGATCACCGGATTACGATTTCGACAATCGGGCTGGGGCAGGATGTGAATCGCACGTTTCTGGAGAAGATTGCTTCGAATGCGGGCGGCAAGTCGTATTTCTTAAACGAGCCGAGTGGGCTGGAGCAGATTCTGCTGCATGATGTGAAGGAGCACACTGGTACGGTTGCGATTGAGAAGGCGATTGCCGTGGATGTGAAACATCCGTCGGATTTGCTGGACAAGATGGATCTTTCGAAGATTCCGAATCTGCAGGGCTATGTTCGGTTCGACGCGAAGGCCAGCGCCGATGAGGTGCTGCAGGCGGATGGGAAGGATCCGCTGCTGACGCATTGGCAGTATGGGCTGGGCCGGGCGGCGGTGTTCGCTTCGGATGCGAAGAGCCGCTGGTCCGCGGACTGGATTACATGGCCTGGGTTCGATACTCTGTGGACGAATGTGTTCCGTGATTTGTTGCCGCGCGGGACAGGGAGTGAGGCTACGGCCAGTTTCGATTCGGCGAATCAGGAACTGGTGGTGGATTACCATCTCTCGAACAGCGCGGCCGCTCCGGAGACTCCGCCGGATATTTTTGCGATCGGTCCGGGAAATTTTAAGAAGCCTGTGCAGGTATCGCGGGTGTCGACACTCGATTACCGGGCGCGGGTGCGTATCGGGAACGTACAGGGTTTGTTTCGGGTGCGTCCGCTGGCTGAGAGCCGAGTGTTTCCCGAGGTTGGTTTGTATCGGCCGGAGGCGGAACTTACGGAGTATGGGTCGAATGCTTCGCTGCTGAAGTCGGTGGCGGCTTCGACTGGTGGGCGATTCAATCCTTCGCCGGATCAGGCGTTTGATTCCGGTGGGCGCTCGATTGAGTCCACGGCGCGGTTGTGGCCGGTGCTGCTTGGGGCGGCGATTCTGCTGAATCTGATTGAACTCGTTGCACGCAAGTGGCGCGGGATCGTGGCTACAGTGCGGGGCAGCGCGGCGTTTTCACATTAGCCGAAGACCACGGTCTTTGAGCCGTAGTTGAGGATTCGATGCGCGAGCCGCCAGCGAACTGCGCGGGAAAGGACCACGCGTTCGAGGTCGCGGCCTTTTTCGATGAGGTCTTCCAGTTGATCGCGATGCGAGATGCGAGTGACGTCCTGCTCAATGATGGGGCCGTCATCGAGGACTTCCGTGACGAAGTGGCTCGTCGATCCGATCAGTTTGACACCACGCGCGAATGCCTGATGGTAGGGCTTTGCTCCCACGAAGGCCGGCAGGAACGAGTGGTGCACATTGATAATTTTGTTCGGAAACCGCTTTACAAAATCAGGCGTCAGAATCTGCATGTATCGCGCCAGGACAATGAGATCAATGTGATGCCGCTCCATCAGATCGGTCTGCCGACGTTCCGCTGAGGCCCGATCGGATGAAATGACAGGGATGTGGTGGAACGGAATTCCGTGGAATTCGGCAAGCGGCCTGGCAGCTTCGTGATTGCTGACGATGAGAGGGATTTCGCAGGCCAGTTCGCCGCTCCTGTGCCGATAAAGCAGGTCAGCATAGCAGTGCAGGTGCTGGGACACGAAGATCGCCATGCGGGTGACGGCTGTGGAGAGTTCGAGGCGCCAGTCCATTTTGAGTTCTTCGGCCAGGGGCGCGAAGCCGGCGCGAAAAGCGGGAATGTCGAAGCCATCGAGTTCCCATTCGACGCGCATGAAGAAGAAGCCGGCTTCGTGGTCCTGATGCTGATCGGCATGGATGATACTGGCTCCATGTTTGTAGAGAAGACCGGAAACATTGGCGACCAGGCCTTTGCGGTCAGGGCAGTGAATGAGGAGTATAGCGGTATGATTCATGCGCGGTGGTGCAAACCGCATTCTAGATCACGCGCCAGAGCGGGTTCGTATAGAGTGGAGACATATGTTTAGCTGGGTGTGCCCTCGGTGTGGTCATGACGTTCCGCCTTCGAAAACGGTTTGTCCGTTTTGCGAACCCGTTGCGGCGCCGCCCATACCGGAGGCCAGTCAGCCTCACCTGTCGCAGCCTCCGTCGCAGCAGCCTCCGTCGCCGTATCCGCCAGCACCGCAGTATTGGCAGCCGCAAGCTCCGCCACTGCAGTATCAGGGGCCGCAGCCGCCGCAGTATCAGCAGGCATGGCCACAGCAGCCTCCACCACAGCAGCCTCAACCGCCGCAGCAATATTGGCAGCCCCCCCAGCCGCAGTACGTTCCACCGCCGCCGCCTCATGTCCTGAAGCCGGCGCCCTGGGCTGCCGAGGAGCAGCACCGCGCCGGAAAGCCACAGTGGCTGATCGCGCTGCTGGCGTTTGCCGGTGTGATCGTTATCTTCGGCGCCGCGTATCTGATCATGGGGAATCGCTCATCGTCAACGGCGAAGGAGGCTGCAAAGCAGGCCACGGCGAATCCGATGCAGAAGTACATCGAAGTCGTGGGAATTCGTCTTCTGTCGGACAGGAAAGGCCAGTCGGTAAAGTTTGTTGTGGTCAGCCATTCCGGCGTTGAATTGACGGACCTCGATGCCTCGGTGAATCTGTGGGCCAGCACGGCGCGGTCGGAGGAAGATACGGTCGGTTCGTTTGCTTTCCACCTCGGTTCGCTCGGGCCCAACGAATCGAAAGAACTGACGGCGCCGCTGAAGACCGATCGCAAGCCTTCGGAAATGCCGGAAGACTGGTCCGGCATCAACGCTGAAGTGCAGATCACCGCTCCGCGCTAAGAACGTTAATCAGTCGGAAGAAAGCGGGCGAGCGCCCGGTCTTTGCGGACGTGGTCTACATCGAAGAACTGGTTGTGGATTACGATCCATATGGCTGGCGCAAGGGTGCGCGCGGCAAAGAGGCTTTCGGTCAGGTTTTGCAACCCATCCGAGCCTTCAAAGCCCAGGGGAGTCATTGCACCGGTGAGAATTACGGGGTGCGCCGGATGGGAGAGCCGCTGCTTCAGAAGTTTGCCGGTTTCGACCATGGTGTCAGTGCCATGCGTAACAATCACAGGCGATTCTGTTATTCGCGACCGGACAGCTTCGAGAATGAGTTCGCGATCAACGGACGTTATTTCAAGGCTGTCCTTGTTCATCAGTGGCGTGACTTCCACGTGTGAATCCGGGAGGCGAAGCAGGTTCAGGTAACGGTCCACACGGTTCATGACGTTCAGTACGGCGCCAGATTGTTCGGAATATACCTTTTCCATGGTGCCGCCGGTGGTAAGAAGATGAATCTTCATCGCTCTTCAACTATAGCCATATACACCCACTCGGGGGTGGTTGCGTAAGTTCCTTTATTTACAACAATTCGTGCTTGCAAACCGGCATTGCGGTGGTATAGTAAAGGTACATGTACAGCAACCGGCACTGCTGCTTTTACCGCCGATTTTGGAGCCACAATCCATAGTGGCGTTGGTTTGAGTTTTACGAAATTCGCAAACCAACCCACTCGCAGGAGTGGGTTTTTTGTTGTGCCGATTATTTTCACCGAGGACGGTTTTAAAAATTACCCATGATTATTTCCATGCGCCCCCACGCCACCAAAGAGGAGATCGACCACGTACGCGACCGCATCCGTGAGTTCGGCTTCCGCGTTCATTCGATTGAAGGTGACGAGCGGGTTGTAATTGGAGTGGTTGGCGTTGGCGGCGATGTTGAGGCCTGTGTCGAATCGCTCGAAGCGACGCCGGGCGTTGAGCGCGCGGTGCGCATCAGCGCGCCTTATAAGTTCGTCAGCAAAGAATTCCGCAAAGAGAAGACTGTGATCCGTGTGGGTCGCGCGGAGATTGGCGGCGACCAGTTTGTCACGATGGCCGGGCCCTGCTCCGTCGAGAACGAGAAGCAGATCATGGAGACGGCGGAGGCTGTGGCTGCCGCGGGCGCGACGATTCTGCGTGGCGGCGCGTTCAAGCCGCGTACCTCACCTTACGATTTCCAGGGTATGGAAGGCGAGGGACTGAAGCTGCTGGCGAAGGCTCGCGAAGCTACCGGGCTCGCTATCATCACCGAAGTCATGTCGGACAAAGACGTAAGCCTGGTTGCCGAATACGCAGACATTCTGCAGATCGGCGCGCGCAACATGCAGAACTTTGCGCTGCTGAAGGTGCTGGGGCAGTGTGGACGTCCTGTAATGCTCAAGCGCGGCCTGAGCGCGACGATCAAGGAACTGCTGATGTCGGCGGAGTATGTGGTCGCGCACGGCAATTCGCAGGTTATGCTTTGCGAGCGCGGAATCCGTACGTTCGAGACGGCTACGCGCAACACGTGCGATATTTCGGCTGTGCCCGTGCTCAACGAGATGACACATTTGCCGGTGATTATCGATCCCAGCCACGCTGCAGGCAAGCGCAGCCTGGTTCCCGCGCTGGCGAAAGCCGCAGTCGCGGTGGGCGCCGACGGCATGATCGTGGAAGTGCATCCGTGCCCTGAGAAGGCGGTCAGTGACGGGGCGCAATCGCTGACGATCGAGGGCTTCCGTAAGCTGATGGGCGAACTCGATGGGTATGTCCGACTATGGAAGCAGGAGCGTGAGGCTTCGATGGCGGTTGCCGTCTGACACGGAGCAGGCAGATCGCGCTCGGCATCGCTGGTGCGGCCGTGGTGCTGCTCGGCGTCGGTGTTTGGTTTAAGATACGTGCGGATCGGCAGTTTTCCGATCCGCATTTGTTGTTAGCGCGGTTTCCGATTGAAGAAGCGGTAGTGCTCAGTGCGGACCTTGCGCAGGTTCGCGGTGCCGGTTTGTTGCCGCCTTCGCAGGGGGCGCCTGAGCCGGAGTATAAGCAGTTTCTTGATGCAACGGGCTTCGATTACCGCCACGATCTGGACAGCGTGGTGGCTTCGTTTTCGGCGAGCGGGAATTTCTATATTGCCCGCGGACGATTCAATTGGGCGAAACTGCGGGACTATGCGGGGCGCCAGGGCGGGTCCTGTTATCAGGATCTGTGCCGCATGCCTGGCAGTACTCCCCAGCGGCGGATTTCGTTTCTACCGCTGCGCAATGACACCATTGCGCTTGCAGTCAGCACCGACGATCTTGCGGCGAATCGGTTGACGAAGCCCGGCGACCCGGTGACGGCGGCGCTGCCTTCCGGGCCGGTTTGGTTATCCGTGCCCGGCAGTGCACTGCACGCGGCAGCGGCGTTTCCTCCGGGCCTGAAGCTGATGCTCTCGGCGCTTACGAATGCGGATCGGCTGGTGGTGACGGCGGGCCCTTCGGGCGTTGGTTTTGCGGTAAAGATGGATGCGACCTGCCGCAGCAAGGACGACGCTCGCATGCTGGCCAGTCAATTGCGAAATGTGACTGGAATGCTCAAAGGGCAATCCGACGAGCTGGCAACGGTGCTGGCGGGCGGTTCGTTCGAAGACAGCGGGCTGCATGTGAATGGACAGTGGCCGTTCACGAAGGAACTGATCGGAAGCCTGACGAGCGGTATTTAGGCGAGCGCCGCGCGCAGGTAGTCCATGCAGCGCGCCAGTTCTTCGGCCGGCGTGCCAAGCCCGAGATATTCGTACTCGGCGAATACCGGAATGGTCAGTTGCTTATCCCGCACGAAGCGAATTACATCGCGAACCGGGGTATCGCCGTCGCCGTATTGCTCGTTTTGTCCTTTGTTGCGGCGGCGATCTTTGATCGTCAGCTGACCTGCGGATTTATAGTTTTCCTGCAGCCATGCGACCGGGGAGCCGTTTTCGGCGGTAATCGCTCCGATGTCGACGTTCAGTTTGAAGCGGCCTGCCGGGGTCAGATCGGTGATGGTGACGCCGAGGTTGTGTTTGTCGGCGAAGGTCGACAGGCGCTTCGCAATCTCGGGCGAACCGGGCGCCGTGATCGATGCTGCGCCCAGCGCTTTTGCTTGTCTGAAGGTTGAGTCGATTTCTTCGTCGGTGAAGGTGTCGTTGTACTTAACCGTGTAGGCGGTCACATTAATGCCCGCGGCTACGAACTTCGCCCGAATATCTTCGTAGTAGCTCGGCGGCGTAGAGAGCCTGAAGTCGCGGGTGAGATTACGGGCCTGCAGCATCGCCGCGGCGATCTCTTCCTTCGAGTACGTCTTGATCTTAATGGGGTAGGCTGCGGGAGGCGGCGGGGCGCCGGGGCCGGTGTTGGGGCCTGCCGGTTCGGTGTTGTAGCTCCAGAGATCGATTTCTTTTACGCCCGCCGATTTGAGCGGCCCGATGAGGTCGTCAACGTTGTCGCGGCCCGGAATGCGCGGAAGGTCTCGCAGGCTCCACGTGGTTGCCCCGAGCCGAACATCGCCCGCGCCGAACGCAGGCAATGCTGCGAGTGCGGCTGTTCCCAGCGTAAGTTTGGCGATTTCGCGTCTCGTATACATCGCCGTCATTATATCCCGCTTTCGTACTATATTCTGTGTTCATGGGAGTTCGGATTCTGCTGGCCGCCGCGTTGCTGGCCGTGTTCGCGCACGTTGCCGAGACAGCGCCCGCGAATGCCTGCCCGGCGGATGTGGTCCAGAATGCGTCGTCGCCCGTGCCGCTGAGTGACGTGTGTATTCCGGAGGGATATACGGACATCCCGATGGATTACTTCGACGATTTTTCGTGGCGCGAGTTCGTGGCGATGGTGTGGCCCGCTTCGAACGGGCACCGAGGTTTTGCGGATACGACGAAGGACGTGAGGGACGCGGGGCCTCGTGTATTTGAGACCTATAAGTCGCTTTGGGAGGTGTTCCATACGGATGGGTCGGCTCCCCGTGGGTTCAACGAGTACGATGCGGCGGGTGTGAATGCGTGTAAAGCGACCACCGGATTCGGCGATGTCGTGCTGGCTTCGGAGTCTGGCATCGATGATATTGGGCAAGCCGGCGTAGGGGAGCTTATGGGCCCGCTGGTCGCCCAGAATGGAAAGTACGTCCGGTATCAGACGCTCTATAACCAGATCGCTTACGATTTCATCGTGAAGAACAAGCTGTATCTGCGGTCGAATTTGCCGCCGGTTCCCTCGCCTCGGCCGGATCTGCCGGTGGTTCAGTTTCCCATGGGATCGGCTGCTTTGAAGGCGGCATGGCTCGATCTGGATGGCTTCAGCGATGCGCAGAAGGCCCGGTTTTATTCGCGCGTCGCGCTCGTTAAGGATCCGCAGTCAGGGAAGTGTTCGAAGTTGACGATGGGTCTGGTCGGGCTGCATGTTGTGGTGAAGACGCCGAGTCGGCCGCAGTGGATTTGGTCATCGTTCGAACAGATTGATGGTGTGCCGCCGAAGCAGTTTGGCGGGACTGGCAAGTTTACATTCCACGACGGGAATAAGAAAAATGCGATGCCGGCGGAGAATCCATTGAAGCTTGTGCCGCTCGCGAAGGATCCCGTTCCGTTTAATCTGGAGCGGAACGTGATGATGCCGATTCATCCGAAGACGGAACTGATGACATTCGTCTATCAGCGACTGTTGCATGGCACGCCGTGGGAGTTCTATCAGATTGTCACGACGCAATGGCCGCGGCTCGAAGGCAATCAGGCAGCACCGGTGCCTGCAACGCAGGGCGGGGAGATGACGACTACGTTCCCCGGCGCGGGCGCCACGTCGGCGTTTGCGAACTTATCGATGGAGACGTTCGATCAGGCGCGTCCGCAGCTCGGCTGCATGAGCTGCCATAACCAGGCGCGGATGGCTGCGGACTTTATGTGGAGCGTGCTGGATCACGCTTATCCGGCGAAGATTGCACCCGCGAAGAGCGCAATCGCGCATTAAGCTCCGCCGGCTTTGCGTACTGCGCCGCGGCGGCGCCTGGGTTGCTCGGCGATCTCTTCCGCTACGGCGGGCGGCTTGCGCATCTCGAGACTCTTCTTCAGCGCTTCCATGATGTCGATCACCGGGGCGATGTGGGTCTCCGGAGTTTCGACGATAGTGTTGCCCTGGATCTTGGCTTCGATCATGCGGCGGATGTTGTCGCGGTAGTTGTCGTGATACTTTTCGGGTTCGAATTCGGCTGCGAGCGATTCGACCAGGTTCAGCGCGAGGGCCAGTTCCTTGTCGCGGATGTTTTCGGTGTCCGTACGGAATTCGTCGGCTTTGCGGACTTCATCGGCGAAGTACATAGTATGCAGGAGCAGACCGTGCTGGCCGGGCCGCATGACAACGATGTGCTCACGGCTGTGCATGGCGACCTTCGCGACGCCATAGTAGCCGGTCTTCTTCATCGCTGCGAACAGAAGCGCGTAGGGTTTCTCGCCTCCTTCGTCGGGCGCCATGTAATAGGAGGCGTCGAGGTAGACGGGGTCGACGTCGTCGGCTTTGACGAACTCGAGGATCTCCATTACACGCGCCGTTTTGGGCGCGGCTTTGCGGAGATCTTCGTCCTCGATGACTACGTACTTGCCTTTTTCGTACTCGTAACCTTTGACGATCTGATCGCGCGTGATCGGTTTGTCTTCGGCCTGGCAGTAGAGGACCTGTTTGACGCGGGAATGGTCCTCTTTGTGCAGTTGGTTGAAGCCGATGGTTTCACCGCGCGCCGCTGTGAAGAGACGGACCGGAAGTGAAACGAGGCCGAAGGTGAGATGACCTTTCCAGGTGCTGGCTGGCATAGTTTGTAACTTTAGTTACGCCGGAATTGCGTGTGGCGCGTCTCTGTACCCCTCGTACAGCTATAACATGAATGTGAGAACATTTCCACTTTGCTATGTCACTGACTGAGTATCAGAAGAAGAGAGACTTTGCGAAGACTCCGGAACCGGGTGCGGGAAAGGTGTCCAGCTCGCGCGCGGGCGGTGGCATGTTCTGTGTGCAGCGGCACGATGCGTCGCATCTGCATTACGATTTCCGGCTGGAGATTGACGGCGCGCTGAAGTCGTGGGCGGTGCCCAAGGGCCCCTCACTTGATCCGACGGTGAAGCACTTTGCGGCGCATGTGGAAGATCACCCCGTGGCGTACGGTGATTTTGAGGGCAACATTCCAAAGGGCGAATATGGCGGCGGAAGTGTGATGCTTTGGGATCGGGGGACGTTCAGTCTGATTGGCGATGAGCCCGGTGAAGCGCAGATTGAGCGCGGCGATCTAAAGTTTGAGTTGTTCGGCGAGAAGCTTCGCGGCACGTGGGCCATTGTCAAGATGAAGGGCGCCGGCGGTAAGAAGGACAATGCGTGGCTGCTGATTAAGAAGAAGGACGACGCCGCTCAGCCGGCTTACGACATTGAACAGTTCGCGGTGAGCGTGAAGACGGGGCGCACGCAGGCCGAGATTGCCGCGGATCTTCCTGCGCAGAAGAAGCCTGTTCGCGCGACGAAGACTGCGACGGCTTCCTCTAAAAAAAAAGTAGCCGCATAGATTTGGCGGGCGTTGCCGGCGCAGTTAAGGCGGCCATGCCGGGATTCTTTTCTCCGATGTCGGCATCGCTCGCCGAGTCGGTTCCGGTCGGGGATCGGTGGATGTTTGAGATTAAGTGGGACGGCGTGCGCGGTCTCTGCTTTATTGACGACGGCGGCGCGGCTATCTACACGAGAAACGACAATCGGTGCGAGCGACAGTACCCGGAGTTGCAGATTCTTCCGCATTACGTGGAAGCAGGACAGGCTGTCCTGGATGGAGAAATTGTTGCGCTTGATCCGCACGGGATTTCGAAGTTTGAACTGATTCAGCCTCGTATTCACACGCGCGACGCCGCTGCGATTGCGGTGATGGCGAAGAAGAATCCGGTGGTGCTGTATCTGTTCGATCTGCTCTATCTGGATGGTTACGACCTGCGGCTTTGTCCGCTGGCTGAGCGCAAGCGCTTGCTGGCGGAAATTGTGAAGCCGCATCCCTTGATTCGGGTGTCTTCGCATCTTTCGGGCGCGGGGAAAGATCTGCTGGAAGCCGCTCGGCAAAACGGACTTGAGGGATTGATCGCCAAGGTGAGCGACAGCGTTTATGAGTCGCGCCGCAGCCGCAACTGGGTGAAGCTCAAGGTTACTTCCGAGCAGGAGTTTGTCATCGGCGGGTACACACCGGGCATTCGCGACACATTCGGTTCGCTTGCAGTTGGATTTCATGAAGGCGGCAAGCTGATTTATGCGGGTAACGTGGGAACAGGTTTTAATGACCGGACGTTGCGCGAACTGCTTACACAGATGCAGTCGCGCGTGACTGAGAAGATGCCGTTTGCTCCGGACAAGCTGATTCCGAAAGATACGGTTTGGGTGCGCCCGGAACTGGTGGCGCAGGTGAAGTTTGCCGAGTGGACGAACGATCGTAAGCTGCGCGCGCCGGTTTATCTTGGTCTGCGGCATGATGTGACTCCGGCCCAGATTGGGCGGGAGGTGGCGCCGTCGGCCTTATTGCCGCCGGATAAGAAGGAAGTGGCCGCGACAATTGACGGGCATGCACTCAAGTTAACGAATCTGGATAAGATTTACTTTCCGGAGAACGGGTACACGAAGCGCGATCTACTGAATTACTATGATGCGATAGCGCCGCTGTTGTTGCCGCATCTGAAGGATCGTGCGCTTTCTTTGAAGCGGTATCCGAACGGGATTCACGGGCAGTTCTTTTTTCAGAAGAATACGCCGGAGGGTTATCCCGCGTGGCTGCGCACGGAGACGATCGAGGGGATTCGGTATGTGCTGGCGGATGATCGCTCGGCTTTGCTGTATCTGACGAATCTGGGATGCATCGATCAGAATCCGGCGATGAGTCGGGTGGGATCGCTGGAGAATCCGGATTTTATTCTGATCGATTTGGATCCGGTGCAATGCGCTTTCGCGAAGATTGTAGAGGCGGCGCTGCTGGTGAAGTCGAAGCTGGACGCGATGGGTTTGGTTGGGTATCCGAAGACTACGGGTGGCGACGGGCTGCATATTTACGTGCCGCTTGTGCCACATTACTCGTTTGAGCAGGCGCGGTCATTTGCGGAGCTGATCTCGCGGCTGGTAACGGCGGAGCGGCCAGAGTTGTTCACTACTCCGCGGTCTGTGGAGAAACGGCAGAAGGATCGGGTCTATTTCGATTACATGCAGCTTGCGGAGTTTAAGACAATTTCGGCGCCATATGTGGTGCGGGCGCACGTTGGGGCTCCGGTGGCTACTCCGCTTGCGTGGGATGAGGTGAAGGTGGGGCTGGAGCCTGGTCAGTTTACGCTGGCGAATGCACCGGATCGGTTTGCGCGGGTTGGGGATTTGTTTGACGGGGTGCTGACGAGGCCGCAGTCGCTGGATAAGGCGCTCGCCAGACTTGATCGCCTCTTGCGAGGATGAGCACGATAACAGTTTCCTGGATGATTCTGCTGTTGGACCGTATGGCAGACAGGCGATCTGGCGTCAATCCATCGCTTGAGGGCGCTCTCTGGTTCTACGGCGTCCCGGTTGCGTACGTTATTGCCTCGCATGCCGTATACGCATGGCCCGTAAGCACCTTCTTTCCGAGGCCAATTATTCGGGTACTCAGCTGATTTCGCGCTGCAGCTGTTCCAGGATTCGGAGGGCTTCGACTGGCCGCATTTCGTCGATCCTCAAAGCGCGGATTTTTTCTTTTAGATCGTCGTTGCTGGCTTCGAAGAGGCGGACCTGTATTGGCTGGCTGATTTCGCGTTTTGGATTTAGTTCGTGTTGGCGGAGAACTTCGCGGGCTCTGTCGATTACTGTTGCCGGCAGCCCTGCCAGCCGGGCTACTTCTATGCCGTAGCTGCGGTCGGCTTTGCCTGGTTCCACCTTATGCAGGAAGATGATGCGGTCGCCTGCTTCTTTTACGCTTACGCTCAGGTTCCGGACTCCGTCGAGTTGTCCGGCCAGCTCCGTTAGTTCGTGGTAGTGCGTAGCGAAAAGTGTCTTCGCGCCCGTGATTGCGGAGATGTATTCCATCACTGCCCAGGCGAGCGAGAGGCCGTCGTATGTCGCGGTACCTCGTCCGATTTCATCGAGGATGATGAAACTGCGCGGCGTCGCAGTGTTCAGGATTACCGCGGTTTCGGTCATCTCCACCATGAACGTGGAGCGGCCGCGGGCCAGGTTGTCCGATGCTCCGATGCGAGTGAAGACGCGATCGATCAGGGGCAGGGAGGCGGCTGTAGCCGGTACCCACGAACCCATTTGCGCGAGGATTGCGATTAGTGCGGCCTGCCGAAGGTAGGTGCTCTTGCCGCCCATGTTGGGTCCGGTGATCAGCGCGATGCGATCGGCGCCGTTGTTGAGATAGAGATCATTGGGGATGAAGCGACCGGCTTCTTCTCCTGCCAGCTTTTCGATAACCGGGTGGCGACCGGCATCGATTCGCATTTCGTCATTTGTGGAGAAGGTTGGCCGCGCATAGCGATTCTCCGTCGCTACCTGGGCGAGTGACGCCGCAACGTCGAGTTCTGCTACGGCGTTGGCGGTGGCGCGGATGCGCTGAGCCTGATCCGCAGTCCGCTGCCTCAGTTCGTTGAAGATTCGTTTTTCGATTTCGAGAATCTTTTCATCGGCGGAGAGGATTTTGCGCTCGATGTCCTTGAGCTCGGACGTGGTGAAGCGTTCGGCGTTAACCAGCGTCTGCTTGCGTTCGTAGTCGGCGGGCGCGAGATGCTGGTTGGCTTTCGAAATCTCGATGTAATAGCCGAATACGTTGTTGTGCCGGATCTTGAGCGAGGCGATGCCGGTGCGCTCGCGCTCGCGGATTTCGATTTGCGCGACAATCTGGCGGCCGTTTCGAGTGAGGTCGCGAAGTTCGTCGAGTTCCGCATCGTAACCGGCGCGGACAGTACCTCCGTCGGCGATGTTGACCGGCGGGGTATCGGAGAAGGCTCTGACGATTGGCGCGCTGACTTCGGGTACGGGGTCAAGTTTGGCGAAGGTGTCGATGAGGCGCTGCGACATTGGGTTCGCGGCAAGTGTGGCCGCCTGCGCCAGCTTCGGCACCTGCACGAGGGAGCGGCCCAGGGCGTGGAGATCGCGTGGGCCTGCGCTGGCAATCATTACTTTCGCCAGGAGACGTTCGATGTCGAGGATCGGCGTCAGTTGTTTGCGCAGCTCCGCTCGCAGGATGGTGGCGTGGGCGAGATCGCTTACGGCGTCGAGCCGCGATTCAATCTCGACTGGATCGAGCGCGGGCCGCTGGAGTCGCTGGCGCATGAGGCGTCCGCCCATGCCCGTGGCGGTTTGATCGAGGATGGAGATGAGTGTTGCGGGGCTTTCGCCCGGGGCTGCGGAAAAGATGGGTTCGAAGAGTTCGAGGTTGCGGATGGTGACGGCATCGAGCACCATGTTTTCGGCGCGATCGAAGTGGCGGGGTGGGTCGAGGTGATCGAGCGCGGCGCGCTGGGTGTCACGAAGGTAATGAAGCACGGCGCCTGCTGCGCCGATGGCGGCGTGTCGGTTGGCAAGCCCGCAGCCATCGAGCGAATGCAGACGGAAGTGTTCGCGAAGAATGCGATCGCCGTAATCGGCGGTGAAGACCCAGTCTTCGAGTTCGGTTGCTACCCAGCGCTTGTGTTCGGTTTTCGGGAAGAGCGTGTGTTCGGCGGCAGTGAGGACTTCGCGTGCGCCGATACTTTCGAGGAGACTCGGGATTTCGTCGGCTGCGATTTCGGCGGCCCGGAATTCACCGGTGGAGACGTCGACCCAGGCGATGCCGGCGCGCGGCCCTGATTTAGTGATAGCGGCGAGGAAGTTGTTTTCGTGCGAGCGGAGAAGGTGGGCGTCGGTGGCTGTGCCCGGCGTCACGATGCGGGTTACTTCGCGGCGGACCAGCTTCTTGCCGGCGGACGGGGCTTCCATCTGATCGCAAATGGCGACGCGATAGCCCTTGCCGATGAGGCGCGCGATGTAGCCTTCTGCGGAGTGATAGGGCACTCCGCACATGGGGACGGCAGTTCCTTTTTCTTTGTTGCGCGCCGTGAGAGTGATTTCGAGCTCGCGCGCGGCGACTACGGCGTCTTCGAAGAAGAGCTCGTAGAAGTCTCCGAGGCGGAACATGAGCAGCGCGTTGGGGACCTGTTGCTTGAGCGCGTGGTACTGGCGCATCAGCGGCGTTGAGGCGGATTCGGCGGCGGATGGTTCGACGGTGGACAAACTTCTATTGTCCACGGAACATGGCGGAGTCGTCTGGCGCGCATTTTTTCTTGGGCGGCACCGGAGGTGTATTTTCGCCATCCTGCCAACATCGAGTGGCGCATGGCCAATCCAATGAGGCAGTTGCAAAAGCTGGTCTCCTGGGCGTAACAAAAACGCTTGATTTTGTTGTAAATAGCGGTGTCATGGCCTAACCTGGGCCTATGAAG
>JBEHXG010000013.1:0-108128 GCA_048498815.1 Acidobacteriota bacterium | reverse complement strand
TGCGGTGAATGCGTCGGTCGATCCGAATTCGCGGGCGTTCATTCTGGAAGCTGCATTTGAGAACAAGGACAGCGCACTGAAGCCTGGCATGTTCGCGACGGCGCATGTGCAACTACCCGGCACGGCGACGGCTATTTTTGTGCCGAAAGCCGCGGTGCTGCGCGATAAGACGACGGACTCGAATCAGATTTTCACGATCAGCGACGGGAAGGCTCATCTGCGGGTGGTGTCCGTGCAGGAGGCGTCAGGCGATGAGGCGCGGATCGCCTCGGGTATTACGGCGGATGAGACGGTGGCCACGTCGAACGTGGCGGAGTTGTACGACGGCGCGCCGGTCAATGCCGGTGCGGGGAGCGCGAAGTAATGCACGCATTGGCGAAGCTGTGCGTCCGGCGCCCTGTATTTGCGACGATGCTTATTCTGTCGCTCGTCGTGACAGGAATATTTTCCTATTTCAGTCTTGGGGTTGATCTTTTCCCCAGCATTGATATTCCGACCGTCGAGATCATTACTTCCGATCCTGGCGCATCCCCCGAGGCGGTGGAGACCGAGATCACGAAGAAGATTGAGGACGCGGTAAATACGATCAGTCAGATCGATGAACTGCGGTCGACTTCGTCCGAGGGGCAGTCGCTCGTGATGATTCAGTTCGAGCTCTCGAAGAACGGCGATGTGGCGGCAGAGGAAGTTCAGAACCATCTGGGTCTGGTGTTGAACGATCTGCCGCGCACGGCCAAGACTCCGCAGGTGATCAAGTTCGATCCGGATGCTTCGCCAATTCTGCAGATTGCGGTTTCGGCGGGACGGCCATTGCGCGATCTGACGATGATCGCGGACAAGCTGCTGAAGCAGAAGATTGAGAACGCGAAGGGCGTGGGGCAGGTCCGGATTGTTGGCGGCGCACGGCGGGAGATTCACATCCTGACGGATCCTGACAAGCTGCGCGCTTACAACCTCACGATTACCGATGTGTTCAACGCGATGCGCGCCCAGAATCTGGAACTGCCGGGTGGCAGTTTGCAGGCGGGCTCGCGCGAGTTGACTGTGCGTACTACCGGGCGCGTTACGGATGCAGCGCAGTTTTCGCAGCTCGCGATTGTGAACCGCAACGGGTACACGGTGAAGGTCAGCGATATCGGGACCGCCGACGATAGTTATGAGGAACCTCAGACGGCCGGGCGGCTGGATGGCAAGCCCGCGGTGACGCTGGTTGTGTCGAAGCAGTCCGGTGCGAATTCGGTTGCGACTTCTGACGATGTGAAGGAGCGTCTGGCCGCGATTATGCCTACGCTGCCGAAGGATATCAATGTTCAGATCATCGCGGATCAGTCGATCTTCACGAAGTCTTCGATTAAGAACATCCAGCATCACCTGATTGTTGGCAGCTTTCTGGCTTCGCTGATCATCCTGATCTTTTTGACGAACTGGCGGACGACGCTGATTGCATCGCTTGCGATTCCGACCTCGATTGTGTCGGCGTTCGCGCTTATGGCTGCGATGGGTTTGTCTCTGAATTCGATCACGATGTTAGCGCTGACGCTGATCGTCGGCATTGTGATCGACGACGCGATTATTGTGATCGAGAACATTTATCGCTTCATGGAAGAGAAGGGAATGGGTCCGTTTGAGGCGGCGATTGAGGGCACGCGCGAGATCGGGTTCGCGGTTATGGCGACTACGATTTCGCTGCTTGCTGTGTTCCTGCCGGTAGGCTTCATGGGCGGTATTGTGGGTCGGTTCATGAGCTCCTTTGGATTTACGGCCGCCTTTGCGATTGGTGTGTCGCTGCTGGTTTCGTTTACTTTGACGCCGATGCTCTGCGCGCGGTTTGTGACTCCCCCGAAAAAGCACGGGGCTGATCAGCATTCTTCGAAGAACTCGCCTGTGTTCAAGCGGCTGGACCGCGTGTATACAAACATGCTCGAGTGGGCGATGGCGCATCGCAAGACGATTCTTGTGTTGTGCGTGCTGGTGGTGTTCAGTTCGATTCCGCTGTTTATGTTTGTGGGTAAGAACTTCCTGCCGGCGAATGATGAGTCACAGTTTAATGTGCTGGTGCGGGCTCCGGAAGGTACGTCGCTACCGGCGACTACCGCGCTGGCTGAGCAGATCGCGGGCGACATTCGCGCGCTACCAGGTGTCAGTCACACCCTGCTGACCGTAGGCGGTGGCGCCGATGCTTCTGTGAATTCCGCGGCGATCTACGTGAAGCTGAGCGATCCCGAGCTACGTGAGCACACGCAAATTGACATCATGCAGCAGACTCGCCAGATGCTGAAGCGTTATCCGAAAGAGATTCATGCCGGCGTAGAGCTGGTATCCGCAATTGGCGGCAATCAGAGCAATGCCGAGGTGCAGTTCTATATCCAGGGTCCAGACCTGACGAAGCTGGCGCAGTACTCGGAGGCTGTATTCGAAAAGATGAAGACGATGCCGGGCGTGGCCGATCCGGATACCACGCTGCGTTCCGGTAAGCCTGAGGTGCGGCTGAATATCGACCGCGCTCGCGCAGCCGATCTGGGCGTTTCGGTAATTGACATCGAAGACGCGCTGAATACGCTTGTCGCGGGGCAGGTGGCTTCCACGTTCAACTCCGGCGACGACCAGTTTGATGTGCGAGTGCGCGCACCCGAGAGTTTCCGTTCGAGCGAAGGCGGGTTGAGTCATCTGACTGTGCCTTCGACGAAGCGGGGGAGTGTTGGGCTGGACGAACTGGTGACGATGCAGACCGCGGGTGGTCCTTCTTCCGTGAATCGCATCAACCGACAGCGCCAGGTGACGCTCACCTGTAATATCCTGCCGGGCGCTTCGCAGGCGGCTGTTCTGGCGCTGCTCGACAGCGCGGTGAACGATCTGCATATGGATCCGGGTTATACGTCGGGCCGCGCCGGCGCTTCGAAGGAACTCGCCCGGACTGGCTACTACTTCATGATTGCGTTTTCGCTCACCTTCATCTTCATGTACATCGTGCTGGCGGCTCAGTTTGAGTCATTCATCCACCCGATTACGATTCTGCTGACTCTGCCGCTGGCGATTCCGTTCGGAATTGTATCGCTTCTCGTGACCGGGCAGACGGTGAATATCTTTTCCGGACTTGGGCTGCTGCTGCTGTTCGGCATCGTGAAGAAAAACGCGATTCTGCAGATCGATCATACGAATGGATTGCGCGCCACGGGAATGCCTCGTTATGAGGCGATTATTCAGGCGAATCGCGATCGACTGCGTCCGATTCTGATGACGACGATCGCGCTCGTGGCGGGCATGCTGCCACTGGTGATTTCGAACGGAACGGGTGCGGCGACGAATCGGTCGATCGGTGTGCTGGTGGCGGGCGGACAGTCGCTGTGTCTGCTGCTGACGCTGTTGGCAGTGCCGGTGTTCTATTCGTACTTCGAAGACATTCAGGATGGAAAGGCGTTCAAGTCGATCGGACGGTTGTTCCGCGCTATCCGACGGCTTTCGGGTCGGACGACAGCGGCAGCTCCGGCTGCGACGCTGTTGATCCTGGTGGCGCTGTCAACGAAGGCCCAGACTGCCCCTGTTGCGTTGCCCGCAAGGCCGGGGATTGTGGGCACAACTACGATTTCGCTGAATCAGGCGATAGAGAAAGTGCTGGCGGGCGATCAGTCGCTGACGATTGCGCGGATTGACCGTGGTGAGTCTACGCTGAATCTGAAGTCGGCGAAGGGTGCTTATGATCCCCGTGCGGGATTCACCGCGGGGCGCACACGCGCGGTGACGCCGGTGGGTTCGTTATTTGGCGGCGCGGCGGATGGCAAACTTTCCACCGAGACGCTGCAGGCGGACCCGCAGGTGAGCGGTTTGTTTCCGGCGCTGGGCGGTAGCTACAAACTCGATTTTTCTTCAATTCGCCAATCGACGGATAGTTCGTTCAACTTTTTAAATCCTCAATACAACACTGCGCTCAACCTGAATCTGACTCAGCCGCTCTGGCGCGGATTGCGTTATGACGATAACCGCTATCGCGTGCAGGTAGCGCGCCGCAATATGGATCTGAGCGTGGAGCAACTGCGCGCTCAGCTTATCGCAACCGTCACGCAGACGATCCAGGCTTACTGGGAGCTGGAGTTTGCGCTGCGCAATCTGGATGTGCAGACGCAGGCGGTGGCGCTGGCCCGGCAACAGGATGCGAGCAATCGGCGCCAGGTGGATCAGGGGCTGTTGGCGCCCTCGGACGTGATTCAGACGCAGACGCAGATTGCGACGTTTGAGCAGAACATGCTGGCGGCGCAGCAGGCAGTGACGGCGGCGGAAAATGCGCTGAAAGTGTTGATGCTGGCGGATCGGAACGATCCCCTGTGGAATCAGGCATTGACTACGGAAGCGCCGGGGGAAAGCACCACGCCAATGTCGCTGGATGATGCGGTTAAGCAGGCACTGGCTACGCGTCCTGAGTTGAAGCAGACCATGATTTCACTCGCGATCAATCAGCTCGATGTGAAACGGGCGCACGAGGCGACCAAGCCGCAGCTCGACGCCGGGGTGACCCTGAGCACGGTTGGTCTGGCCGGTCTGGCGGGTCCGCTGTCGCCCGCTCTCGCAGCTTTCCTGCCGCCGGGTACGGCGATTTCGCCTGCGCTGGTTGGTGGATACGGACAGTCGCTGAGTGACCTGACGAGCGGGCATTACACGACGGCGGCGGTCGGTGTGACGATGTCGCTGCCGATTCGAAATCGCACGGCCGAGGCGCAGCAGGCGGTTGCAGTTTCAGAGACGAAGCGTCTGGAGGCTGTTCGCAAACAGGTGGAGATGGCGATCGAGCAGGATGTGCGGAACGCTTTGCAGAATCTGACTACGGCCTCGGCGCGACTTGATGCGGCAACCTCTGCGCGGCACTATGCCGATGAGCAGTATGCGAGCGAACAGCGGCAATTTCAGGCCGGGACGTCTACGGTGTTTCTCGTGCTGCAGCGCCAGACGGACCTGATTGCGGCTCTGACGCGGGAGGCTCGCGCGCGCGCCGATCTTGGTGAGGCCGGAGCAAATCTGGATCGCGCGGTGGCTCGTACGCTGGAAGCGCGTCGGATCGACGTGAAGTAGTGCTGATGAACGTGAATTAACGAGGCGTTCAGGTGTGGTTCATGATTGGGTTCGTCTATTGAGACAGAAGCGAACAACAGGTTGTCGCTTCCAGAAAAGGACGGACACAAGTATGAACAAGATCACTTCCACAATCGCTGGCCTGGGCGTTTCTCTCGCGATGGCTGCTGCTTCGATTGCTGCGCAGGGCACGCCCGCGCCGGCTCCGAAGGTTGCGGCTGCGGCGAGCGCCACTGGATCTACGAAGTCCACGGCGAAGCATAAGAAGTCTACGGCGAAGAAAGCGAAGTCGAGTTCGAAGATGGTTTCGGCTACGCCCGCTCCCGCAAAGTAGTCCACTCGTTGACAACGTTGAATGGCGTCCGTACGGCGCGGATGTTTTCGCCGGTCTGACGGAAAGCAGACTCGCGGAGATTCTCCGCGCCGCGCGCGATTTGCAGGTAGGCGATTTTCCCCGGATCGAGGCTCATGATGCGACAGCAGGTGGCGTCGACGGCTACGGGATCCGGGCCTGCAACGAGTACTCCCGCGTGCTTCGGCGTGCCCTGGATGGGGCCGTTGCCTTCCATGCCGATGACGCCATCGACGATTGCGAACTGCCTGGGGAACAGATGGTGAAGATCAACGATGGACTCGGGAATGCCTGCCCAGTGCAGAACGTTCTTGGGCCATCCGTAGACCGCGCCGGGGACCACGCCGAAGAGATTTTTCATTGAGAGCGTTGCGCCAGCCCAGTGGTGAGTCTTCATTTTTGCAATGGAGACGAGCAGGTCGCAATCAAGCACGGTCTGCGGCAGGTAGAGGCCGTTTAGCTGCGAAACCGGATTCGGGATGGCTCGCTTCGCGACTGTGTCGGTGTTGAGGTCGGTGAAGTTGTCTTCGAAGCGAGGAACGGTATCGAAGTAGCCTGCCGCATGGGCGAGATCGAGCGTGCCGCGGCGATGGCCGGGGCCTTCGGCGATGTGAACAGTCGCTGCTCCAAGTTTCCGGAAGGCTTCCCAGGCTGCGTGGACGATCAGCGGGTGAGTGTTGATTGCGGTGGTGGCATCGTACTCGACCAGGTTGGGCTTCAGCACGACGCGTTTGCCCGTCACGTTCAGGTTGTGGCCGGCAATCATGCGGAAGACCGCGTCGTATACGCGCTGATCGTAGCTGGGCGCCTTCACGATCGAGACGTTCGCGATTGGATAGCTGCGGGCCCGTGTGCTGCAGCGAGTCAGCGACGTAGCGGCGGCCGCCGTTGCGAGTGCTTGTCTTCGGGTCATGCGATTAATGGATTGGTTTTGGCGTTGGCCAGTGCGGTCAGGGCTTCGTCGGTGATCGTGCGGCGAGCGGGCATAACGGGCGCCGTGGCTTGTTCGCCGTGGGCTGCGAGCCCCATGCGCAGCCACGCTATTCCTTCCGCGGAGCGACATGCCGCCAGATGACGGTGCGCCGCTGTCTTTGCGCGTTGGAGACTTTGCGATGATTTATCGCGATGCAATGCCAGCAAAGCGATGCCGGTCGTTTCGGGATAGGATGCACCGTCGCGTCCCAGCGCGCGATTCGATCCGTGGTTCCAGCCGCCATCGGCGCATTGACGCGCATACAGGAATTGCTTCGCGGAGGCGATGCGATCCGTGAGGCCTGGCGAATTCGCGCGTTCAAAGGCGAGTATGCCGAAGGACGTAGGGATTGTCCAGGCAGCCGCTCCAGGAAACCACGGCCAGGCTTCGGGATATTCGTCCTTATTCCCGGCGAGGCGTTGCTGAATGCGATAACGCAGCCCGGATTCGCGGCCGGTTCGTTCGCGCAGCCAATCGAGCGCGCGTCGCCGTCGCGCGGGATCCAGCACGGTTGATGGCAGCAGCGTAACAAGCGCGGTTACCCAGTTGCTCTCATTCACCGCCGGCGTGGGGCTGAAGCCGCCATCCGGTCTCGCGACAAGGTCCAAATAGTTTGAAGGCGACGACGCGGACTGGGCCAGCAGGGCGAGAACCGTGGGTTCGGTCCACGAACATCCCTTGCTGTAGGCCCAGCCGCCGTCGGGGTTTTGTTTGTCAGGCAGAGTTTGCATGACAGTGTGGTGCAGGTGAGTTAGCCGCGGGCTTTGCGCTTGCCCCGGCGAACGATGAGCGCGGTCAGCAGAAGGCCCGCGAAGATCCAGAGTCCCGATTGCAGAAGTGTTCCGTTCATTTTGTTGTCTCTCCTCGTTAGTTTGTTACCGCGCAGCGTTCGCTTTGGAAACCGGGAGGCGCTGCGCAGTCCGCCGGTAAAGCCCGCGTGTGAAAACTAGTGGCCGCTCTTATCAGCTCTGCGTGCGCGTCTGCGGTACACATACAAGGCGAGCGCAAACAGACTGAAGAACAGCATGATGTAGCCGGTCATGGGGTTCATGGGAATCTCCTTTCGTGTGTGTTGTTCATGGCGTTTTCCCGAAGCCCTGCATCATCGGGAACAGGTCGCGGAATACCTTGAGCAGAGCCGGGCCCGCGGCGACGAGCATCATTGAGGGCAGGATGAAGAGGAAGATTGGAAACACCAGCTTCACGCCGATTTTGGCGGCACGCTCTTCGGCTTCCTGTTTGCGGCGGAGGCGCATGAAGTCAGAGTGCGTGCGCAGGCTTTCGCCCATGCTGGTGCCAAAGCGATCGCTTTGCGTCAGGATGGCGACGAGCTTACGAAGCTCGGGCTCGCCGGTGCGGGTTGCGAGGTTGCGGAGCGAGTCGGCGCGGCGCTTACCGGCGCGCATTTCGAGACCGACGAGTCCGAGTTCATCGGCGAGTTCGGGATGTCCGGCCTCCAGTTCGCGGCTGATGTACTGGAGGGCCTGATCGAGTCCGAGGCCGGCTTCTACTGCGATTACCATCATGTCGAGCGCGTCGGGCAGGGAAAGGCGGAGCTTCAGCTGGCGGGCTTTCACCAGCTTTTCGAGACCGAGGCTTGGCGCATAGAATCCCAACGCCGTGAGAAATACGAGAATCACTACGCGCATGACAGGGGATTGCGAGAGCGCATCTTTGATGAACAGAGCGACGATCAGCATCACGGCGCAAGCCACCATGCGAATGCCGTAGAAGATGGCTACGGATTGATCGGAACGGTATCCCGCCATGCCGAGGTCGCGACGGGTGGCGGTTTGTTCGCCGGAACTGAGCGGTATCTTTCCGCCGACCTGTCCGAAGGTTCGGACGACGAAGTCGCGCGGAGTTGTAGCAGGTGCGCGCATGGATTCGGCGGCGCCACCGACGCGATCGTAAACGCGGCTGGGACGCACGTATGCGCGGTAGCCATAGACCGTGATGATCGAGAGCAGAAGAATGAACAGGAACGAAGCCAGGATGAGGGGCAGCATATTCAGACCTTGATCCGGATGATCTTCCGGATGAAGAAGTTGCCCACGATCTGGCAGATAACGCCGGTCATCAGGAGCTTGCGGCCGGTAGGGTCGTGCATCAGCGGATCGAGGTAGCCGGGCGAACAGATCACGAGGCCGACAAGCGTTGCTATCGGGAGCAGCGTAAGGATGGTGGCCGTAAGGCGGCCGTGCGCACTGGTGGCTTTGACCTGTCCTTTAAGGCGGAAGCGTTCGCGAATGATGTGGGAGAGGCGTCCGAGGACTTCGCTGAGATTGCCTCCGGTCTGTCTCTGAAGCAGGACGGCGGAGGAGAAGAAGCGGACGTCGCCGAGCGGAACGCGCTCTGCGAAATTGAGGAGAGAACGTTCGAGCGATGCACCGAGGTTTTGCTCGTTGAAGAGCGTGCGGAATTCCTGTCCGAGCGGATCGTGAACTTCTTCGCCGACCATTTCGAGGCTGATGGTGAAAGCATGTCCGGCGCGCATGGAGCGAGCGAGGAAGTCGAGTGCGTCGGGGAGTTGCGTCTCCATTTCTCCGATGCGTCTGGCGCGGGTGCGGCGCACGTACATCAGCGGGAGCATGGCCAGGATGGCACCGGTGAGCAGGGCGCGGAGCACGACAGGGAAATCGATGGGGAGCGCGAGGCCGAGTGTTGCTCCGGCGAGAAAGGCCGCGCCGCTGAGTGTCAGCAGGCGATTGACCGTCCAGGGAAGTCCCGATTCCGCGAGTACTTTGCTGAGATAGCTGCGAATCGCTTCGACGGTGAGTCGGTCGGTGGATTCGGTTGCGGAATCGCCTGGCTCCATCAACAGATTGATCGGAGCGTCATCCGACTCCGTTACGGTCCTGAGCACCGATACGAGCTGCCTGCGGCGCTTCGATTCGAAGAAGCGCAGGCCGGAACTGATGGCGAGCATCAGTACGCCGAGCATCACCAGGAACGCGATGATGACGTATCCAATCATTCGGGGCCGATCTCCACGTTGGTCTGGAACAGGGCGGTTGGCAGCTGGATGCCGCTGGCTTTGAGTTTGTCGCTGAAACGGGGCCGGATGCCGGTAGCACGGAAGCGTCCGGTTACTTTGCCGTTTTCGGTGACGCCGGATTTTTCGAAGAGGAAGATGTCCTGCATGGTCACCTGATCGCCTTCGAGTCCGACGAGCTCGGTGATGTGGGTCAGCTTGCGTGTGCCATCGGAGAAGCGGGAGACCTGGACCATCACGTCGACGGCACTCGTGACTTGCTGACGGATGGCTCGCGCGCTCATGTTGGCGTTGCCCATGCCTACCATCACTTCGAGACGGGCTACGCCATCGCGCGGGGTGTTGGAATGGATTGTGGTGAGCGAGCCGTCGTGTCCGGTGTTCATCGCCTGGAGCATGTCAAGCGCTTCTTCGGCGCGAACTTCGCCGACGATGATGCGGTCGGGGCGCATGCGGAGAGCGTTGATAACGAGGTCGCGAATACGGATGGCGCCGTTGCCTTCAATGTTGGCGGGCCTCGTTTCGAGACGTGCAACGTGAGTTTGGCGGAGGCGGAGTTCGGCAGCATCTTCGATGGTGACGATGCGTTCGTTTTCGGGGATGTAGCCGGAGAGTACGTTAAGCAGAGTTGTCTTGCCGGAGCCGGTGCCGCCGGAGATTACGATATTCAGACGAGCCCGGACGCAGGCGCGGAGTAGTTCGAGCATGCCTGAAGTGAGCGCGAGTTTCGCCACGAGATCTTCGCCCTGCAGCAGGCTGTTGCCGAAGCGGCGAATCGAGAGCAAGGGGCCATCTACTGCTACGGGAGGAATGGCTGCGTTGACGCGGGAGCCATCGGGGAGGCGGGCGTCGACGAGCGGCGAGGATTCGTCCACGCGGCGCCCCACCCGCGCTACTACCTTTTCGATGATGCGCAGCAGGTGATTGTTGTCTTTGAACTCGACAGACGTGCGATAGAGTTTGCCGCCGCGTTCGACGTAGACAAGGCGCGGGGTAGTGACGAGGATGTCCGAGATGGTGGGATCGCGAAGGAGCGGTTCAAGCGGTCCGAGGCCGAACACTTCGTCGAGCACCTCCTCAATGACGCGCTCCTTTTCGGAGAGGCTAAGGGGAGTGCGTTCTTCTTCCACCAGGCGCGCGACTGCGGTGCGGATTTCATTCCGCGCACGTTCGCCGGCGAGCGATGAGAGCGCCTCGAGGTTGATACGGTCTATCAGCTTGCGGTGGATGGTGAACTTGAGTTCCTGATATTCCGCACCGGTGCCATCGCGATTGGCCATGCGCGTTACCCAGCCGGCTTCGGGGCGCGCGTTGGCAGTTTCGGGCAGAGCGGGTATGGTGGACATTTAGGCCGTGGCTCCCTTGAAGAAGGTGAAGCAGCGGCGCAGCAATGCAGGTGCGCCGGCCGGCTTCGATTTTGCGGACGGCAGTTCGGCCTTTGGCTCGGCCAGCGAACCGGCAAGCGCGATTAGCTGACGCCCGAGGACCGATTCGGAGGTGAGCATTCGGCCTTCCGACCAGGTTTCATAGAGCGCTTCCGCGTCGTCTGTGAAAACGCCGGCGACCGGAACGCCGAGGTTCTGTTCGAGGGCGCCGAGGTCTGGCTTGAGCCGAGGCTGAACGCAGTTGAGAAGAATCCTGATGCGGTGGGTGAGCGCACCTCGGGCGACCGCTTTTCGGATGAAGTCCTGCGCGCTTTCGAGCACAAGCATGTCCTGCGTGATTATGAGGTAGAGTGATTCGAGTTCCGGGAGTGAATCGAGTGCTGCTGCGTTGTACCAGCGGCCAAAGTCCACGAACGCATTGCGATAGGTTGCGCGGACGAAGCGCAGAAGGCGCGCGATCTGACGGGGTTCGGGGGTAACTCGTTCGGCGAGTTCTTCCGGCGCGGCCAGGAAGTCGAGGCGGTCGGCGACAGGAGTTACCAGGGCGCTCCAGTAGTTTGCGTCCATGCGGTGGAGGTTATCGACCGCATCGCGCGCGGAGTAGCGGCTGCGAGCTTTCAGGACGAAGCGAAGAAGTCCGGCTTCGAAATCCAGGTCGGCGAGAAGAGCTGGTTGGGAAGCGCGACGCGCGAATTCGGTTGCCACGTGCGAAATGAAGGTGGTGGCTCCGGCTCCTCCTTTTGCCGAGAGGAAACCGTAGAGTTTGCCGAGGCGCGCCTGACGTTCGGCCATTTGCTCCGCGCGCACTGCCGCGAGCCTTGCGAAGGATTCCGCGAGCGGCGCCGCCAGAGGCGGGCAGAGATACTCTCGTGCACCTGCCTGCATAGCCTCCAGAATGTTCTCGGCTACGGCTTCACGATGGAGCAGGAAGACCGCGGGCTCGGAAGTTGTGAGCTTCAGCCTGCGCGTCAATGTGTCGAGTGGCGCGGGAAGGAGTCGGCCCTCCAGAAGCAGTACGTCGATCCGGCAGCGTTCCGTGTAGTCGAGCAGGTCTTCGATGTCTGTGAGATCGCGGCGATCGCTGGCGACGTGTATATGTAGCTGTTGAAGGCAGTCGAGCGCTTCTCCGCGCAGCGTCGGATCGGCGGCAATCAGAGCAACAGTGAGGCTTTGCGCGGTCATGGATTATTCCTCCTCGCGTCTGACGTTGCCGTTGGAAGCTGCGTTATGGCGGGCATCGAAGTGGTCTGCGGCACCGGAGCCGGATCGGCTTGCGGGGCCTGGGGCTTCGTGTCCTGTTCGTATTTCTGCATCTCCTGCACCGGGAGTTGGTCGCGGTGCAGCGTGGCGGGCGGAGGGCCAGTGACTGACGGTCCCGGTGTCTGCGGCGGAAGGGTGAGAATGCCTGCGCCTTCGAGGAATCGAACCGGGCGTGGAATCTCGGGGAGTGGCTGTTCGGCGGGAATGGGCGCTACCAGTTCCGGGGTGACGATGACCAGCAGTTCCGAGTTGGATTTGTTGATTGTTCGCGATGTGAAGAACTTGCCCAGGATGGGGATGTCCGCAAGGCCCGGAATCCGGCTCAGGGTTTGGGTGGTGCGCTGATCGAGCAGGCCACCAATCGCGAAGGACTGCCCATCGTTCAGTTCAATGTCGGTTTCCACTTTGCGGGTGGAAAGCGCAGGTACGACTGAGCCCTGCACGGTGAGCGAGTTCGCGTAATCGAGCGAACTGACTTCGGGCGATACATGAAGCTTGATGGTGCCGCGCGGCGTGAGGGTTGGAGTGAAGCGCAGCTTGATGCCGAATTCGCGGAACTGAATAGTGACTTGTCCGACGCCGCTGCCGCCTCCCTGCAGCGTCGGGAACGGAAATTCCCCGCCCGCGACAAAGCTGGCCTCATGTTTATTCATCGCCAGCAGGTTCGGTTCGGCCAGGATCTGAAGAATGTTGTTGGATTGGAGCGCCTGGATGGTGGCGCCGAGGTCGGCGTGGGGATCGAAGAGGAGGACGTTGAGCGCGTTCGCAATGGTGAACGTCGCAGATGAGCGCGTAATGTTCGTGAAACTCGGCGGGTTGGCAACGCCGGGAGACACGCTGACGGGGTATCCCGCGGCGACCCCGATGATGTTTGCGCCCAGACTGGTGGCTTTGGCGCGGTCGACGTCGGCGAAGCGGACTTTGAGAAGGATTTGCTGTTCCTGCGGCGGGATATCAATATTCAGAAGGTTGACGACCTTGCCTGCTGTGGCTGCAATCGATTCGGCGCGGGCGGACGCGAAGAGGTCTTTTACCGTGCCTGTGAGGTAGACTCCGGCTGCGTCGCCGGAGACTTGGACGTGATTATCGAATTCCCTTTCGATCTGCAAACGGGCTGCGTTGAGCGCCGGAGCAAAGGTGAGAACGTCGATGTCGTACTGGCTTCTGCTGCCGTCAGCCAGCCAGACGACCGCGCTGGTTTCGCCCACCTTCTTCGCATTGATCATTACGGTGCGGGGAGTAACGGGCACAGCTTCCGCGATGTCCGGGGAGGATATGGAGACACGCTGCACGTCGGCCGTGGTGTCGATCAGCCACGTCCTGCCTTCGCCGATGGCGACATGTGGCTGGGCGCATAGGGAAGCGCAGGCAACTGCGGCGACGAGGATGGCGCGGAGAGTCATCGGGCGTTAGCGTTTTAGGGTGACTTCGGTGCGAGTGGAGCCTGCAAGAACTTCTACAGTCTGCGGGTGTGCTGCCGGAGGAGTTGGCGGTTGCACAACAGGCCTGGGCCGTGGACGGGGCGCGGCGGTGGCGCCGCCGGGGCGTGGCGGGACCACCACTGGGGCGCTGGCTGCGCCGTCAAAGAGGTGACCGGTGTCCGCGCCGGTTGTTGTTACGATGGCCTGATCGGTTGGGTTGCGCAGGACCAGCTGGATGCGTTCATCGGTGGCGAGTGTAAGAATCTCAGCCTGAGCTGGCGTAACCAGGAGATTGACCACCGCGACGAGGATCGGTTTGCCTTCCGCGTCCTTCTGATAGTTCTGGCCCGCCGAGAGAATGCTGATGTTCTGCAGCAAAGTGCGGCTGACTGCTCCCGCATTCTCATGGCCCGGCCCGGGAGGAAGGCCTGCGACGAGGACGTCAACATGAACTCCGGGTATGGCAAAGCCTGCAACTCCCGCGACATCGTTCACTCGCACAGCAAGAGCCCGCATCCCTTTGGGAATAATGCTGGCGAAGCCTGCGCCCGCTCCGGGCGCGGCGAGAGCTCCGTCAAAGAATGGAGTGTCGCGATGGATTGGATTGATCACTCCCCGGTTGAGGAGATCGTCTTTCTTTATGACTGCGCCCGCGGGCACGCTCAGGTATTCCTCGGTCGTGATGTCGCGATCGGTGATTAATGAACCCGCGTCCAGATCGTGCGCCGCTACAAAAACAGTGTGGGTAACCGGATGTGCGGATGCACCGGCGGTGACGCGCGTGGAGATCAGCTGATAAAGAACGAACGCGGCCCCCGCCGAGACGGCGAGAGCGAAGGCGAAGACGCTGATTAGTCTCTTTTTCATTGGCTTTTCTTCATGCGCGTTGGTTCCTAGCAGTCCGGAAGTTCGCCAGGGACGGAGGGTGTGGCGCCGTCCCTGGCCTGATTCGGAAGTTAGCTGGCCGCAGTCGCCGCGGTTGCGGCATTGACAAGCTGGTTGCTGCCCGAACTCCAGATGCTGGAGAGGCTGCCCCCGGCGTTGACGAAGATGGCCGCCGAAGCGAGCGCGATGAAAGCCATCAGAAGCGTGTATTCGATGAGATCTTGGCCGGACTCTTCCTGGCAAAACTGTGCAATGAACTTTTTCATGATGATTTTCCTCGTAAGTGATATTTAGCTGGCGGAGGTTGCGGCGTTCGCGAGCTGGTTGCTGGCGCTCTTCCAGATGCCGTTTACGCTGGAGCCGGCGCCGACAAAGATGGCTGCGGAAGCGAGTGCGATGAAGGCCATCAGGAGCGTGTACTCGATGAGGTCCTGTCCCTGTTCTTCCTTCAGGAACCGCATGATGAAGTGTTTCATTTTGGTCTGTCCTTTTCGTTTTGTGGTTCTGGGTTTCAGGTCCCGCGATTGTCAGGTCCTGGGTTGAGTGACCGATGGTTGATCACGTGTGACGGTTTTCGTGATCTCGCGATCACGGCTGCTTCCTTCGGTTTGGGAGGCGGAGGAACCTGAGCCGGCGGTGTTGCGCCGGAAGACGAGCGAGGTGTGGTCGTCATATACGACACGCCAGGCCGGTGAAATCTTGAGTGTTGAGGTAAGGGCGAATTTCGGTGAGATCACAATGGTGTCAATGGCATAGCGATCGAGGGTACGATTCCAGCCTTCCTCCACGCTGAGGAGGCGGACATACTCTTCGCCGAAATCGTCGCCGTAGAAGTCGCTGCGGCCATCGATGAAGACCTGCTTCGCGGGATAGAGGCGATAGATGAGATAGTCGCCCCATTCGTCTTCGGCGAAGATGCGCTGTGAGTCGCCGGAGAGAAGCACCGGCAGCGCCTTTTCGGGGTAGGATTTCGGGTCGTAGGTGGAAATGAAACGATTGTTGAGCGGGTGTGGCGAGAGCAGGAGAAGGGTGAGCAGTGCGAAGCCGATGGCGCTGACGAGGTGGATACGGCCAATACGATCGGTTTCGTCGACGCTGATACTTGCGTTCTGGAGCCAGGCTCCGAGGCGGGCGATGTGCGAGGCGAGAGCGGATGTACGGGCAGCACTCACCATGGCAGAAATGGCTTCGGCCAGGACGGGTGCGCAGGCGATGGCGAACAACGGCAGGTTCCGCTGGGCAATGAGCGCCAGGTGCAGCCATCCGAGTGCGAGGAGCACGGGAGCGAATCGACGTTTGCGCAATGCCCACGCAGAGGCGATGAGCGTTCCGAGCATCAGCGGCTCGAAGTAAAGAGTGACTGGCGCGTGGAAGTCGACCGACTGAAACTCCGTGATGTGGCGCAGTTGATAGGGATCGGTGATGTAGGCCAGCATGTGGCGGTGAAGCTGCCATCCATAGGGATTGATAAAGGAGACCAGGGCGCAGGCCGCTACCGTGCCGAGCCAGGGCAGCGTTCCATGCAGAAACGCACGACGGGCGTCGGGATCGCCTTCAATTGCCGCGTTGATTAATCCCGAGCCGATGTAGCAGGCGAGGATCAGGAAGATGACGAAAAAGCCCGCGTGCAGGTTGGCCCACAGCAGAGTGAGCGGTACCAGCCAGGCGAGCAGCTTAATGCGACCCTCGGCGGCGCGATCCGTGATGTGCAGCGTGAGGGTGAAGAAGAGCAGCGTAAAAAGATGGGGCCGCGCCAGCCAGTGAATCGCGCAGCCCCCGGTCGCCAATAGTGTTACGGCTATGGAGACCAAACCGCTGTTGCAGCGCCGCCGGATGAGCCGGAATAGCGCCACGCTGGTGAGGCAGATGACCAGGGTGCTCGCAACCACGACTGCGGGCATTCCGGCTACCTTGTAGAAGAGGGCGAAGACTACGTCCCAGAGCCACTCCCACGCGAACCACGGGGCGCCGGGGCGGGAGAAGGAAAACATGTCTGTATGGGGAACCTGCTGGTGTGCCAATATCCACTGGCCGGTGCGGATGTGCCAGCCGGTATCGCCATCACCAAGCAGGCTGCGCGCGCCTGAGAGCTTCAGGAAGAGGAACGATATCGGCATCAGGAACGCCACATCTGTCAGCGACGGCAGGAAGCGGGCGATGATCGGTGGCTTTGTTTGGGCGGCCATATCAGTTCACCCAGACCTCCGGCCTGGGAATCGCAGGCCCGGCGACGAAGCTCATCGAAGTTACGCGAAGGCCTACTTCGTGACCGCCCTGCGAGTCGCGTGCGACGCGGACCACGGTCGATCCGCAGCGTAACCGGCGCGGTGGTAGTTGCTGATTCGGGAGTTCGACCTCCACCTGTAATCTGGCGCCGACGACGGGGAGCGACCTGGAGGAGGGCCAGCGAAGAAGAAGGCCATCCCGGCTGATGTTTTCAGCGATCGCCACTCGGTTGCCCTGGATGCGGCAGAGAAGCCGGAGGCTGATTCGGGTCCGCCGGCGGCGCTCAGGTTCCAGTACTGAAGTCATCTATGCTCGAATCTAAATGGTTCGAGTCGGGGTGACAATACCGAATATGGGTTGCAAATGGATACTATCCCCGGTGGGGATTCAAAGGCTAACCGACTGAGTAATTACTCCGTAAGCAGCTGTTTGTAAACCATTTGTTGCGGGTCTGTGAATCCGCGGGCGAGTGATAATTGCTTTGGTTAACACCAAAAAATACTTTCTGGCAGATTGAAAAAAGTACTAGTAGTCCTGGTTCTCTCATGGTAAGCTCTTTCCTATGTCAAACGTGCTGCTGTGCGCCGACGAACCTATCCTGGCCGAAGGACTCCGACGGATTCTGGAAGATGTACCCGGATTGAGTCTGGCAGGCTGTTGCCCCCGACTGGAGGATCTGCCCCAGCAGATTGAAACGTTCCAGCCCGACATATTACTGGTGGATCTTACCTCCGACATTACCTTTTCGGTGCTAAGCGGACTTCGGGAGTCCGTCTCAGCTTCGAAGATCGTGCTGTGGGTACACGCGATCTCGACTGAGCTGGCACTGCAGTCGATGAGCCTCGGAGTCAGGGGAATCCTGCGGCGAACGCTGCCAGTGGAGACGCTGGTGCGCTGTCTGACGCGTGTCAATGAAGGCGAACTCTGGTTTGAGAAGGCGCTGACCGACAGTATTATGACGGCGCGCAGCTACTCGCTGACGCGGCGGGAGGGGCAACTTGTCTCGCTGCTCGCTCAGGGGATGAAGAATAAGGAGATCGCGACGCAACTCAACATTTCCGAAGGCACGGTGAAGGTGTATATGTCACGCCTTTTTCAGAAGCTGGGGGTGAAGGACCGTTTCGAACTGGCGCTTTACGGCCTGAAAAACCTTGCCCCGGGTTCCCGGGTGACAGAAGCAGCCACTGTGTCGGCGGCGAAGCGTCCCATTGCGCCTCTGTGGCAGCCGCCGCGATCGTTTTTTGTGGAACGGATGCCCGTGGCATCGCAGCCGCTCGGCCGTACTTTGGCGCAGTCGAAGGCGTAAGGCCACAGAGCCCGGACCTTTCTTTCGAATGTAATCCTAACTGGTTTCAGTTAGAATGTAATACGAAGAACAAAGCCCGGGTTCATGTCTGACTCCCAGAAAATTACAATCCTGCTGGCGGATGAAGATTCGCTGCGCCGCGATGGACTTGCGGCAGTGCTTAAGGCGAATCCCGACTTCGACGTAATTGGGGGATGCTCCGACGGTCAGACTACTCTCGACGAAATCCGCGATTTGCGCCCGGATGTGGCGGTGGTTGATCTCAACCTGCCCGGCCTGCACGGCATTGAACTGGTGCGGCGAGTTCGGGGTGAAGCCTTGGGCGTCAAGATGGTCATCCTTTCGGGTACCACAGACGATGATGTGGTCCGCGAGGTCGTCCGCGCCGGGGCGGATGCCTACCTTCTTAAGAATGGCCCGGTCCGGCACCTGACAGACGCGATTAATTATGTTCGCGACGGCGGGCAGTACTTTTCACCGCAGCTGAGGCGGGATGGCCGGGATCGGCACCTGCTGGAAGAACCGCCGCGTACGCCCGTTTATCGGGAATCAGCTCCGCGTGACGAACCGGTGAGTCGCAGCGAAGGGCGGCGAGAGCCTCCGATTGAGCGGCGGCGGACGGCGCGTCATACCGCCGATCCGGCACGGTTCCGGGAACGCCTGCGGGAAGAAACCGCGCGCGACCTTCGTGATCGCGATTACGAAATCATGGAGGAGATGGCGGATGGGATCCGCCCGATTCTCGACCGTCTTGACGAGATCGAAGACCGCGTCATGGAAATGGAGGAGGGCGCGGAGCCTGTACCGGCCGATCCACGGGGGTGGCTGAGCGCCCAACTGTCGGACACGCTCGGCGGGGCGCGATCACGGGGAGCGCGAATCAATCCGCGCGATCTGGAAGCCCGGCTGCCGGAAATGATTGAAGAAGCGGTGACCAAACGCTTCCAGACCATGGCGGGCAAGCTTCAGGAAGAGATTGAAGAGCAGCATGTCCGGACACTGGAGACTTTCGTCAAGAATATTCAGACGAAGCTGGTGCAGCGTGTTTCGGTGCTGGAACAAGGGATGGCGCAGCAGGCTGAGGCGATGCATCAACTGCGCGAGTACAACCAGCGGACCGAAGAGAATCTCAGTCGGCTGATTACCGGTGTGGATAAGCTGGCGACGGATTTACCTCGCAGACTGGCGGCGGCGAAGCACGCCGAAACCGCGGAGGAACCTTCTTCGACTCCTCGAGCGAAGACCACACGGGAGAAGATTCAGAGGCGTTCTGAGCCTGCGGATTTCGGACGATTCATCAATAAGAAGACGGTTTTAGCGGCTATCGTGGTGTTGGCTCTTGTCGGCGGCGGATACGAATTCCGGGAAAGGCTGGCAGCGAAGAATTCGGCGGTACCGCCAGTTGGCAAGGAACTGCAGACCGCTGCGGATAATGCCTCGGCGGCGTCCGCGGCAACGGCGCTCAAGGCTTCATCTGTCCCCGCTAACGCGGATACGAAAACGAAGATGGACGCGGCGAAGGGGTATATGGATCGCAAGGAATATGCGACGGCCGAGGACATCTACAAGCAGATTGTGCAGGCTGAGCCCAATAATGTTGAGGCGTTGAAGAGTTTGGCGAGCGTGTTGTATCGCGAGGATAAGATCGAGGAGAGCACGCAGGTCCTGGAACGTTTACCGAAGAATTAAGGCAGCCCGCGTTTTTCAGGGCCACGCGAGGGCGTGTGCGAAACTAACAGTTGCTGTGCCCATCGTGCGGATGTGGCGGAATTGGCAGACGCGCTAGATTCAGGTTCTAGTGTTCGCAAGGACGTGGAGGTTCAAGTCCTCTCATCCGCACCATAGATTTTAAACGACTTAACGGCCACCAGACGATTGGTGGCCCTTTTTGTTTTTGTCGCGCAATAAACCCTTTGTACCCACCCTTTCGGGTCATGTGTAGCGCCGCCTTGGCTGCCCCAGTCGATAGAGATCGAATGAGATGTATGCGCAGACATCCCGCCGTGGTGGTTGCCGGCAAAACAAATAATAAGGTCGACGCGGTGTTAGTCTGCCTACGACGGTCGTTTCGTCGGCTCGGGGCCTTCCCGGAAGGTTGCGAGGCTGGGTGGCAGTAGATTACTGTTCCAGGCTGGCCACTGTCATGTCACAGGCCGGGGACGGTTTTTCGGTCCGATGATAAACTTGGGGCGATGGACGCCCCCGACGTTACCAGAATGCTTTGGGCGTGGGGTAAGGGGGACGCCGACGCCGGCGGACGCCTTTTCGATGTGATTTATGACGAATTGCGGGCGCTCGCCGCTGTCCATCATCGCTCCGGAACCACAATAGGGCCCACAGCGCTGGTGCACGAGACGTTCCTGCAGCTTGCCAAAGACAAAAAGCTGGATTGGCGCGATCGCACGCAGTTTTATGCGTTCACCTCAGTTGTCATGCGCCGCTTCATGGCCAACTACTGGCGCGATAAGCGTGCTGCCAAGCGTGGCGGTGAATTTCAGAGTGTGGCGTTTGACGAAGCGCTCTCGCCATTATTTGAGACCGGAATCGATGGAGAAGCTCTGGACCAGGCGCTCTCGCGGCTGGATGCCGTCGATCCGCGACTGTCCCGAATCGTTGAACTGCGTTTCTTCGGCGGCCTTTCCATGGAGGAAACCGCCGACCATCTCGGAATTTCGCGCCGGACGGCCACGCGCGAGTGGGGTATGGCAAAGTCATATCTCGCCTCCCAGTTGACGCGTTGAGGGCTGCGAAGCATGGAACTGGCAGACGCAACAGCGGAACAGTGGCGTCGCATCCGCGAACTTGCCGATCAGTTGCTCGACCTGCCGCCCACCGAGTGGACGATTGCGGCTGCCGAACTCCTACCGGAGAACGAGGAACTTCGCCTGCTCGCGCTGGAACTCGCACGCAGTTTCGATGATTCCCCGGACTTGCTGGGAGCAAAACCATTTCCGAAGCTGGGTGAGCCGCAAACGGAAACGGTCCTGGCCGCAGGCCAGCGGGTTGGTTCGTATCGCATAGAAAAAGAGATCGGCCGCGGTGGTATGGGACGTGTTTACCTGGCGAGCCGCGCCGATGGAGCTTACACGCGGAACGTAGCGCTCAAAGTGATTCAGGTGCCAGGCGCATCGGCGATGGAGCGCTTTCGCATTGAGCGCCGCATTCTTGCCGGCCTCGATCATGCCAACATTGCTCATCTCTACGATGCGGGTGCGATGGCAGATGGCACGCTCTATTTCGTCATGGAGTACGTGGATGGCCTGCCGCTCGATCTGTTCTGCCGCGGCCTCCATGCCCGTGAGACTGCGCGCATCATGCAGACGGTTGCGGGCGCTATTGATTTTGCGCACCGCAACGGAGTGATTCATCGTGATTTAAAGCCGGCGAATATTCTGGTTACCGAGTCCGGGATACCGAAGCTGCTTGACTTCGGTATCGCCTCCCTGCGCGACAATCCCCGCTCCTCTGCCGATGCCGGCATTACACCCGGATTCGCCAGTCCCGAACAGGCCGCGGGCGAACCGGCAACTGAGCGTTCCGATGTTTACAGCCTCGGAATAATCCTGAAGGCAGCGCTGTCGCGCGCGGCAGACACAATTCCGCGCGATCTGAAGGCCGTACTGTTGCGGGCCACAGCTAACGATGCCAACTCGCGCTATGCGGGCGCGGGGGAGTTCGAAGCCGACGTGGCGCGGTTTCTTGGCGGATATCCTGTGGCCGCCCGCCCTGCATCGCACAGTTACCGGGCGGCCTGCTTCCTGAAACGCAACAGGCACTCGGCCATCGTAGTGGCCGGTCTTTGCACGCTGACGATCCTTGGCGCCGCAGGCTATTTTGTGCAGCGTGATCGAGCGGAGCGCCAGATGCAGGCTCAGGCTGAAATAGTCCGGGATGTGCTGGCGAAAGAAGCGAGCATGCGCTCGATTCCCGGAACGGCAGAGGTGCGCAGGGGACTGGTTCAGGACGCGCTTCACGCTCTGCAATCCGTGGAACCCGACTCGGCACGGAATCCCGACCTGGCGTGCAATCTGGCGGACGCTTATCTGCGCGTGGGCCTTGTGCTGGGTATGCCGTCCATGCCGTCGCTGGGCGATTATTCAGGTGCAGAAACAAATATCCACAGGAGCCGAATTCTGGCAGAAGAGATCGTGCGCCGCTGGCCCGGATTCACTCGCGGGCAATCGTTGCTGGCTGAAGCTCTGGTGTATGAGGAGTCAATTGTAGGCTGGAGGGGAAACGACGCCGGTTGCGTGGAGTTGGGTGTGCGGGCGGGCAAAGAGTACGGCCGGCTCGGTACACGAAACGCGGAACTGACTATCCTGCAGGATCGCCGGCAGGAAATGTTAGCTCGATGTGAAACCAAGCTCGGGCGCCTCGACGATGCAATTCGTACGGCTCGCGAGTGGGTGGCGCGAAAGGAAGCGTTGTCGAGCAACCCCGCTGACCTGATGCCGGCGAATGGTCGTCTTGCCAGAACACTTTATGAGGCAGGACAGCTCGAAGAAGGGCGCCGCGCATTCGATCGCAGCATCGGCCTGGTGCGTGAGGTGTACCGGCTGAATCCGAGTCACGAGAACCGGCGTGCGTTTGCGCAGGAAATCGCCACGGCTGCGTCGGCTCGCGTCAATCCCTGCGGCGATCCGGCAGACCGGAAGCTCCTCGCTGAATCGGTGGAACTGGCTAAGCAGTATTTGAAGGAAGATTCCAAGGACGTGACGCCGGTCTTGCTGGTAGCCGACACGGAGCGCTGCCTGGCGACCAATCTTGCGTCGAACGGAGAAGGACCTGGCGCATTACGATTGCTCGAACAGAGTCGCCGCGAACTGAACGGCGTTGACCTGTCTGTGGAACCGATGCGACTGCGAGTTGCGGAAGCGTGGTACGAGTCGGGGAACGCCGCGGTTTCTCTGAAGGACTGGCGCGGGGCCCTGCAGTATGCCGGAAACACGCGCCATGTTTTGGGAGAGGGCAAGCCCGAGTCGAGGGAAGGCATTCTGATGGCGCGATCGTGGTGGCTGACGGGCCTGGCGCTGGAGGGTCTGAATCAACCTGCACGGGCAGCCGATGCCTGGCGAAGGCAGCTTGACCTGGTGCGTCGTTACGCCGCAGCTATTCCGGGACGAAATGCAGATCTGGATGTGGCAAGAGCGCTGCATAGCGTCGGCCTGCGTCTGGCCAGAGTGGATAAAACAGAGGGCGCACGTGATCTGAGAGAGGCCGCCGAACTGTTTCGGCGCATTCCTGGCGCTTCGGCCGAAGACCTCCGACAAGCGCAGGCAGACTGGCAAAAGGCCGCCAATTAGTACCTTTGGTACTTTGGTCTTATACGTAACTGATCCATAGAAAAGACTTAGCTGATTTTTTGGCGCAATTTGCCACTCAATCGTGAGTGATCTTTCGAGGCGAGGAAGTCTTTCAGAAACTTCTTCGGAGGAGAGATCAGGATGAGGATTATTTCGCGAACGATCTTGGCCGCGCTGCTCGCGTGCGGCGCTATGTTCGCTGCCACCGCTACTACAACAACGCTGAACACTTCGGGAAATGCCACTCTCGGCAAGTCAGTTACGCTGACCGCGAGCGTTGTTCAGCAGGGTTCTTCGACCGCGGTCACCGCGGGATCGGTAACCTTTTTCAACGGAGTCAACGTGCTGGGTATTGGCACGGTGAACGCCAGTGGGCAGGCCACGTTATCCTCCTCAACCCTTCCTCCGGGCGTGGCCTCGCTCACTGCGCTGTACCAGGGCAATTCTTCGTTTTCTCCCAGCGCGTCGGGGAAGACATTGATAACGATTTCGGCGGCTACCGGCGGGAAGCTCGGCGCCGCGAACGTTTTCAACGCGGTGTCATTTCCCGATGCGGTTCTCTCTTCCGACTTCGATGGCGACGGAAACCCCGACCTTGCGATTCTGAATCAGCAGGGGCCAAATGTAACGGTGCTGCTGGGCGACGGACACGGTAAGTTTACGCCGATGACCGGAAGCCCCTTCCTCGTGGGACTGAATCCGTCCGCAATGGCGATTTCGGATTTCAACGGCGACGGCAAACCGGATATCGTGGTGGCGAATCAGGGCAGCGGCAATGTCAGCGTTCTGCTGAGCAATGGATCAGGAAGCTTCCTGGGAGCCGCGGCGTACGCGGTTCCCAGCGCCTATGCGGTAACGATAGCCGATTTTAACGGTGACGGACTGGCTGACCTTGCTGTTACGGAGAATACTTCGCCGGGTAAGGTCGGAATTCTGCTGGGTAATGGAACGGGAAGCTTTGGAACCGTTACGCCCGTCAGCGGACCGAATTTCGGCGTCGCAATCGCGGCAGGCGATTTCAATGGCGACGGTCTGGCCGATCTTTCGGTGCTCAATGACAGCGGGAGCGTGGCGATTCTGGCGGGAAACGGTAACGGCGGGTTCGCATCGCCGGCAAGCATCAGTCTGGGGTCGGTTTCCTTTGCGGACAGCATCGCAGTGGGTGATCTTAATGGGGATGGAAAGCTCGATATCGCAACCGCCAACTTTGGCAGCGCGAACGTCAGCGTGCTGCTCGGCAATGGCGACGATACGTTCACCGCCATGACTGGCAGTCCGTTTACCGTCGGAACGAAGCCAAAGGGCATCGCCATCGGCGATATCAACGGCGATGGCATCCTGGATCTCGCGACGGCCAATCTTACCGGAAACAACGTGAGCGTTCTGATCGGAACCGGGACGACCTTCTCCGCGCAGACTGCGTATACGTTTCCGCCATCCGGCAGCCCTGGCGGAATCACGATCGGCGATTTCAACGGTGATGGAATTTCGGATGTGGCCGAAGTCGGCAGCGCTACCGGCGGGCCGCTTACGTTTGATGGAAACGTTGGCATCCTGTTCGGAGCCACACCAGCATCTCCGACCCCGACTGCGATTTATGTCGCTGCAGACAGCCCTTCGACGACCTACGGTCAGGCAGTGGTACTGACAGCCACGATCTATAACACCGCAAGCGTTGGCGACACGGTGACCTTTTATTCGAACGGTGTGAGTCTGGGTACGGCCACGATTACTACTGCGGGAAGTCCAACGACTGTGAGTCTTACCACGACGGCCATCGGATTCACCTCAACGAATGGTGCTAACATCACGGCCACTTACAACGGCGGAAGCGCTTATGGTCCGAGCACAACGCTTTATCCGGTGCAGCATAACGTGATCAAGGCATCCGCGACTACGTCGCTTTCCGTCACACCGACAACCGTTGGCACGACCCAGCCACTGACGCTGACCGCGACAGTAACGACCGGCGCCACGGGCAGCGTGGCATTTTACCGAAACGGCAGCACACCGCTGGGTACCGCGGCGGTCAGTGGAGGCAATCCGAACAAGGCCATTCTGAACTATACCGGCGGACTGCCCAGCGGTTCCGTTCCGCTGACAGCGGTTTATCTTGGTGACGCAAACTTCCTCTCTTCGCCGGCTTCCAACAGTGTGACGGAAACCGTCATTCCTGGTACAGTGACTACGCTGACCTCGTCAGCCAATCCAACAACCCTCAATCAACCGATCACTCTGACCGCGACGGTGAAAGCGAATTCCACACTGATTTCGAGCACGGCACTGGTGACGTTCTACCAGGGGGCAACGGTGATCGGCACCGGCGCTATCACCAATGGCGTTGCCACCCTGCAGACCAGCTATCCCACCGTCGGTTACTACGCACTGACTGCCAGTTTTCCTGGCGACGCCAACTATGGCGGGAGCACCTCGGCCGTGTTAACCGAAACGGTTCACGGCTCCGCGACGACAGTCACCCTCAGTGGCGTGACTCCTGCATCGCCTGTGTACGGCCAACAGGTGACACTGACAGCAACGGTTACCTCGGGGCCTTCGAGCGCGCCTTACGGGCTGGTCGACTTTTTCGACAGCGGGGCGTTACTGGGCAGCGCGCCTGTGACTTCGGCGGGTACGGCTTCGCTGACGACTACGCGAATCGGGCCGGGCGCGCGTAGGCTTCGGGCACTATACTCCGGTGCTCAGACTTCCGGTGGAAGCGTTTCTGCGGTGGTTGCGAAGACTGTTGTGACGATCCATCAAAGCGGCTTCAAGACTCCCGTTACGTATCCGGCTTCGCCCGCCACGTTCCCCAACGCGACGGCTGTTGCGGTTGCAGACTTCAACGGCGACGGTAAGGACGATATTGCCGCAGTTACTTCGGCTACGGGCGCGAATGGAGTTGAGGTTCTCTTTGGCAATGGCGATGGCACATTTCAGCCCGCGATTTTCTATGCCACCACGGGAAGCCCCGGGACTTCAATGGCTGCCGGCGATTTCAATGCGGATGGCGCGCCCGATCTGGCTGTGGTTACCGGCGTTGGCATTGAAGTGCTGATGAACAGCGGGCACGGTTCATTCGGTAGTGCGATTCCGACGAGCGGGGCTTACGTCTCGGTCAGCATCGGCGATTTAAACACAGATGGAATGCCCGACCTGCTGGTGGGCGGATCTGCAAGTTCGTATACGCTGATTGGCAACGGAGACGGCACTTTCGGAACTCCTGCTGCCGTTGCGGGAACCACGCTGAATGGCAATGTATTCACGACGGTTACCGATCTCAACAACGATGGACTTTCCGATCTCGTGATTCTTGACGCGCATGGCAATCTGAATCTGGCTCTCGGAAATGGTGACGGCACCTTTGGCACACCCACGAAGAGTACGAACTCCGGACTGCCGACGGCCGTAAGCGCAGGTGACTTCAACGGCGACGGGAATATCGATATTGTCTGGAGCAACGCCAGCATCTTCACGAGCCCTGGCCAGGTCACGCTGTATTTCGGCAATGGCGCGGGCGGGGTCACCACCGGCAACGTATTTACGACCGCCAATCAGCCCGGCGTACTTGTTGTTGGGGACTTCAATAGTGATGGAGCGCTCGATGTGGCGGTGACTGACTCCCCGGATTCGCGGGTGATCGTTCTTTACAACAACGGGTCCGGCCTGCTGGTGGGCAATACGAACTTCAATGTTGCCGGCACGCCCACGGCTATTGCCGCGGGAAACTTCACCGGCGGCGATGGACGCGGCAGCCTGGTGGTTGGCTTCGGTTCGGCCGGGAACATTCAGGTTCTGGCCGGCAGCGCGCCTGTTCCGACGGTGAGCTGTTTCGCGCTTGCCCCTCTCTACAACACGGGATCCGGTTTTAGCAACACTTGCACCGCAGCCAATGGCATTGGGCCTTACACGTATTCCATCGGGAGCGGGTCCTTCCCTCCGGGCACACCTCCTTTCACGATCAACACGGCTACCGGTGTGATCTCGGGTACGCCGACATCGGCAGGAACGTACACCTACACGATCCAGGCTACGGACAGCGATACCCCGCCGCAGATTGGGGTGAGCTCCACGCAGACCCTGGTGATTCAGGTGCCCCTTTCGATCATTAATGCAAATCTGCTGCCTGTTGCGACGGTCGGCGTCGATTACGGACAAGTGGCCGTCGTGACCGGCGGAACCGGGCCGTATAGCTGCACGGTGAACAGTGGTGCGCCACCGAACGGAATGACGTTTACTCCGGCCGGATGTCTTTTAAGCGGCACCCCGACTGATACACTCGGCGGATCGCTGAACATCCGCGTTGCCGATAGTAAGAGCAATTCGGTCAGTGGCAGCGTCTTCGTTACGATCACCGGCCTGCCGAGTTCTGTCGCGCTGACGCAGACGGCCGGGACCAACCCGACAACATTCGGAACCGCCGCCTCGATCACGGCAACCGTGACTCCTTCGACCGCCACAGGATTTGTCCAGTTCTACAACGGTTCAACGCTTTTGCGAACCGTCACGGTGAGCAGCGGCACGGCGGTCTTTTCTATCGCCGGCCAGGCAGCAGGCGTCTATTCGATCACGGGGCAGTTTACGACAACGGACAATCTTCATGCCGGGAGCACGTCCACGCCATTTGCTTTCACGATTACGAAGAGCACGCCGACAGTGACACTGAGCACGAGCGCGCCTGTTCCGCCGCTGCCGGGCGGGTCGATTACATTTACGGCGAAGACTGGCGCCACCGGCACGGTCACCTTCTTCGATGGAGCCACGCAACTGGGAACGCCCGTCACGATTGCCTCCAATGCGGCGACGTTGACGACCACGGCGCTGACCGCAGGAACGCATGTGATCACCGCAACTTACAACGGCGATGCGAACCGCAACACAGCCACGTCCGCCAATCTGAATCAGGGCGTGTTCAACAACATTTTTTCCGACACGTTCACTCCCGCCGCGAGCTCTTCCTGGCTGAACGAAGTGGGCAACTGGAGCGCTTTGGATGGCGTTTACGATGCAGCGAGTCCGCAAAAGAGCCCGACTAACGCGCATTCACTGTTGCCGAATGTACTGGGGGATTTCTCGGTTCATTTCACGACGAGCGCAATAAATGGAGATGGAGGCGTCTGGCTGCGCGCCACGGACGCCGCAGGCACCGGCATCGGTATCAGCGGCATGCTTTTTGAAATCCAGCCTTCCAGTGGCACGGCATTTTTCAGCGTGGTTCAGAATGGCGTTTATTCGGACAAAACCAGCGTGGCGCTGACTGCGGCGGCTCACGCTTTCGATATCGTTGTGATCGGCAACGTCTATTCGGTTTATCTGGACGGCAATACGTCAAAGGCGCTCTTGAGTGGCAGCAACGCGACCTTTACGAGCGGTCAGGTTGGGCTATATGAAAATGTGGCGCTCGGGTTCGGGAACTTCTCTCTGAATGCCGCGTCGGCGACTCCGTCGCCGACCCTCATCAGCACCACAACTACTTTTTCGGCCACGCCGAATCCGGTGACGACCGGGCAATCCGTTACACTGCAGGCCACGGTTACACCCGCATCCGGCACGGTTACGCCGACCGGAACGGTGATGTTCATCGAAGGCGCGGCTTCGATTGGAAGCGGAACGCTGGATGGAAGCGGAGTAGCGACGTTCGCCACTTCGTCACTCAGCGCGGCGACGCACAGCATCACTGCTTCATATGGCGGCGACTCCTCGTTCAGCGCGAGTACTTCCAGTGCGGGCAGTGTGATTGTGAATGCCGCCGTTCCTGTTAATCCGACGATTACGACGTCGACGCTGAGCAATGGCCAGGTGGGGCAGGTTTATTCGACAACGCTGGCGGCGAGCGGCGGATCGGGCGGCTATAGCTGGAGCGGCACGGCGCCGGCGGGCCTTACTATCAATTCGAACGGCACAATTACCGGCACTCCGACTGCGGCGGGAACTTTCTCCGTCAGTGTGACCGTGACTGCGGGTGCAGGTTCCGCGAACGCGACGCTTAGCCTCGTTGTGGCCCCGGCAACGCTTACTATTTCGACTTCCACGCTAAGTAATGCTCAGGTGGGGCAAGCGTATTCCGCAACGCTGGTCGCAGCGGGTGGCGCGGGTAGCTATAGCTGGAGCGGCACTGCTCCTGCCGGACTTACGGTGAATGCGAACGGTACGATCACGGGCACGCCGACGACGGCGGGAACATTCTCTGTGAGCGTGACAGTGGCTGCGGGAGCGGCTTCCGCGAATGCAACCCTTAGTCTGATCGTTACCTCAGCGGCGAATCCGACAATCACTACTACGAGTCTGAGTAACGGCCAGGTGGGACAGGCCTATTCGGCGACGCTTGCGGCTACGGGAGGAACGGGTGGGTACACGTGGAGCGGAACCGCTCCCGCGGGCCTCACCGTTAATTCCAACGGAACCATTACCGGCACGCCAACAACTGCCGGCACCTTTACGGCTGACCTGATGGTTACCGCGGGCGCAGGCTCTGGTAACGCCTCTCTCAGTCTCGTCATCGCGCCCGCTCCGAGCCTTACGATCAATACAACAATCCTGAGCGCCGGTCAGGTGGGTCAAGCTTACTTGGCCACTCTGAGCGCGTCGGGTGGTACGGGCGCGTCCACCTGGAGCGGTAGCGCGCCGGCCGGGCTTACCGTGAACCCCAACGGAACGATTACCGGAACGCCGACAGCAGCCGGTACGTTCTCCGTGAGTCTTACAGTCACCGCGGGCAGTGCATCGGCTAATGCCACGCTAAGTCTCCTGATCAACCCTGCAGTCTCGCCGCTTGCGCTGAATGGCAGCAGCAATCTTGGCGATATACCGGTCGGTGGTTCAATCTCGGTCAGCTTCAGCGCTGCCGGCGGAATTCCGCCTTATCAGTGGTCGCTTCCCGCCGGCAGCAGTCTTTCGGTCGATGCCAGCGGTAATGTCCGCGGAACTGCATCGCAAGCGGGCAACTTCAGCACTCAGCTCACGGTCACGGATTCGGCCAATGGATCGGCCTCGTTATCGCTCAGTCTTTCGGTTCTTGGCCTGTCGGGCAGCTTGTCTTCGGGCTCAACTACAGCTGCGTATTCCGGATCGATTCTGGCCGTCGGGGGTGTCGGTCCGTACACGTACTCCGCCTCAGGCTTGCCGAAAGGAATCATCTTTGCGGCCGGAACTCTGACCGGACAGGCTGTCAATGCAGGCAGTTATACGGTTTCGGTTCGTGTAACGGATTCACAGGGCGTTGCCGCATCGGGAACGTATCCGATAACGATCACCGGCCCTGCACCTGTCACGCTTACCCTCCTGACGTCATCGTTGCAGGATGCGTACCTGACGCAGCCGTATTCGCAGACGCTGAGCGCGGGTGGTGGTACGCCCGGCTACACGTGGGCACTCAGCGGCGGACAGTTGCCGCCCGGTCTGGGACTGAGTTCGAGCGGAACGGTTTCCGGTGTACCCACGACGGCGGGCCCATTCACCTTCGGCGTTCAGCTGACGGACACGGCGGGTGCACACGTAAACGGATCGGTTACCCTGAACGCGCAACCAGCTCCGCTGCAGATCACTTCGTCCGCGGCGTTCCCGACGGGTATGGCGGGAATCGCGTATCCGTTGCAGATTCTCACAGCGAACGGCGGCATCGCGCCGTACACGTTCGCGGTTACCGCAGGCTCGCTGCCTGCAGGTCTTACTCTCACGGATTCCATTATCAGCGGTACGCCCACTACGACTGGTAACTTCGCGTTCACTCTTCGTGTGACGGATTCCGAAGCCACACCCGCTACTGCAACGCAGGACGTAACCGGTCAGATCGAGAGCGCTTTTGCGGATCTGGTACTGCCAGTTGCCAGCGCATCGTTCTCGCTTGCTTCCGGCACGAATACGATTCCGACGCCGGTGACGATTCCGGTTAGCTCGGCTATTGCTTCTCAGGCACTGAGCTATACCGCGACAGCTTCGGTACCCTGGCTCACGGTAGGCGGGTCGAACGGTACGCCAGGAACCGTCTCAATTTCTCTGAACAACGCCGCCCTTTCTCAGAGCGCGGCAGGTTCACCGTATTCCGGCGTTGTGCAGATCGTCTGCACGTCCGATCCGTGCACCGGACGCGCCAAGAGCGTCGCGGTTACCCTCACAGTAACTGCGTTGTCGCCCCGGCTTTCGGTAGGAACGCCGCTGCTTTCCTTCAGCGCGCTCGCGTCGAGTCCGCAAGCATCCACGGTGCCGCTTTCGATCTCGAACACAGGCGGTGGATCGCTCGCGGTAAGCGCGGTAACCGCAGGTGCAACGTGGCTTTCCGTTGGCAGTGTGCCGGCGGCCGTCGCGCCAGGATCTCCCGCATCTGTGACAATTACTGCGAACCCGACGGGACTCCAGCCGGGGTACTACACGACGGCCCTGAGCGTGACGTCTTCAGCAGGCAACGCCAGTATTCCCGTGACGCTGCTCATTTCCGGTGCATCCACGATGACGCTTGGCCCCGCTGGCGCGCAGTTTGCGATGACGCAGGGCGGAGCGCCGGGTAATTCCTCCGGCAGCTTCCTTGTCAGCGTTTCCTCGGGTACTGCTTCTTATTCGGCAACAGTCCAGCCCGGCGCGACCTGGCTCAGCGGGGGTGGTAGTGGCACTGCCTCTCCGAATACTCCAGGAACCGTTGGCTATTCAATTAATGCCGCGGCTGCGGCGTCGCTGGCGCCGGGTTCATACTACGGAACGATTCGCGTCGTCTCCTCCGGCGTGGTAAACAGCCCGCTCGACTATCAGGTGATTTTGACGGTAGCTCAGACGGGCGCTGCACCGGCTCCCGATCCGGAGCCTGCGGGGCTTGTGTTCCTGACAACGAGCGGAGCCACGGCTACTCCACAAACGGTGATGGTCTATGTCGGATCCATTGCTCCACTGACGTACCAGGTGGCTACAGATGGAAGTCAGTGGCTATCCATATCCGGCGCCGCTGGTCAGGCGTCCTCCGCGACGCCTGGTCAGATCGCAGTTACGGTGACGCCCGGTTCGATGAAGACCGGCGTCTACGCGGGCGCCATCAATGTTTCACTTGGTGGAGCATCTATGCGCAGCGTGAACGTTACGATGATTGTGCAGCCTGCGCTCAGCGCATCGCTGCGGGGCGGCGGGATACATGGTGATGCTGCAGCTCCGAAGTGTTCCGGCCCTGTGCTGGCACCCACGGAAACGGGTCTTGCGAGCAACTTTTCCGTAGCCGCGGGCTGGCCTTCGCCGCTGAATATCGTGCTCTACGATAGCTGTGGATCGCCCGTTACGGACGCGCAGATTACCGCCACATTCTCCAACGGCGATCCGGCACTGACACTTTCGCTCGTGAATCCGGCAACAGGAACCTACTCCGGCACATGGACTCCGCGGACGGCTTCCCCGAATCTCACGATCACGTTCACTGCGAGCGACGGCGGTTACTCCCCGGTGTCGACTACGATCTCAGGGCAGGTGACGCCGAACGCAGTGCCGGTGCTCGCCGCGAATGGAATCAGTGATATCTTCAACTCACAGGTTGGAGCGGCGCTTGCGCCGGGCGGGATCGTGCAGATTTACGGCGGTTCTCTTGCCTCGGTGACGAGCGCGCCGACAGCGTTCCCGCTGCCCACTTCCCTCTACGGGACATCTGTGCAGATTGGCGGATTGAACGCGCCGCTCTACTATGCCAGCCCGGGACAGATCAACGCGCAGGTTCCGTTTGAGTTGACTTCCGGCGGAAGCTATCAGGTCGTGATCAGCCAGAGCGGTGCGCTTTCCACTCCGCAGACGATACAACTTATTTCCGGTGCGCCTGCGGTTCTTCAGGATGCTTCCGGCACCGTCATCGCGCAGCACCAGGACGGTTCGCTGATTACCGCAACCGCGCCCGCGGTCCGGGGCGAGTACGTGGTGATCTACCTCACTGGCATGGGGCCAACGACCGCTTCGGTTGCCAGTGGTGCGGCCTCTCCATCGAATCCTCCGGCGACGGTTACGTCTCAGCCGACGCTTTCGCTGAACGGTTTGTCGATTCCCGTAGCGTTTGCGGGATTGACGCCGACCCTTGCCGGACTTTATCAGATCAACTTCCAGGTGCCGCAAACGCTGGCATCGGGAACATACAATCTGGCGGTCTCGCAGAATGGTGTAGCGAGCAATACGTCCGTCCTGACCGTGAAATAGAGACTTGCCGCCTGCGCTACCATTGGGACTTCATGTTTCGATGGCTATCCACTGCCACGACTGCGCTGATATTCTGCGCAGTCGCGGCGGCGCAGAACGCGCTTCCGCCCTTGAGTACTGCGATACGTGCCCGGTGGCTGGTGGACGAAAACCTGGCGCCGGATTCACTCGCGGAAAATGTGGCACTGGGCGCCGCATACACCTTTGTGAATTCGCCAAAGGAGTACGGACCGCATTGGAGTGGTTTTGCGAAGCGCACGGGGATGATTACTGCGAACTACGGTGTCAAGAGTTCCATGGAAGCGGGCTTCGGCGCGCTCTGGGGTGAAGATCCTCGCTATGAACGGACCGACGGGCTCACCTTCAAAGGCAGGCTCTCTCACGTCATTGCCATGACCTTTATGGCACGCAATCGAAAGGGTAAAGTCATGCCGGCGTATTCCAGATTCCTTGCGATCCCCGGCAGCAGCTTTCTCTCGAACCAGTGGCGCCCCGATAGCGAGGCGCACGCGAGCGATGCCTGCATTCGCGCCGGCCTCGGGTTCCTCAGCCGCATGGCCGAGAACGCTTACAAAGAGTTCATCGCGAAATGAAAGTAGCGACGCGTCGATCTACGAAGGATCGCCGGAGTGGTTAGACAGAAACTCGTCGTCAATCAGCTTGCGGCCGGCGAAGCCTTCGTCGGTTCCGTGCCAGAAATCGATGTCGGCTTCGTCCATGCGCCAGCAGAGGTAGACCTCGTGTCCGCGATAGAGGCAGGGGAAATCGATCAGCCCCACGTCGAGATCTTTTACCAATACGCCACGATCTTCAATGCGGGCAAGCGCGTTCTTCAGCGCCTGGGCGCCGGACTCGCGCTGCGACTTCCATGCCTGAGCGGATGCGGTGTCCACCGCAATACCACCGCGCATCAGAATGCGCTGATTGAGTTCCTGCAGCGCATCTTCGGCTTCTTTGTAACGGGACTTCGCGTGTACGGCATCGCGGATATCGCGGCCAACGGCGGCAAGCGCCGCACGTGCGTCTCGAACCGTGAAGTAGCGAGGCATGGTCCCGATCAGACAGCCACGGTATCTTCGGCGGCGGCGTAGTGCGAATCGACGTAGCCGTTCAGAATGTCAATGAATTCGGCGACGATGGAATCGCCCCGCAAAGTAACGGAAAGACGGCCGTCGACATAGACCGGCGCCACAGGCTCTTCAAAGGTGCCAGGCAGTGAGATGCCAATGTTCGCGTGCTTCGATTCGCCCGGTCCATTTACGATGCAGCCCATCACTGCGACCTTCATGGTCTCCACACCGGCGTAGCGTTCCTTCCATGCGGGCATGCTCTCGCGAAGGTAGGTCTGAATTTGATCCGCCATATCCTGGAAGAACGTGCTGGTGGTGCGGCCGCAACCAGGGCATGCCGTCACCTGCGGAGTGAAGCTGCGAATTCCAAGCGACTGGAGGATCTGCTGGCTGACGATGACTTCTTCGGTGCGATCTCCTCCGGGCAGCGGGGTGAGTGAAGCGCGGATGGTATCTCCGATACCTTCCTGCAGCAAGATGGAGAGCGCGGCGGTGGTCGCCACGATGCCCTTCGCACCGAGGCCGGCTTCCGTGAGCCCGAGGTGAAGAGCGAAGTCGCTGCGTGCGGCGAGTGAACGATATACGTCCACCAGATCCTGAACCGCGCTGACCTTTGCGCTGAGGATAATCCGATCCTTCGGCAGGCCATAGCGGACAGCGGCTTCAGCGGAGTTCAGAGCACTCACCACGATCGCTTCAAGGGTAACTTCGCGAGCATCCTTCGGCTCCGGCAGAAGATTGTTCTCATCCATCATGCGTGTGAGCAGAGCACCGTCGAGCGAGCCCCAGTTCACTCCGATGCGCACCGGCTTGCCGTATTCGATCGCGGCCTCAATCATGGTGCGGAAATTGTCATCGTGCTTCTTGCCGATGTTGACGTTGCCCGGATTGATGCGATACTTCGCCAGAGCGCGGGCGCAGTCGGGATACTTCTTCAGCAGCAAATGGCCGTTGTAGTGGAAGTCGCCAACGATAGGGACGCGGACGCCGAACTTATCGAGCGTCTCGACAATCTTCGGCACGGCGGCGGCTGCAGCTTCAGTGTTGACGGTCACGCGCACCAGCTCAGAACCCGCCTGTGCGAGCGCCATCGTCTGATTGACGGTGGACTGCACGTCGGCCGTATCCGTATTCGTCATAGACTGTACGACGATCGGATTCGAACCGCCGACTCTGATGCCGCCAACGTTAACCGCGACCGATTTGCGCCGCGCGATTTGAGCCATTCCGCCTCCTTTGTTTGGGGGAAAACTCAATTTTATCAGGAGTCAGGGAAGCTCGATGATAGCGGCTTCGAGCTGGTCGAGGGAGCCGGCAAAGAAGTGGTCCCCGGCTTCGATGAATCGCAGACTTTTGGGCTCAGCGAATCCGGCAAACGCAGCTTCGACCTCGGGGCGCGGACCATACACATCTTCGGTGCTATTCATGAAGTACTTGGGCAAGCTGCAGCCGTTCAGATGGGTGAAATCGCCAATCTTCGTCGGAAATCCGACCGCGATTACCCTTCGCGGACGAGGCTCCAGGAGCGTGCAACCCAGTCGCAGCGCTACTCGCGATCCAAAGGAGAATCCCGCGATGGAATAAGAGAGCGCCGGATAGCGTTCGCGAAGAAAATCGAGCGCCGCGCGGGCGTCTTCCATTTCGCCAACGCCGTTGTCATGCGTTCCCTCGCTTAGATTGACGCCGCGAAAATTGAAGCGCAGCACCACGCATCCGGCACGGCGCAGTCCGCGCGCGATCCGATAGACCACCTTATTGTGCATGGTTCCGCCAAACAAAGGATGCGGATGGCAGACAAGGCAGGCCTCGATCGGATCCTGATCTTCCGGTTCTTCCAGCAGCGCCTCAAGCCGACCCGCCGGCCCGGCCACAAAATGCGATTCGATGCGGCGCGCCATAGCAGTCCGTGCAGCGCCTAATTTGTGCGGAAATTCGTAAACTGAATATCGATGCCGAAATCGCTGCCCTTAATGAGCGCGATGGCCTGCTGAAGCGTATCGCGGTCCTTACCCGCCACACGCACGACTTCGCCCTGAATCGAAGCCTGCACCTTCAGTTTGCTGTCTTTGATCTTCTTCACCACGTCTTTTGCTTTTTCAGTGGGGATGCCCTGCTGCAACGTAACTTCCTGACGCACTGATGAGCCCGCCGCGGGCTGCACCACGCCATAAGTGAAGTTCTTGAGCGGCACGCCGCGCTTTACCAGCTTGCCCTGCAGGATTTCGGTGACGGCCTTCAGCTGATAATCGCCCGCACTCGTGAGAATGATTTTCTTGTCCTTCTCATTCAGCTCAATGCCGGACTTCGAGTCTTTCAGATCGTATCGGGTGGTAATTTCCTTCATCGCCTGCTGGATGGCATTGTTCACTTCCGGCAGTGAGATTTCAGACACGACATCGAAGCTATTATCGGGCATTTCAGCTATTAATCATAAACGACGACATGCCATCGAAGAACGCCCGCAGCGTGTCCGCCGCTTCGGGCGGAAGCTGAGCTTCGTCAAGCGCATTGGACATAACCTGCATCCAGCGATCGCGCGCAGCCTGATCCACCTTAAACGGCAGGTGGCGCATACGAAGGCGGGGGTGGCCGCGCTCTTCTATATATGTTGGAGGCCCGCCAAAACGGCCGATGAGGAAGGTGCGCATGCGGTATTCGGCGCCCTCCAGATCATCTTTGGGATACATGGCTCCCAGAATCTCGTCATTCGGAACCTGGCGGTAGAACGCCGCGACCAGCTTCCGGAATCCGTATTCGCCGATCGCCCCGTAAACTTCCTCTTCACGCATGCAAAGCGATAATAGCAGTGCGTGGACTTTAAGAGTCAGCTCAAGTCGCAGCTCGATATTGTGTCGGTGGTGGGCGACTACGTCCGCCTGCGCCGCATCGGCAACCGTTATACCGGACTGTGTCCGTTTCACAACGAGAAGACTCCCTCGTTTTCGATCTACACCGAACATCAGTACTTTAAGTGTTTTGGCTGTAGCGCCGGGGGCGATGTTTTCAGCTTCGTGATGATGATTGAGGGACTGACGTTCTACGAAGCGATGAAGAAGCTCGCTGAGCAGAGCGGCATTCCCATGCCGAGGCAGTCGCTTATCAGCGATGAGGCGACGAAGCTCCGCGCAGCCCTTTACGAGATGCACGAGATCGCGGCAGATCACTTTCGTGACAACCTGGCGGGTAGCAATGGCGCCGCCGCGCGTGCCTACCTGAAGCGGCGCGGAGTCACTGGCGAGTCGGTTCAGGAGTTTGGCCTTGGCCTTGCCGACGCGGGCGGGCGTCTGGCGCGGATATTTGAAAGCCGAAGGTTCAGCAAAGAGCAGATTGAAGTTTCTGGCCTCGTGGGGAGACGCGAAGATGGTTCGCTCTATGATCGATTTCGCAATCGGCTGATGTTCCCGATTCACAGCGAATCGGGAAAGATCATTGCATTTGGGGGCCGCGCGCTCGACCCGGAGGAAAAAGCGAAGTACATCAATTCGCCGGAAACCGAAATCTACAAGAAGTCTCAGGTGCTCTACAATCTGAATCGCGCCAAAAAGGTTGCAATGCAGGCAGATCGCGTCGTGCTTGTGGAAGGCTACATGGACGTGATCGGCGCCACGCAGGCAGGGGTAGTGGAAGCAGTAGCATCCTGCGGTACCGCGCTGACCACGGATCAGATCCGTGCGATGAAACGGCACTCGCAGAATCTCAATCTCAACTTCGATCCGGATGCCGCGGGCTCGAACGCAGCTGAAAAATCCATCAGGCTGCTGCTCAATGAGAGTATGCGTGTGCGTGTTGTGGAACTCGACGAGGGGCTCGATCCCGATGAGTATTGCGGCAGGTATGGCGCTGAAGCTTACCGAACGCGCGTTGACAACGCAAAGTCGTATTTTTACTGGCTCGCAGACCGCGCACGCACGAAGTTCGACATGCACGATCCGCAGGGACGCATGGATGCGTTTCAATCGCTGCTGCCGGCGATTCAGGGGATCGATAACAAGCTGGAGCGTTTAGCGGTTGTCGAGGATATGGCTGCGTATCTGCGCGTGGAACGCGGTTTGGTCCTCGATCATTTCCGCAAGCTGGCCGCGGATCGCGTGGAGCGCGGCCCGGCTCCAAAAAAGGTTTCGGCGGGACATGCCACTGACCGCATATTGTTGCCGTTGTTGTTGGCGAACGCGGATGCTCGTCCCCAACTGATCGGCGCCCTGCGCGACGTGCCGGCTCCGCGTTCAGGCGACACAGGTCCGATATACGAAACCATCATCGCCATGCATGATGACGGTCAGGACGTCAGTTTTGTTGCCGTCCATGAACGGCTTTCCAACACGCAGCAGACGTTGCTGGAAGCTATTGTCCTCGAGGCTGCAACTGCGGAATCCACGCTCGAAGACGGCCTTGCATGCATCGCCGCGTGGCATCGCGACCTTCATGCGGAATCGGAGCGCGATCTGAAGTCGCGGATCAAACAGGCCGAGCGCGAAGGGCGCTTCGACGAAGCCCTGCGTCTCATGAATGAACTGGCCAACGCCATTAAGTCGTAGCTGAAAACTGCAACGTTTCTGACACCCCTGACACACTGTGAAGGGCCCCGCACCGGGTTTCCGTCCAGTTGTACAATGAAGCCATTATCATCGCCGGTTGACGCACGAGACGGTTGGGGGATCGAATCCGTGGCGGAAGACAACTTTGAGGCCGTCGACGCGCTTGCTCAGGTCAGCAGGGACGGATCGCTTGCACTCTACGACGATGAACCCGAAATACTGCCACAGGATAACGATGACGCGTCAACCGATGGCGTATTGCTTGACGATAAACTGCTCGACGAGCAGGATGAACTTCTCGACGTAGAATTCGATAAAACGCACGACCCCGTCCGGCAGTATCTGCGCGAAATGGGCTCGGTGAAACTGCTGAACCGGGAAGGCGAGATCGGGATTGCGCGTCGCATTGAGCGCGGACAGCGTAAGGTGCGCCGCACACTGTCGCGGTGTCCGGTTGCCATTCAGGAAGTGATTCGCTTCGGTGCGGATCTGCGCAGCGGCACGATCGAGCCGCGCGCTGTGCTCCAGATCAGCGACTCCGACGTGGATCCGGAAAATGAATCCGAGCCCGATGATTTCGCACCAATAAACACCCAGGATCGCGGAGCCGTTGACGTAATGATTGCGGATTGCGAGAAGCTCGCTGCCATGCGGCAGCGCTTTCTGCAGATGCGTCAGCGGCTGGTGGCAGTGCCGCGCCAGAGCAAGCCAAAGCAGAATCGCCGCCTGCGCTGGGAACTGGCGCGCCTGGCGGTTGAGATTTCACGCAAAGTCTGTGCGATGCCGTTGCAGCATGCGGCGGTGAATTCGCTGATCGTGGCTCTGCGTCGCGCGGTCAGCGAGGTCAAACCGGTGGAGCAGCAGATCGCGCGTAATCATCGCGCGATTGAAGCCGCTACAGGCAAAGCCGAGATGCTCCGTGAACTGCGCCGCGAGCAACGGCAACTGACCGACGCGATAAAGAATCTGGAAGATAAGTACGGATCTCCGTCCACGGAGTTACGGCGTGCGCTCGAACAGGTAACTCGTGCCGATCATGAGGCGGAATGCGCGCGCCAGGAACTAATCGAAGCCAATCTTCGGCTGGTTGTAAGCATCGCCAAGCGTTATAACAATCGCGGGTTGCAGTTCCTCGATCTCATTCAGGAAGGTAACATCGGCCTGATGAAGGCCGTGGAGAAATTCGAGTATCGGCGAGGTTACAAGTTTTCGACCTATGCCACATGGTGGGTGCGTCAGGCCATCACGCGCGCCATTGCGGATCAAGCCCGGACAATTCGGATTCCGGTACACATGATTGAAACGATCAACCGGCTCATCCGCACCACGCGCCTCATGGTGCAGGAACTCGGACGCGAGCCGCTGAATGAGGAACTATCCGAGCGTATGGGGATTCCGGTCCACAAAGTCCGTAAAGCGATGCGAATCGCGCAGGAGCCGGTGTCGCTTGAGACGCCGGTAGGCGAGGAGGAGGAGTCGCATCTTGGCGATTTCATCGTGGATCATGCCCACCTCTCACCCGCCGAGCAGATGGTGAATGTGAACCTGCATGACCAGACAGCGGAGGTGCTGAAAAGCTTGTCCGCGCGCGAAGAGAAGATCATCCGCATGCGTTTCGGCCTCGAAGATGGCAGCGAGCATACGCTCGAAGAGGTCGGCGCGAGTTTTGCGGTGACGCGCGAACGCATCCGCCAGATCGAAGCCAAGGCGCTAAGAAAGCTTCGCCATCCGAGCCGCAGTTATCGACTCAAAACATTTCTGGAAGATTTCGGATAGCTCCCGCAAAATCGAGCGTTATTCAACTTGACATGTGCAGGCGTTGCCGCTATGATGCGATCTAGCGGTATAAGTAAATCTTAAAACGAGCCGCCACGCAGCGCGGCAAGTTCTCCCCGGGGCTCCTGGTTGGCAGCCCTTCAACTACGGCGTCGCAGGTTCCCGACGCTAATCCCCAAAATTTTAATTTCACAGAAATCACACAGGAGTGGTGTCACTCCAGGAGACTTCACGTACATGGGACTTAGCCCGAAGGTCACGAACGATCTGCTTGAGAGAGGATATTCGCGCCGCGCAATCGCCAAAGTAGCGATGGGCGCCGCAGCCGCGATTCCTTTCTTCAATGAATTCGCCATGGCGCAGCAGGCACTGCAGGTCCGGCAGGCCCCGGCCGGTGGCAGTGGACGCGGCGGCAGAGCCGGCGGCGGTGCCCGGCAGCCGTACGATCCCGAAATGGTCGTGATCACTTCGAATGAGAATCCCATGGGCCCCTGCAAAGAGGGGCTTGAAGCGCTCGTCAAGGTTGCGCCGATGGGTTGGCGTTACAACCCGCAGGGTGACAATCTCGAATTCAATTCACTTCTCGCCAGCACGGAAAACGTTCCGCAGGATCATGTGACCGCGTACCCTGGTTCGAGCATCCCGCTCGCCAATGCGGTGCCGGCGTTCACGTCGCCTACCCGCAGCTGGGTGATGGGCGCTCCCGGTTACGGAAGCCACGCTACTGCCTGGCTCGGCAACAAGTCGATTCCTGTGCCGCTTCGCAAGGACTACTCGCATGATGTAGAAGCCATGATCAAGGCCGATCCCAACGCGGGCGCTTACTATATCTGCAACCCGAACAACCCGACCGGCACGCTAACGCCGCGCAAGGATTTCGAATACATTTTGGCCAACAAGAAGAAGGATGCGGTGCTCATCATCGATGAAGCTTACGTGCACTTCTCGGGCCCGGAAAACATGTCGACCGATCTGGTGAAGGCCGGCAAGGACGTCGTTGTTCTGCGCACTTTCTCGAAGATCTACGGCATGGCCGGACTGCGCGCCGGCGCGGCCTATGGCCGCCCCGACCTTCTCGCGAAGATTAGTCAGTTCGGTGGTACCGGCTTCATGCCTGTTACCGCGACCGCCTGCGCCGCGGCCAGCATGAAGGTCGGTCCCAGCCTGATGAAGGAACGGCTGGAGATCAACAAGAAGAATCGCGACCTTGCGTTCGAATTCCTGCAGAAGAACGGCGTCCGCTATATCGACTCCGGCACCAACTTCTTCATGATGGAAGTAAAGGGCATGACCGGAAACCAGGTTGGCACGGCGATGCGCACGCACAAGGTTCAGATTGGGCGTGTCTGGCAGGAATGGCCGGAGATGGTCCGCGTGACTGTGGGCACTTACGAAGAGATGACCAAGTTCAACGCGGCGCTCGGTATGGTGATCAAAGAAGGTCCGCCAAAGACTGTCGCGCAGGCCGGTTAAGCTTTATGATCCGGGGAGTCCGGCCTGACCGCCGGATTCCCTGTTTTAGCATTGCGGGACGCTTCGTTGCTTCCCCTGTACTCTCTCGAACTCCCGGTCGGTAGTTCTTCTTCTTGTTGCGCCGCAAGTTACCCGGCGTTCCCCTCCAACCTTCAACCCCAATCTTAAGTCCGGGAGGCGCTATTCTCCCGAGACCCATCAGGAGATAGCACAACTCATGTCACTGAGCAAAGATGCAATAAAGGACTTAGAAAACCGAGGATACTCACGGCGTCAGATCGCGCACGTGGCTCTGGGCGCGGCGGCGGTGCTGCCCTTGTTCCACGAGTTCGCGTTCGCGCAGGACGTGAATCCGGATGCTCCCGCCCGTCGTGGCGGCGGTGGGCGCAGGGGAGGCGGCGCGGTAGATCCGGACGCTGTCATCATCGGTTCGAACGAGAATCCGATGGGCCCGACGAAAGAGGGTCTGGAAGCGATCTCGAAGGTTTCGCCGCTCGCCTGGCGCTATACGCCGGCTGGTGACAATAACCTTCTTGAGGATCTGGTCGACTCGACGGAAGGCTTCAAGCCGGGCGCGGGCTACTCCCAGATTTACCCTGGCTCCGGCCCTGCGCTGGCTGACCTCCATCCTGCGTTCACTTCGCCCACGCGTAGCTGGGTAATGGCTTCACCTGGGTACGGCAGTGGCGGCGGAGGACGCAATGGGGAACGCGGAGGCAAAACCATCTCAGTTCCACTTCGCAAAGATTACTCGCACGATGTGGAAGCGATGATTAAGGCTGATCCGAACGCGGGCGTTTACTACATCTGCAACCCCAACAATCCGACCGGTACTCTGACTTCGCGCAAGGACTTCGAGTACATCCTTGCCAACAAGAAAAAGGACGCGATCCTCGTCATCGACGAGGCGTACATCCACTTCTCCGGGCGCGACAACATGTCGACCGATCTCGTGAAGGCGGATAAGGACGTCATCGTTCTCCGTACCTTCTCTAAGATCTACGGCATGGCGGGTCTCCGTGCGGGCATCGCTTATGGTCGCCCGGATCTGATCACTCAGCTGGGCAAATTCGGGAGGCCGGGCAATCTCTCGCAGGGCACCCGCGCCTGTGCGGCGGCGAGTCTCAAGGCAAATGCCACCGTGCTGCCGGAGCGCATCAAGGTGTATCAGGAGAACCGCGCTCTGGCCTACGAACAGATGGATAAGCTGGGTGTCAGCTACATCCCGTCGGTCGGCAACTTCTTCATGATGAAGGTCAAGGGGATGACGGCTGCGCAGGTGGGCACAGCCATGACTGCGAAGAAGATCCACCTCGCAGGCGCAAACCGGTGGCCGGAATGGCCCGACTACATCCGCGTCACAGTAGGAACCCACGATGAAATGACGAAGTTCAACGCGGCGCTGGCTCAGGTGGTCAAAGACGGACCGCCGAAGGCTGTCGCTTCGGCTGGTTAGACCGCAATCGCTTTCTCCCGATGCCCGGGACGCTTGAAAAGGCGTTCCGGGCATTTCCACTTATTAACCAGACTCAGAGGAACTTACAACACATGTCTCTTTCCCCCAAGGTTCAGCAGGACTTACTTGATCGCGGCTATAACCGCCGCCAGGTCGCACGAATCGCTCTCGGAGGTGCGGCCGCCCTTCCCTTCTTCCATGAGTTTGCGTTGGCGCAGGCCCCGGCCGGACGCGGCCCGCGCGGCGGCAGCGGCGGCTTTGCCGGCGGATTGGGAGGGGGCCGGGGTCGCGCGGTCGATCCCGATGCCGTCGTAATCAATCAGAACGAAAATCCGATGGGTCCCACCAAAGAAGGCATGGAAGCGGCTTCGAAGGTGACGTCGCTGGCGTGGCGCTACGGCCCGGTCGGCGACAACAATGAACTGATGTCGCAGCTACAGACGACAGAGGATGTGAAGCCAGGTTACGTCACCGCCTATCCTGGTTCGGGTCCCGCGCTTGCCAGTCTGATGCCTGCGTTTACTTCTCCCACCCGCAGCTGGGTTATGGGAAACCCTGGCTATGGGCAGGGTGGCGGACGCGGAGTGGGCAACAAGATCAACATGGTGCCGCTTCGTAAGGACCATTCTCACGACGTGGAAGCCATGATCAAGGCCGACCCCAACGCCGGTGCATTTTACATCTGCAATCCGAACAATCCAACCGGCACACTCACGCCGCGTAAGGATTTCGAATACATCCTCGCGAATAAGCCCAAGGATTCGGTGCTCATCATCGATGAGGCCTATATTCACTTCTCGGGACGCGACAGCATGTCGACCGACCTCGTCAAAGCCGACAAGGACGTCATCGTTCTGCGCACCTTCTCGAAGATTTATGGAATGGCCGGACTGCGGGCGGGCGCCGTTTACGCGCGTCCCGATCTCCTGCAGAAACTCGCCGGCATTGATCGGGGCGGGAATCTTTCCGTTGCGACCATGGCATGCGCGGCGGCCAGTCTCAAGGCGAACGCAACGGTGATGCCGGAACGCATCGGAATTTGCAGGAAGAACCGCGAACTGGCCTTCGAGCACATGCAGAAGCTCGGCGTTGCCTACACCCCCGCGGTTTCCAACTTCTTCATGATGTCGGTTAAGGGAATGACCGGAACTCAGGTCGGCGCGGCGATGCAGGCGAAGAAGATTTACCTCGCCAATCGCTGGGCGAATGTCTGGCCGCAGTACATTCGCGTGACGGTGGGAACTTATGATGAGATGACTAAGTTCAACGCCGCGCTGAGTCAGGTTGTTAGCGAAGGTCCGCCGAAGGTTGCGTCGAACGGTTAATCGGTTAAATCAGAGGGGGCTCGTGAACGCCCGGACCGCGCCAGTCAGCGCGTTCCGGGCGTTTCTGCGTTTGTAACTGCTTCGCCGGCATAAACTTACCGGCTCTTCTCGCGTCTGCCTATTCCCTGTATTCGTTTTTTGAATCTGAAGTTCGTTGACAATTAATCAATATATTGCGTAACATTTGTATATTCAGTTTGGAGACACGCCTTGCAGCGATCCATCTCCTTTTCTCCGGCTCCTACGACCTGAGCTGCTTCGCCCTTATTTACCAGTAGTGAACGGTCGCCTCAGGCGACTCACCGCTGAACTTCATCAGCCAGGGTCCCCCTAACCGCGCAGTATTCGTGCGCTGACTTTCCTCACGCTTCCGCCGTGCATTGTCCGCACGCGGACCAGTTCTCCCCCGTCGAGCCCGATCTGCTCTGTCATTGCAAGATGCGCAGGGCGGAAGAAACCAAAACCAGGAGACTTTTTCGATGCGACTTGTTTGTTCATTCGTTTTGTTAACCGCAATGGTCTGGGCGCAATCCTTCCAGGGATCGCTGCGCGGCCGTGTGACGGATCCCAAAGACGCCGTAATTCCGGTCGCCAAGGTCACTCTGGTGGAACAGGCGACATCGCTCACCAGCACGACCGTCAGCAATGACAAAGGCGAATACTCTTTCCCCGCGGTCAACCCGGGCACATACTCACTCATTGTTGAAGCCCCGGGCTTCAAGAAACTCGAGCAGAAGGGCATTGTGGTCTCGACTCAGTCCTCGGTGACGCAGGATGCGAAACTCGATGTCGGTCAGGTGACCGAAACCGTCGACGTCACTGCCGAAGCAGAGCTGCTCACGACTTCGGAAGCTTCCACCGGTTCGGTGATCGATCGCGATAAGCTCGAAGATCTGCCCAACCTCGGACGGAATCCGTTCATTCTCGCCCGCCTCAGCGAAGGCGTGGTGTGGTCGGGCAATCCCAAGTTCTCCCGCATGGAAGACCAGACCGGTTCGTCGCAGATTTCCATCGCCGGCGGCCCCGTGCAGGCCAATAATTACACGCTGGATGGTATATCGATCACGGACTCTACCAACCGCGCCGTGATCATCCCCGATCAGGAGTCCGTGGGTGAAATGAAGGTGCAGGCCAACACCTACGACGCCTCAATGGGCCGCACCGGTGGCGGCGTCTTCAACACCACGCTCCGCTCCGGCCAGAACCGCATGCATGGATCGCTGTTTGGCGCCGTTCGTCAGACAGACTGGCTGGCGAACAACTTTTTCGCCAACCGCGCCGGCCAGCCAATCGCGGATTCCACCTTCAAGAACTACGGCGATTCACTCGGCGGCCCGGTGCGCATTCCGAAAATCTACGACGGTCGCAACAAGACGTTCTTCTTCGTTACCACCGAGGGCTACCGTCAGTTTGACGCCAACAGCGCCGCGCTCTCCGTGCCTACTCTGGCCGAACGCGCCGGCGACTTTTCGCAGAGCCTGACGGCCTCGAAGAGCCAGTGGCTGATGTACGATCCCCTCTCGACGAATACCTCAACTGGTCTCCGCACTGCCTTCCCGAACAACATCATCCCTGCCAGCCGCCTCAGTGCAATCGGCCTGAAACTGGCGTCTTACTATCCGCAGCCCAATCAGCCGACGTCGACTTACGGCGCGGCCAACTACATCTACTCCATCAGCACGCAGGATCGCGCCGATCAGGGTACCTTCAAACTCGATCATGAATTCGCTCCGTGGCTGAAGGGATCGGTCTCTTACCTGCATTACGGCAGTCAGGAGCCTTCCAATCAGACCTTCCCGGGCAGCATTGCAACGCCCGGCCAGACCATCATTTACCGGCACGTGGACGCAACGCAGGCCAACGCAACCGCCACGCTTTCACCCACGACGGTACTGACGGCACGTTTCGGCTTCAACCGCTTCCCGGATTATGAACCCAAATTCAGCCGCGGCTTCTCGCTGCAGACGCTCGGATTCCCCGCTTCGGTGGACGCCCTCACGCCGGGTAACCCTGCCTTCCCGTCGATCACGGTCGGCGAAATGGCGGCATTCGGCGGAGGCACCACAAGCTGGACCGTCTATCATTCCACCAGCTTCAACACGGAAGTCGCAAAGTTCATGGGCAAGCACAGTCTGAAGGCCGGCTTCGAATGGCGCGCCATCGCTGACGCTTCCCAGACTCCCACTGGTCCCAGCAGCTTCGTGTTTGCGTCCGGCTTCACCTCCCAGTCCGCCGCGAAAACGGTAAACAGCACCGGCGGTGGTCTCGCTTCGATGCTGCTCGGATATCCCGGCTCCGGTACGGCCGCCGGTGGCAGCATCACTCTCGGAACCAAATACAACGACTTCGTCCACTACACCGCGTTCTTCATTCAGGACGACTACCGCATCACGCCGAAGCTCACTTTGAACATCGGTTTCCGCGGCGAGCATGAAAGCAATCTGGCGGAATCGAACAACCGCTTCATCATTGATACGGATCTGAGCAAGGCGAACCCGCTGCAGGCCAGCATTCCGAGCCTCACGCTGATGGGCCAGACGCGTTACGCGGGTGTGAACGGCAATCCGAATCACGCCGGTAATCCTCTGGCGATTAAGCTTGGACCCCGCTTCGGCTTCGCTTACTCGGCCAATTCGAAGACGGTCATCCGCGGTGGCTTCGGTATCTTCTGGATTCCGCAGTCGTTCTCAGCAAACGATCAGACTGGCTACTCCCAGACCACCAGCATTGTCGGCTCCACGAACGGTGGTTATACGCCGGCGTCCACGCTGCTGAATCCCTATCCGAATGGCCTGCTGGCGCCTTCCGGCAACACGCTTGGTCCCGCCGCGGCGATCGGCCAGGCCGTGACCCTGACTGATCCGGGCGCCCGCTCCTCTGGTTACGTGGAACAGATGTCGCTCGACTTCCAGCGCCAGATCGACAACAAGACCTCCGTTCAGGTCGGCTACATCGGTTCGCATACGCTGAAACAGCTCCTCACCATAAATCTGAATCAGCTCAACCCGAGCTACTTCTCGCTCGGCGCCGCTGGACTCAACAAGTCCGTGAGCAATCCGTTTTACGGCTATGCGCCGAACACGGTTAGCCTGGGCAGCAGCACCTCAATCGCCCAGTCCAATCTTCTTCTCCCGTATCCGGAATACACAAACGTCAACATCAGCACCCCGATGGGGCGTTCGACCTACTATGCCTTCTACGTAAAGGGCACTCGTAAGCTGACGGCGGGTCTCACCCTGGGCTCGACCTTCACCTGGTCCCGCGCCATGGGCATGAGCTCGATTCAGAATTACGATGCTCCGATCGTGCCGCAGGCATGGGCGCGGCTCAGCACCGACCAGCCCAACAGCTACTCGGCTTCCATCACCTATGCGCTGCCCTTCGGCAAAGGGAAGACATTCCTGAGCCACAACAAAGTGCTCGATCTCATCGTCGGCGGCTGGTCGATTCAGAGTCAGCAGCTGATCCACTCGGGTACGCCTCTGCAGGTGACCCAGACCAACGCCAACACAGGTTGCAATGGCTGCTCGCAGTTCCCGACGGCGACCGGCATCTCCGCTCAGACCAGCGGATCGGTTGACGATCGTATCAACAACTGGGTCAATCCGGCGGCCTTTGTGGCGACTCCTGCGTACGCTTTCGGAAACGTGAGCCCGCGCATAACGGTCTACAGCCCGCCACTGTTCAACATCGATGCGTCGATGTTTAAGACGATCACCATCAAAGAACACTACAAGGTTCAGTTCCGGGCTGAAGGCCTCAACGTCACCAACACAGTGTTGTTCGCGTCCCCCACCCTGAACGTGAACAGCCCGAGCACGTTCGGTGTGATCACCAGCCAGACAAACTTCCCCCGTTTGATCCAGCTGGGCGCTCGCATCACCTTCTGATCGCCAAATCGAGAACAAAAGAAAACGGGAGCCGGGCAAACCGGCTCCCGTTTTCTTTTGCGCGCAGGGTGCTGACGGAGCAGAGAGTCTTGTGGAATGCCGCTACACAGACTTGGCGCAGCCCGCCAAGGGCCTCCGTCACCCGCGCTACCGATGAAAAGTCAGATCTTCCGGCCGCAACTGATCGAAGACTCTCCCGCTCCACGCTGTTCCGCCCGCAGGCTGCGAGTCCGTGCCCGTCGACTTATCGATCATTTCGAGCCATCGGCCCGCAAGGAAACTGGCCCGAATCTTCGATGTCTCAATGACGTCGAACCCGCCGGATGTCCACTTCACTGCCTCGTTCTGCGGAATTACCACAAACCGGACGGGTTCCTGGAAAGTTGCGGCACCGCCGATTCGTATGGCGCCGTCATGGATCCCGGCAGATGCATCGGCCACAAAGACCCGGAAGGTGATCTCGCGCGAGAGCAGCGCACCGACGCTGACGGTCAGAACCGGAGGAGAGAACGCCAGCCCGGGCGCTTCCAAAGAAACCTGAAACGTGCGAATCGCGGCCGCATTGTTGTGGAGCCCGACTACCAGCTCCCGGCCGGACTTCTGATTCACCGGAATCGTGGCGGGCGAGATTGCGAAAGCAGAATCCACGCCGGTCCGGATGGCGACCGCATCCTCAAAGGCCACCGTAACAGGCAGACTCAGACGCGGTTCAATGTGACTCAACTGAACTCCATCGGCGTCGATTGCGAGTTGTGCGGGGCTTCCGGCCACTGCGCTTGCGGGCACGTCAATGTCCCACGCGAGTTCATCTGTATCCGATTTTTGCGTTACCGGCGTTACCGTGAACTCAGGTGAAGTGCGCAGCCGCGAACGCGAGACCACGGTCAATGGTGAGAACTTCGCGCTGACGCGATTTTTTTCGCCGATCAATAGTACAGGCGTGCTGGCAAACATCGCCGTAGCGGGCGGCGCGTCAATCGCCAGCGCGATACGCACTCTTCCATCCGGACTCTTTCCGGCCGGAATCGGCAGCCGCGCGCGTCCGGTCTTGCCATCCCAATCGAACACCACCGGATGTCCAGCCGCTACCAGCGGGCCTTCCGGCTCATGAGAAAGCTGAATCACAGCCTCGCCCCGCGACCGCGCAATGAATTCCAGCGCCAGAACTCCGTTTTCATATTCCATGTGCGTCAGCTCAGCCGTAGCATAGGCCAGATGATCGGACGGCGCGAAGCCATTGCACGTGGAGCAAAGCGGCCCGGCAGTCAGGGGTACATTCACGGGCAGCCACAGCGTATCGTGAGCTGCGACCGAAACATTTGGCAGTGCGATCGCACGCTGCAGGGCGGGGTAGAGGGCGCGGACTTCCCCGGACCACGAATCAATGGAATCATTTGTTACCGAGACAAAGGAGAGTCCCGGAGCGGATGCCGTCTTGTCCCCGACATATTGATGGACGACGATGCCGTCCGTGGGCGTCGTAGGCCGCGCGCCGGAAACTTCCCGGAGGCTCGCAAGCATCGGGCCCCACGCGCGCGAGAGTTGAACCTCGCGACGGATCATTGCCGCATACGGCTTCTCTCGTCCGTCCAGACCAATCGCCCCTGCCTGAAACCCCGGACTGAGCGTATCGAATACATCCGTCCAGACAATCGATTGCCCGCCGCCGGCAATCAGCTTTCGTTCATTGTCGAGCGCTCGCGGCATCAGAGCGGATATTCGAACGGCGTCCTCGAGTGATGCCGTGAGCGGTCCGCCGTGTTCACGTAGCTGCATCTCCAGTTCCGCCGGAATCTTTCCTTCGATGTCCGCCTGAAGGTTCAGCTTTCTGACCGCATGCACCACGTCATTCATCGCCACGAAATCGTCGGCGAGCGGCAGGCTGACGTGTACAACCCCCATCTCCTTCAGGTGTGCGAGTTCTCGCTCCCAGACGATGCGCGGTAATCCGGTATACGGAAATTCGACCGACATGGTCCACGCGTGCAGCATCGCCGTGCCGGCGAGCGCGGCGAAAATAAACCGGCCGATCACCGCCTATGCGCCCTGGCGGCGTACGCGATAGTCGCCGAGCGAAGGCATCTTGATGACACGGCACATCTCAAACAGTCGCGAGCGAGCGCGCGGCCCAACACGCTCGGCCAGGGTGGTCCGATGGTCCACTTTGCCGGAACCCGCGCCTTCATACGTCACATATCCGGCGTCCGGGTCGATGAGATTGGTAGTCGCAATCAGAGGCTTGCGGAAGTTACAACGCGCCGTGATGATTGACGTCATGGTATCCTCCACCCAGTCGGTCACGCGATGAGCACCGAGATCGTCCAGCAGAAGGACCTCCTTGTCCATCGCAACGCGATACGCTTCTTTATCGCTTGTGTTGGACGTAGAGTCGTAGCTCGAACGTATGCGATCCAGCAGATTCTGGTAATCGAAAAAGAGTCCTTCGAATCCTTTTTCGAGAATCGCCCGGAATGCCGCAACCGCGAGGTGAGTCTTTCCGCTTCCCGGATCGCCCATCAGCAGCAACCCCGGCTTCGAAGTGTTTGGGAACTCCCGCGCATACGCCCGCACGGCCAGAAAGACGCGCATCAGCTCAGAATCGTTTCGGGTAGAAAAATTATCGAACGACGCGCTCGCGTAGAGCGGAGGCAGGTCGGCTTCAGACACCACTCGCACCGCGCGTTCCACGGCCACGCAGTCGCAACGTACCGCGCCGGAAATCTCCTCCCGCTCCACAATCTTCCAGCCTGTTCCGTTGCAGTCAGGGCAGGGGGCGGTCAGGGTTGCCATGCTCCTATTATCGTCCCCGGGTCACGGAGTGGGTTCAATCACTGCGAGCACTACGCCCGCATTCACGCTATCGTTCTGTTTCACGTTCACCGCGGCGACACGACCGGAACGCGGAGCCTTCATCTCGTTCTGCATCTTCATCGCTTCCACCACGACAATCCCCTGGCCGGACTCAATCTCATCCCCCGCCTTTACCAGCACTCGGACGATCTTGCCCGGCATCGGCGCCACGATGGCCGCGCGACCCTGCCCGCCCGCTGAACCGCCCGATCGCGTCCACTGGCGCGGATCGTCGATTGTATAGTCGAACTGCCTTTGTCCGACGTAAACGTGCCCGGCTTCAACTCGTACCTCGTACGACGCGCCGTTCACCAGAATCGAATACACGCCCGGTTCCACTTCAATGATCGAGTCGGGAGACGCGGGCGTTGTCGTTTCTCCGTCGATCAGAATCGCCGGCTTCATCGCAGTTGCGCTCCTCGCCCGATGACGGCCCAACGAGAGGCCGGAGATGCTGTCTCGCCTTCCGGCGAAGCTGCAGTCTGCACGGCAATCGCAGCCGCGGCAACCCCGGCCAGTTCAGGCGACGCAGGAAGCGCCAGCAACTCCGGCCGCTTCAGCAGCGCATCAAGATATCCCGTGTGCAGGTTCCCGGAGCGAAAATCCGGATCGTTCAGAATTGCCTCAAACAAAGCAATATTCGTGCGAATACCCCCAACGCGATACTCCCCAAGCGCCCGCCGCATCCGCTCGGTGGCATGCTCCCGCGTATCTGCCCAGACAATCAGCTTCGCCAGCATAGGATCGTAATCCACCGGCACGTGCCAGCCCGGATAAATCCCCGAATCAAGCCTCACCCCCGGTCCGGAAGGCTCGGCAAGATAGGTAATCTGTCCGGGAGAGGGCATGAAATTCTGTACCGGATCTTCGGCATAGATGCGGCACTCCATCGCCGCTCCACGCAGTTCAATCTGATCCTGAGTGAATGGGAGCCGCCCGCCCGCCGCGACCTCCAGTTGCAACCGAACCAGATCAAGCCCCGTCACCAACTCAGTCACAGGATGCTCCACCTGCAGCCGCGTGTTCATTTCGAGGAAATAGAAATTACCATCGTTGTCCGCTAGAAACTCAACCGTTCCCGCGTTGTAGTATCCGGCAGCGCGCGCGGCAAGTATCGCGGCTTCGCCCATCCGGGCCCGCAACTCGGGTCGTTTTGCAATAAACGGAGAAGGCGACTCCTCAATCACTTTCTGATGTCGTCGCTGCACGGAGCATTCTCGTTCGCCCAAATGCACCATATTGCCGTGTTGATCGCCAAAAATCTGAATCTCAATGTGGCGCGCGTTCTCGACCAGTTTTTCTACATAAACCCGGCCATCGCCGAACGCCCGCAGCGCTTCACCAGACGCCGATACGAAAGCCGACTCTAAATCCTCTGCCCGATTCACGCGGCGCATCCCCTTGCCACCGCCTCCAGCCACGGCCTTCAGCATTACCGGATAGCCCGCGTGCGTCGCGAACTCCGCAACAGCCGCAGCCTCGCCTTCTTCCGTGCCCGGAACAACCGGCGCGCCGCCATCTCGGGCAATGCGCCGAGCTGCGGTTTTCGAACCCATCGCGGCAATTGCGGAAGCCGGGGGGCCGATGAAAACGAATCCGGCATCCGTGCAAGCCTGCGCGAACGCCGCATTTTCGCTAAGAAACCCATAACCCGGATGAATCGCATCCACCCCATGCCGTCGTGCCGCATCCAGAATGCGCCCGATATTGAGATAGCTCTCGCGGGAAGGCGCGGCGCCAAGGTGCGCCGCCTCATCCGCCTTGCGAACATGCAGCGCCGCGCGGTCCGCATCGGAGTAAACTGCAACCGACGCAATTCCCATCTCGCGCAGCGTACGAATGACGCGCAGCGCGATCTCACCCCGATTTGCGATCAGAACCTTTTCAAACACGTTTCTGATTCTAATTTGGCACAGAGCAGCCGGCGCCTTTTTCGCGCTACAATCCCACAGTGGTGCTCAGCCGTTTTATTATCCCGGTTCTCCTCGCGACAACCACTGCTGCCCGCGCCGCCGACGTCTGGACCTGGTGGGTTGATGATTGCTCCGGCTCCGTCGCCAGATCTGGCTGCGCCAAAGCTGACGTCGAACTCGCGCAGTGGGCATTCGAAGCATGGCAGCGCGAATCCGGGAACCGCATTGTTTTCGCGAAAAGCGACGCTCACCACCATGCTCGGCTGGTAGTTCACTGGGCATCCGGCGCTAACCTCTATGGCGAAACCCGTCGAACCATAGTCGATGGCAAGCCAGGCGCCGAGCTCTATATCCTTCCCAATGCCAATGCGGATCGCGACGCTGCCCCGTTTCTTCGTGACACCATCGTCTACCTCACCTTCGTACACGAAACCGGACACGCCCTCGGCCTCAGCCATACAGCAGACTTCGCCGACATCATGTACACCTTCCAGTACGGAGGAGACATCGCGGAATACTTTGATCGCTATCGCCGCCTGCTAACCAAACGCTCGGACATAGCTCACCACTCCGGCCTTTCTGATAACGATCGCAAAGCGCTCAATGCAATAGTCACGCGATAATGCCTCTTGTTTGGAAGCCAACATGCAATGAGCCGATCTGAAGATCAAGTGGAAACAAGGGATCGCCAGACCCACACCAGCTTCCGTGACCGCCTCAAAGAGCATCCGCTCGCTCGCATCGGCCCAGGCCTCATCACCGGCGTCGCAGACGACGATCCCAGCGGCATCGCCACCTACTCACAGGCAGGCGCGCAGTTCGGATTCGACGTGCTCTGGACCATGGCGCTTTCGTTCCCCCTCATGGCAGGCGTCCAGTATATGTGCGGACTCATTGGCCGCGTTACCGGTCGGGGGCTGGCCGCAAATATCAAGAAGGCTTTCCCTCCGTCAATCCTTCAGGCGGCGGTCGTGCTTCTCCTCATTGCGAATACGCTGAATATCGCGGCAGACGTCGCGGCAATGGGCGAAGTGGCCGAACTCGTCACCGGAATCAACCGTCATCTGATGACAGCGGTATTCGTCTTCCTGACGCTGGGTCTCCAGCTTTTTGTTCCCTATCACCGCTACGTGAAGTTCCTGAAATGGCTGACTCTCTCGTTGCTCTCGTATGCGGCAGTGCTCTTCACCGTCCATATTCCGTGGGGCCAGGTCGCGCTTCACACCTTCCTGCCCGATTTCAGGCTGGATTCCTCCGGCGCCGCTGTAGTCGTCGGCGTTTTCGGTACCACTATCAGCCCCTATCTCTTCTTCTGGCAGGCATCGGAAGAAGTGGAAGACATGCATGCCGAAAAGAGCCCGCCACTCGTGAAGAAACCCGCGCTCGCGGATAAAGAACTCCGCCGCATCCGCTGGGATACCTGGAGCGGCATGTTTTTCTCGGATATCGCGGCCTACTTCATCATCCTGGCCACCGCCGTAACTCTGCATCGCGCGGGTGTCCACACAGTGGATACGGCAGCCAAAGCCGCAAGCGCGCTTAAGCCAATCGCAGGTAACTTCGCCTATCTCCTCTTTGCCGCCGGAATTCTGGGAGTCGGCTTGATCGGCGTGCCCGTGCTCGCCGGCTCCGCCGCTTACGCCCTCGCCGAAGCGCGCGGTTGGAAAGAAGGGCTTGAGCGCAAGGTAAGTGATGCTCGCGGCTTCTACGGTGTCATCGCGATAAGCGTGCTGGCTGGTCTCGTCATTCAGTATTCGCCCATAAGCCCCATGCGCGCGCTGTTCTGGAGCGCCGTTATCAACGGAATCGTAGCTGTGCCGCTGCTCGTCGTTCTGATCATCCTGGTGTCGAAGAAATCCGTCATGGGCCGCTTCACGGTAAGCACTCCGATCAGGCTTCTTGGCTGGGCAGCCGTCGCCGTTATGGGTGCTGCCGCCGTCTGGATGTTCCTCCCATAGCCTGTTTCAGCGCGCGCGGTAGCATGTGAGTTGGCTCCCCGGCGCTCTCCGCTACTCCCCATTTTTCTGATCGTCCTCGTCGATGTGCTGGGCATGACGATCATGATTCCGCTGCTCCCTTTCTATGCGATGCGTTTCGGCGCATCGGCCACCGTAGTGGGGCTGCTGATGTCGACTTATGCTTTCTGTCAGCTGATTGCCGGCCCGGTCCTTGGTCATTGGTCCGACCGAATGGGACGCCGCAAACCGCTCCTCATTCTCAGCCAGGTCGGTACGTTCGCGGGCTTCCTGATCCTGGCGTCCGCCCAATCACTTCCGATCGTCTTTCTGGGGCGAATCATCGACGGACTCACCGCCGGCAACCTCTCCCTCGCGCAGGCCTATATCGCCGATGTGACAGAGCCAAAGGACCGCGCAAAATCCTTCGCGCTGATCGGCATCGCCTTCGGCGTGGGCTTCGTGATTGGGCCTGCAATCTCCGGTATGCTCGCGCAATACGGCTACACCGCGCCAATTTACGCCGCAGCCGCGCTTTCGTTTAGCAGCGTCATCTGCACCACCGTGCTCCTGCCGAAGGTCGAACCGTGCATCGGCGGCCAACCCGGCGAAACAGGCCCCGCGGGGCAGCGCCTCGGACTCTTCGAATGGGGTCGCTACGCCGAATACTTCGCCAGACCGGGTCTGGGACGCCTCCTCTGGCTTTTCTTCTTTTTCGCCTTCCCCTTCACCCTCTTCTTCGGCGGGTTCGTTCTCTACGCCAACCAGCGCTACCACATGGATGTGAAGCAGATGTCCTGGATTTTCATCTACGCCGGCGTGCTTGGCGTGATTCTGCAGGGCGGATTAATGGGCCGTCTGGTGAAGCGGTTTGGCGAACAAAATCTGGCGAAGTCGGGATACATAAGCGCCGGAATCGGCTACGCGGCGCTTGCATGGACACGCACTACTGCCGGTATGGTGCTCGCAACAACGTTCAGTTCTTACGGGATGGGTGTTCTTCGCCCATCCATCACGGCGCTCATCACGCACAAAGCGCAACGGCACGAACAGGGAATTGTGCTCGGTCTGACGCAGTCCATCACGTCCGTCTCTTCCATCCTTGGCCCCGCCATTGCAGGCGCGTTGATTGACCGGCAGATGCTCGTCGCCTGGGCATTGCTCACCGGTGTATTCTCGTTCATCGGTCTCGCTCTCAGTCTGCGATCTGACGACGCCACCGCCTCCGCTTAGGCCTTCGGTCGATCGGCCTTGCGGATTACGAATCGTAGCCCGGTGTGTGTCGCCGAGAAGCTCACCACTTTGTTATCCACCATGCCGGTGGCTAGCCCGGCTTCCATTACCTGCGCTTCCCTGATATGTTTCCGGCCCTTCGGATAAATCACCCAGACGCCGCCAGTCGGCGCCAGCCGCGCACGACAGGGCGCGATCTTCTTCAAGTCCGCCACACTCTCCACGGACAGCAGAATCACGTCGCAATCCTTCGGCCCACCTCCGGCAAAACAATGAGGCGTACGTGCCTGGATGTCAGCCAGTAGTGTCTCATCTTTGACGCCGAGCAGCAGAACGCGCGCACTCTCCCGAACGCCGAGCTTATCGATCAGCGCTCGGAAACTGTAGTCTTTTTCGGGCACGTGTTCTCCTCCTGATATCCGCCGCACCGCAGCACGGGAAGCCGCGGATACTTCGGAAACGCCGGGTCGGACTTCGAAAGCAGGCACATCGTAAAAACGCTGCCGCGATCGCTTCGAATTTCCTTCGCATGAGCGCACGTCGCGCACAATCCCGTCATCGTTTCCCCGTGGAAAGATTCTCGCATCTTTCTCACGTTCCGCACGGCGGGCGCGATAATAAAACAGTGACCCGAGCGGAGACCGCGGCGCTCCGGCGTCTCAACACACCCGAAAGAATTCAGGATTTTCTGGATTCCGAAGTCGCCTACAACAAAGAACTGAAAGGTGAGACCATCCGCTCGCCCCGCCGTGTCCTGCGAGACCGTACCGGACACTGTTTCGAGGGCGCGTTACTGGCCGCGGCGGCGTTCCGCGTCAACGGCCATCCCCCGCTGATCCTCGATCTCGAAGCGGTGCGCGACGACGACCACGTCCTCGCCGTCTTCCGTCGCCACAACTGTTGGGGAGCCATTGCGAAATCGAACTACACCGGTCTTCGCTTTCGCGAACCGGTCTACCGCACCCTGCGCGAACTCGCCATGTCGTACTTCGAAAGTTACTTCAATCTTCAGCGGGAAAAGACGCTGCGCAGGTACTCGCGCCCGGTTAACCTGCGCCGCTTCGACAACATCGACTGGATGACCACCGAACAAGACCTCTGGCCGATCAGCAACCATCTGGTGAAGATTCCGCACACGCCGCTGCTTACGCCGACTGCAACACGAGCACTCGCCCGCGTAGACCCCCGAGTCTTTGCGGCCGGACTCGTCGGCCGCAAATAAAACTACCAGATGACAGGCTTACCGGGTTTCAGTTCCCAGATCTTCGTATCCGGAACCAGCTTCTGCAACTGGTCCGGGCGTCCCGTCAGTGGTGGAAACGTACCAAAGTGCATCGGAATCACGGTCGGCACTTTCAAGAGCCGGCAAGCCACCGCGGCCTCGCGCGGGCCCATCGTGAACATATCCCCAATCGGCAGAAACGCCAGATCGGGTTTGTACAGCTCCGCGATGAGTTCCATATCGCTGAACACATTCGTATCGCCCGCGAAGTAGATCGCGCGGCCATCGTCAAACCGCACCACGTAACCCGCCGCCTCGCCGCCGTAGATGATCTTGCCGTCCGTATCCGTAATCCCGCAGCTATGCACGGCATGCGTCATGGTCACGGTAACGGAACCCACAACCTGTGAGCCGCCTTTATTCATCCCGCTGCAGTGCGAAACAGTCTTCGTCTCCAGCCAGTGGCAGGTCTCATAAATCCCCACGACCTTCGGCTGCCATCGCCGCGCCAACCCGATCGCATCGTGAATGTGATCGAAGTGCCCGTGCGAAATCAGAATCGCATCGCATCGCGTAATCTTATGATCTTCCGGATAAGCCGGATTGCCCTGAATCCACGGATCGAAGATCAGCGTCTCCCCGTCCGGAAGAACGATTTGAACCGTGCCATGTCCAAGCCAGGTGATTTCCAATTGCGCAGTCGCTCCTGCGAGGATTATGCCACGAACGCGCGCAGCAGGGCCGCTGCCTTCAGTTGTGTTTCATCCCACTCCGCGGCCGGGTCCGACTGCGCGACCACCGCGCCGCCCGTTCCGATGCTGACACGCCCTTTGTGAAACACCGCCGTCCGAATCACAACGTTAAGCTCAGCAGTTCCATCAAATCCCAGATACCCGACGCTCCCGGAATAAATCCCGCGCCAGCCGGCCTCCAGTCCGTCCAGAATCTCCATCGCCCGCAGCTTCGGCGCGCCCGTCATCGACCCCGCGGGAAACACGGAACGCAGGCAATCCACCACGGTCGCACCCGGACGCAGCTGTGCGGCAACCGTGCTCACCAGTTGATGGACCGTGGCGTAGGACTCTACTTCCATCAGACCCGGCACGTGGACCGAGCCCGGTACAGCCACGCGACCGAGGTCGTTTCGCACCAGATCGGTAATCATCAGATTCTCTGCGCGAAACCGCGGATCGGTCGCCAGCAATTCACGCAACAGAGTGTCTTCCTGCGCGTTACGGCCGCGAGGCAGCGTGCCCTTTATCGGACGCGACTCCACCCGCCCATTGCCATCAATCCGGAGAAAACACTCCGGCGACGAACACGCGATTTCCAAATCTCTAAACCGCAGATACGCCGAATACGGCGCCGGATTCAACGCCCGCAGCTTCTCGTAATAGCGCAGCGCCGGAACATCCGAAGCAAATTCGAGCTGATTCGTGAGACACAGTTCGTAGGCCTCGCCCTCGCGGATTCGCTCCAGGCACTGTCCAACGCGCTCCACATAATCCGACCGCGTTAGCCGTGGAACCGGCGCCACGCGCTGCCCACCGATCCCCACACCAGATCGCGCCATCGAACCAGCAGGCAACGGGTCATCAACCCGCATCAGCATCGCATCGGGAAACCCGGACCGATGCGAAACCGCGGATCCACAATCAGCCCGCAACTCATACCCGAAGTACCCCACATACCCGCCCGGGCGCCCGCGATTCGCCTTCAGCACTTCATCCAGATAATCGAATAGAGTCTGCGACCGTCGCTCGCGAACCGCTCCCGCGACCGACACAGTGACTTCCTTCAATCCCGCATCGTAGGAAACAACCTCATCCGACCGACCCATCAAAGACCACAGCCAGAACGAATTCGGTTCATCCGCATAGGGGAACCCATCTGAACCATGCGCCCGTGCCACATCCAGGAAATTCCGCAACAACCGAGTCCCGTACTCGCTGAGAATCGACTCCGGATGAAACTGCACGCCCCACATCGGTCGTTCGCCATGCCGCAACGCCATCGTCATCCCATCGGGAGTCCACGCAATCTTTCGGAGAACATCCGGCAGCGGTTCCGCTACTGCGAGCGAATGATAACGAATGGCACGGAATCGAAGTGGAAGCCCGCGCAGTAACTCATCACTGCCATCATGCAGAATTTCGCCTGGCATTCCATGCGCGGGTTCCACCGGATCTACCCCGCCGCCAAACTCCAGCGCGATCCCCTGATGCCCCAGACACACACCCAGTACCGGCACCGTGGCGTGCCGAACCACATCCGCCGACACCCCAAAATCCCGCGCATTCCCAGGATGCCCCGGGCCCGGCGAAATCACAATCGCATCAAATCCACCGGACGCAATGCGATCCCAGTCCCAGGCATCGTTCCGCGCCACAGCCGGCATCTCGCCAGTCAGGCGGGCGAACGCATGCGCCAGATTATAAGTGAAGGAATCGTAGTTATCGACGATTAAAATCCGGAGGGCGCTCACCGCAGCGAAGCGGTAAGCCGCGAACTGCCCGGACCCAGATGAATATGCGCGCCTGTAGCCTTATGCGCAATCGCAGCCTTGAACGCAAAATAAGGAATCCGGTTCTTCTCGAGATAGTGCATCAGCCAGGCGCCCTCATGCTGGTCCGGACTCAGTGCTATATCAATCCGGCCCGTATGGTTGAAGCCCATTGCCTTATGCACCGCCGTCTGGCCGTCCGCGCTTACAGGAATCGCATGCCCAAACGCAACCTGAAACGCGGCGGAAATCTTATCGAAGTCCGCACGGGTAAAAATCCCACTGCCATCGAACCGCGTATACAGCTTGCCATTCCATTCCGGATGGCTCTCAGCATCGTTCTCCGCATCCGCCAGAAGCTTCTGCTGACGAATCGATTCCGCCAGTTCCTGCGCCAGCCGAGCACGCTGCTGCGCCAGGTCGAGATTTAGCGACGCACCCACCACATCCGCGCCGGCCGCTTCCGCTTCCGCCCGCGAAATTGCGCCTGATGCCACCAGCTGCTGCGCCTGAGCCACCTGCCTCTGCCGCCGCAACAGCATCCGCTGAGCCACCGTCACCATCTGAAGAGCCTGGTCCGGCGTCAAATCCCGTGTCGCCGCGCTGTAACGCAAAATCGACGTATCCAGCGCATCCTGCAGATCGTCCTGCGCCCGGGTCAGTTTGATCAAAGGCAGTGCACCCTGCTTCACCAGTGCCTGCACCCGCTCCAGGTTCGACTGCGCCGCAATCACCCCCGGATCGCTCCGATCCGGCTGAATCACTGCGCTTGCTTCAGTCGCAGGCTCTGTTTGGGCGGAAGGCGCCGTCTGGGCAGGGGACAGGATCGCTCCCTGCGCCAGCAGGGTAGCAAAAACTACGACAAAACGAATCCGCACGCTTACTTCTATAGTACGATAGCGGTCAGAGGCGAATTCTGGCGCAGAAAAAAGCGGTATCCCCGGCGAAAACAGCTGTAAAAGCGAAAGCGGTCCGCAAGACCGCTGTGAAGAAAGTGGTCGCGACAAAGCGGTCGGCCGCGAAGAAGAAACCGGCAGAACCGAACTGGCTCACAGCCGTCCGCGCGGCCGAAGACAAAAAGGCGCTCGACCTCAAAGTTCTCGATCTGACCGGCGTCTCCTCCTTCACCGACTTCTTCGTCATCTGCACTGGCTCCACAGCCAAACAAACCCAGGCGATAAGCGACGAAGTCGCCTTCCGCATGAAAAAGCGCGGCGAAATCCCGCTTAGCGTGGAAGGCTACAAACAAGGCGAATGGATTCTCACCGACTACGGCGACGTAGTCATCCACGCCCTCACGCCTAAAGCCCGGACCTACTACGATCTCGAACGCCTCTGGCGCGAAGGCAAGCCCGTCGAAGTGCCGGCTGAAACTCCACGTGGGCGTGCAAAGGCGGCCCAGCCCGACGCCGCACTGCCTGAAGCCGCGCCGCAAGCAGATTGAAGCTCTACCTCTACTACATCGGCAAGCCCAAAGACGCTCATGCCAATGCGCTGGCAGCCGACTACATCCGCCGCGTCAGTCATTACGCTTCTACCTCCATGGCGGAAATCCGCCCGGATCGCACGGACCTCTGGGAAAAGCACCCGGCTGCCAAAAAGATCCTCATGGATCCAGCGGGCAAACCCCTTGACTCCCAACAGTTCTCCACAATCTTCTCCAAAGCCGAGATGCACGGCCACGACCTCGTCTTCGCGATTGGCGGCCACGCCGGTCTCCCAGACGACTGGCGGAAGCGCGCCGACCTCCTCGTTTCCCTCTCGGCCATGACCATGCCCCACGAACTCGCCCGCGCCGTCCTCGCGGAGCAGATTTACCGGGCGTTTACAATATTGCGTGGGCACCCTTATCCCCGCTGAATCGTCCAACAGCCCCAACTATGTCCTGGTTTAAGCGAGATTCCGACTCAAAAACGCCGCCCGATACCTCCGAACGCACGGTACGCACCGAAGGTCTATGGCTGAAATGCGATGGCTGCCGCGAAATCATCTGGAAGAAGGATTTAGACCAGACCCACCGTGTCTGCGGCAAGTGCGGCTACCACTTTCGTCTGGATGCCCGCGCCCGCCTCGCACTTCTATTCGATAACGGCGAATACACCGAGCGCGACGCCACCCTCAGCTCTTCCGACCCGTTGCAGTTCGTCGATAACAAACCCTACGGCGAGCGCCTCAAAGCCATGCAGGCATCCACGCAGATGTCTGACGCCCTGATCGCGGCCGATGGTAAGCTTTCCGGCCGTCACGTCCATATCTGCGCGATGGAGCCGAAATTCATCGGCGGCAGCATGGGCGCCGTTGTCGGCGAAAAAATCACGCGCGCGATTGAACGCGCCATCGAAGACAGCTCCCCTGTCATCGTAGTCTCCGCGTCCGGCGGCGCCAGAATGCAGGAAGGTGCGGTCAGCCTCATGCAGATGGCGAAAATTTCTGCCGCGCTCATGCGCCTCGACGAAGCCCGCATACCCTACATCAGCGTTCTCACCGACCCTACAACCGGCGGCGTTACGGCCAGCTTCGCAATGTTGGGAGACTTTAACATCGCCGAACCGGGCGCGCTCATCGGCTTCGCGGGCCCGCGCGTCATTGAGCAGACGATTCGCCAAAAGCTGCCTGAAGGCTTCCAGCGCAGCGAATTCCTGGTGAAGCACGGCATGCTGGACGCCGTTGTTCCACGCGCAGGCATGAAGGCGTGGATCGCTACCGCACTCGATCTTCTCGTGGGCTCCGTCAAAAGCGCCGCGGCATGACCTTCGCGGACAGTGTCCGGTTTCTCTACTCGCTCGGCCATGAGCTGAAAGTCGTCAAGTGGGATCTGGACCGCATGCGCGTCCTGCTCTGCGCCCTGGGCGATCCACATAAACGAAGCCGATTCGTGCACGTGGCCGGCACTAACGGCAAGGGCTCTGTCTGCGCCATGATCGAATCGAGCCTGCGAGCCGCCGGGCTGCGAACCGGTCTCTACACTTCGCCACACCTCGTCGATCCCCGCGAACGAATCACCATCGCGGGCCGCCGGATTTCAGAGGATGCGTGGCTCGCCGCCTTCATCGCCGTCCGCGCCGCGGCGGAGCGCCTGATTGCGGACGAAGTTATCGACACGCATCCCAGCTTCTTCGAAACCATGACGGCAATGGCGTTCGTCGCCTTCGCAGATGCGGGCGTAGACATGGTGGTTCTGGAAACCGGACTTGGCGGACGCCTCGACGCCACTAATGTCGTCGATCCTGAACTCTCGGTAATCACGCCGATCGATTTCGATCACGAAGCCTTTCTCGGTAACGGCATAGAACAAATCGCCGGCGAAAAGGCAGGCATCCTCAAACAAGGCCGCCCGGCGGTCTTTTCCGCTCAGCGTAGCGAAGCGGACAAGGTACTGACGGAGCGTGCCGCGCAACTCGGAATCAGCGTCTCTCGCTCCGGGGAATGGATTGTAGAAAATCTAAATCTGCAACGCTTCGGCAGCAGCTTCACGCTAAGGGGCTCATCCACTCTGCAAATTGAATGTCCTCTGGCGGGAGCGCATCAGGTGGAAAACGCCGGAACCGCATCTGCGGCCCTGTCCATCCTCGGCGTCCCAACTGGCGCGATCGAGAGAGGCATCGCTGAAACGAAATGGCCCGGCCGCCTCGAACGCGTACGCCGGAACCCGGACCTGATTCTCGATGGCGCGCACAATCCAGCGGGCGCCAAAGCACTGGCCGCCTATCTGCTTGAGTTCTTCAGAGGGGAACCAATCCGTCTGATCTTTGGAGCCATGCGCGATAAGGCCATCGAAGAAGTGACGAACACGCTGTTTCCGCTCGCGTCCGAAATCATCGTAACCGCGCCCCATCAACCGCGCGCGCTCAGTCCGGCCGCAATCGTCGAAATGGCCGAATCGTCAACCGGCGCGGGAATCCTGACGGCGGACGACCTCACCAGCGCGCTGAGACTAGCCGCGGAGTCAGACAGAACTCGTCCGATGGCGACTTTCGTCACCGGCTCTCTGTTTCTTGTAGGCGAAGCCCGCGGCCAGCAATCCACACAAAGCTAATCCAGTCGAAGGCGGCTCCGGAATGACGCCTTGCGAACCCGAACTCAGCGCCAGAATCGGAACCAGTGTTCCATCCACTTCGAGGACGCCCTGATAGTCCGTCGAAGGTGTCCAGCTCCCGGCGCCGTCTGATGCCGAAAACCCCGGCGCTCCAATCGAATTCTGATTCCAGACTGCCAACCCACCTGCCGGACCATTCAAACCAACCCAGTACTGCGAACCCGCCTGCAGAACCGGATGCAGCAGGGAATTGATTGTCAGCACGGGAGCCACCGATCCAAACGATGCCAGCGGGCCGTTCACGGTGAACGATTCCAGCGCCGCGCCGGGCGCACCACCATTGTCCGCAAAGAGACTGACGGTCACGTCCGCCCCATAGTTCGGGATCAGATCGGATATCACCAGTTCAATACTGTCAAAGGAATAGCTGGAAACCGGGACAAACCCCACTGCCAGCGAAGCATACGTTTGCCCGTCATTCGTAAAAATCAGGCCAGTGCCGCTGGAATATCCGAAATTATCTCCAAAATTACTATAAACCACCCCGGCCATAGCTACTCCGGAACCCGCTGAAATCAGGAACATCGCAGAGAAGCACGATAGCAGATATCTGGAGGGCACTACATCAATTATCGCCCCGCAAAAGCCAGGCTTCTACCAATCGATAGTCCAGGCTTTCCTTATGACTAAAGTCAGCAGTCCGCGCCCGTCAGGGCCTCAGAACACTGCCGCAAAGCACCAGGCCCACAAAAAGCAGAATCTGCGGAATCAGAACGCGCGGGGCGGGCAATGACCGTAACATGACCTGAATTATGCAACGAACCCGGGGCCTAAAACCAGATTCCCAATAGTGGAACGCCTCCCGATAACCGACGGTAACTATCCGAAGCGATCTTGAACTCAATCCATCCCGGGCGGAACATGGTATCGATATGGGCAACCGCCGAGGCAACGCCATCATCGAATTCTCCCTGCTGACGCCCTGGTTCATTTTCCTGTTTGCAGGCGCCTTCGATTTCGGTTTCTACTCGTATTCCCTCATCGCCACGCAGAACGCGGCAAGAGTAGCCGCGCTCTACTGTTCCGCCAGCGCGTCAACCTGCTCGGCGAACGATACTTTCGCCTGCACCCATTACGTACTCCCCCAGGTCACCGGCCTCCCCAATATCGGAACTACTGTCACAGCCTGCAACGCGTCGCCCGCAACCCTGACGATCACCTATCCGTCAGCCGCCAGTTGCCCCGATGGGAACACCTGCGTAACCGCATCTTTCGCCTATGTTACGCCGCAACTCGTTCCCATACCCGGCATCCTGCCCGGACAGATGACCGTCACCAGAGCCGTCACAATGCGGCTGAAGAGCTGAGCCTTGAACTCACGCGCACGCAACAGACGCGGTTCGGCCCTGCTCGAATTCACGCTGCTCGGAATTCCCGTGCTCTTCCTCTTCACCTCGGTAGTCACCTGCTCCATTGACATGTGGCAGTTCTATACGCTTTCCTACGCGGTGGAAATGACGTCGCGCTATGCTGGCATGCACGGCGCCACCTGCACGCAGGGCACAAATACCTGCACCGTGAACGTAGGCAACGTGACCACCTACCTCACCCGGCAGGCCATCGCGCTTGACACCTCAAAGCTCAACGTCACCCTCACTGACGGCAGTGGATCGACCTCCTGCAACCCGGTCACTACCTGCACCTCCGGCACATCCCGCTTTCCCGCTGCCGCCTACAGCACTGTCGGACTGGACCTCACCGTCAAAGCCACCTACTCGCTCACCAACCCGATCTTCATGTTCTGGCCCGGATCCGGCGGTACGGGCCCCGGCTCTTTCACCGTAGGCGCCACCTCCACCCAAAGGATCATCTTTTGACCATGCGTCTCGGCTCGCGCTCCGGTCAGATGCTGATCTTCACTACCCTCAGCGTGTTCTTTCTCTTCAGCATCATCGGACTCGCCGTGGACCTCGGCTACTCCTATTTCAAGAAGCTTCAGACCCAGGCCGCCGCCGACGCTGCCGCAAGTGCCGCCGCCATCTATGCGGGCGCCAACGGCTCCGTGTGTGGAGCGGGCGGAGTAGTCTGCGGCACAACCTATTCCTGCCTCAATCCGCCCACCAGTCCCCCAACCACAGCCATGCAGGCAGGCTGTCTCTACGCCCAGGCCAACGGATTCCTCAATGCCGGAAGTCAGTCCGTCTCGCTGATCTCCAACAACACCACCCCGCCCAACGAAACCGGAAATTCGCCATCCTATTGGGTGCAGGCAAATATCTCGGAGACCGTCCCTCATCTGTTTCTTTATTGGGCCGGATTCCAAAGCGGATCGGTCGCCTCTCAGGCGATAGCCGGAATTACCGTAACCCCGGCCAGTTCCTGCGTCTACGTGTTGAGCAACACCGCCTCGCAGGCGCTCACCATAACCGGCGCCGCTTCGCTCACCGCGACCGACTGTGGCGTCTATGTCAACTCCAGCGCTAACTCGGCAATCTACATGACGGGCTCCGCCGCCATCCGAGCCAACCAGATCAAGGTTCATGGCACTACAAACATCTGCGCCTTTTCCTGCAGTTCGACCCCAACACCCACCACCGGAGCGCCCACGGTAGCCGATCCTTTTGCCAGCCTGCCCGCCCCCACGGTCCCGACCGGCTGTTACAAGACCAGCTACAACCTCGCATCCAGCAACACGGACACTATCAGTCCTAACGGAACCTTCTGCGGAGGCATCACTGTGGGTGGAGCGGCCCACCTCATCATGAACGGGGGCACTTACATAATCAACGGCGGAGGATTTAACGTCGGAAATTCAGGTATCGTCACAGCCAATGGACCGGTCACTATCTTCCTCACCGGAAACAGCACCTGGCCCGCCGCCGGCATGCAGCTAAGCGGCAACAGCACAACGACCCTCTCTGCTCCATCCTCCGGAACCTACCAGGGCGTGCTCTTCTATCAGGACCGCAACGTCACCTACACCACAGGAAACGCACAAGGCGGCTCCGCCCATCTGAACGCCACCGGAAGCTTCTACTTTCCCACCACCGCAGTCAGTCTTTCCGGCGCGGTAGCCGCCAGCAAAATTGCGATGATCTGCAGCACGCTGTCGATCACGGGAAGCGCATCGTTTACGCAGGATACAACCGGCGCCTTCACCGGTCTCGCCTCCCGCGGCGTCGGCCTGTTTCAGTAAACCAGACGCCCAAACTGCACCATCAGCGTCACGGGCGACACAGAAAATGAAAACGGCGGCGCCACCCGTTGTTCTCGGGCAGCAGCCGCCATTCGCAAACGAAGTTGTGCTCGGACCGAGCGCCGGACTATTTCAGTGACGCCGCCGCCTTATTCCGGAACCTCCGCAGCCCAAACAAACCAGCCGCCAGCGGAGCAATCAGGAAGAACGTGGAGGGCTCCGGCGTTGCTGTCAGTGAACTCACCGTCAGGCTTTGAATCTTGAACGCATCCGGAGTCGCCGAGCCTGACGTGCCGTCACCATAATATTTCGTTACCGCGGTCCCGATCAGCACATACTGCCCGGTGGTGTTCAGGTCGTATGTTGCGGAACTGGCACTGGACGTATCCGTCGTAAACGTCAGCGAACTGAACACCAGCGTGCCCGCCAGCAGCGACGTCTGCTGCGCCTGCGTCAGTATTGCGTATGACATATCCACGTCAGCCGACCCCGTCCCCTTCGGATTGCCGTAGCTCTGGACCTCCAGATCTCCCAGACTCACCGCCGTGTTGAAGCCAAGCAGCACAAAATCCATACCGGAGTAGTTGTCGACCTGGTGCTGCGGGGACGAGCAGCCCGACTGCTCGTTCGGATTGCAAACCCCGAGCCCGTTCCCGGAATAGGCCCCGAGCCACGTGCGGGCAAAGGTGCTTGATGTCCCCGTCACTGTGCTTCCGGAATTATTGACATTCGCCCACCATGCCGTCTCCGTCACGGTGATCCCGCTCTCGGTCATTGACAGGCTTCCCCCGCTGTTCGCCGAACCGGGGTTCAGACTCTGCGAAGTGAAGTCGAACGACGTCGAGGCGTTCGCCAGCCCGGTGGAGAGAACCAGCGCGCCAGTCATCAGGATTGCAGTCAGGAATCGTTTGGAGTTGAGCATAATGTTGTCTTTATCCCGGTGAATCAAACCTGAGTTTATGTTTCCAGACCGGGTCGCCTCAAGTCCTAGTACCGGATTGCGGTCCTAGCTAAAGTATTGAAAAATACAAACATCTGTGAAACGTAAGTTATCTCACTACTGCCCACCCGCTAACTCCCGAAAGCGCGAATATCCGGACCGGCTCATCGGAATTTGTTTTCCATCGCGAAGGACAGCTAGCCAGGTATCTTTCGTATTTGGTTCCACACGCGCGATCCGCTCCATGTTCACCAAAAACGACCGGTGAATCCGCAGGAACCGCCGCGGGTCGAGCGCAGCCTCCAGCCCCGAAATCGTCTGCTGCTTCAGCCAGGTCTTGCCTTCGCTGCGCAGCGCAACGTAATCGTCCTGCGCTTCCGCGTAGTCCAGACGTGCTGCTGCGATCACATGAACCCGCGGACCATCCTTCACCACCAGACGCTCCAGATACTCCCCGGGCGCGCGCGAAGCCAGCTTCAGATCGCGAGGCAACGGGTCGGGCGGTGTGGCAGAATTCGTCCGTGCGCGCAACCGCTCCAGCGAAGCCCGGAACCGTTCCACGGTAAAAGGCTTCAGAAGATAGTCGATCGCCGCTGCATCGAATGCCCGCATCGCGTATTGGTCATAAGCCGTCACAAAAACCACCGCGACCGACGGATCGACCAGCTCCAGCACCTCAAACCCATCGAGCTTCGGCATCTGGATGTCCAGAAACAAAACATCCGGAGCCAGCTCGTTCACCGCCTTCACAGCTTCAAACCCGTTCGGACACTCGCCGACCACCTCAATATCGGCCTCGCCAGCCAGATACTCGCGCAGAATTCGGCGCGCCAGTTCCTCGTCGTCCGCGATCAGAGCCCGCAGTGTCTTCATGACGTCTGCACCGGAAGCGTGAGCGTCACTTCGTAATTGCGCTCCGTCGCTTCAATCTGCAACTTCCCGCCACTGCCATACCGCGCCGCCAGCCGCTCCCGCACATTGCGCAGGCCAATCCCGTTGCGATCCTGCACCGGCGAATCCGGATCGAACGGATTCGCCACCCGGAACCTCAGTATGTTCCGCTCACGCCGACCCGAAAGCAGAATCTCTCCACCCTCCGCCATCATTGCCACCCCATGCTTCACCGCATTCTCCACCAGCGGCTGAATAATCAGCGCCGGAACCTGACAGTCGTCGCAACCGGCGTCGATATCGCGCACCAGCCGCAGCCGGTTGCCGAATCGCGCCTGCTCCACTTCCAGGTACATATTGGTCAGCGCCAGTTCCTCGCGAAACGGCACCGTATCGCGCTCGCCCAGCTTCAGCGAAGCACGAAGAAAATCCGCCAGCCCTACGCACATCACTCGTGCGCGCGCCGGATCGACCGACGTCAGCGCGCTGATCGAATTCAGGCTGTTGAACAGGAAATGAGGATTAATCTGCGCCTTCAGCGCCTTCAGTTCCGCCTCGCGCGCCAGCACTTCCGACCGCCGCGATGAATCGATCTCATGAAAGATGTAATGAATCGCGATGGAAAGGATGTAGGTCAGGGAGATAAAGGGCGCCAGCACCACAGAACTCTTCGTGAAGAGCGGACGCATTCCCGCCCATTCCGGCGGCAGCACGCCGGCGATCACCCAGCCAACCAGCATCACAGCGCTGTAGACAACCACCGTCGTCGGAAGATGATGCCGGAAGAATTTCCGCCATCGCATGGGACGCAACGGAACCGCCCGGCAGATGTAATACGGCCCCAGACAAAGGAATCCCAGCACCAGGCACATCGGCGCGGCGATCGCGATACCGGAAAGCCGCGGAAGTCCCGCGGTGGCTGCGGCAATCCAGCCCAGATTGATTCCCAGATCGAGCCAGATCGCCAGATAGATCAGCGCACGCCGCCAGTTGCTCAGCAGAGGATGCATTCGGCCGTCTGCCTAGTTCTCAATTTCCACGGCGCCGAACGTGGCATTACCGCGAATAATCAGCTGTGGCGGTATCACACCCGCGGCAGGACGCGGCGGCACCGTCTTATCTTCATAAGCTCCAAAGACCGCGTTAGCCTGGACCACGACCTTCCAGGTCTCCGGCACGCGAAGCTTGATGCCGCCAAAAGAAACGTTGGTGTCAATAATTGCCTGTCCACCCTCGGGAATCGTAGCGCCTCGCAGGTCGACCTTAACTTCGCCAAACGAAGCATTCAGGTCCGCGCCTTCAAAGTTCGCCAGATCGATTCGCCGCTTCACACCACTGAACACCGCGTTCTCGTACAGCCCGTTCCCGCCGTGCCAGGTCTTGGGAGCCTCGCCGAAGAACGCCCTGTTTGGGGCACAAGGCGATCGCCTGACCAGCAGTGACACGCCGGCCGCAATCAGAAAAATCGGCCAAAGCTGACCCGGCCGCATATGCAGATATCCCAGGTTGATCAGCGTCCACAAACCGCCATAAACTACCATCGTCCACGGCCATACCTGACAGGCCCACCCGCCGCGCGAATTGGAAAGCATCGCCACGCCCCAGGCCGACATCGCCAGTGGCCAGTACGCCCGCACACTGATATAGGGAATCATCCCCAGATTCGAAAGGAAGAGAATCACGCCCGCCGCGATCAATACGATCGCCGCGCGCGATGGCCCGTTCGGTCTCATCGCCGATGCTCCGTGATCGTCCAGATGTAGAGTTGCTCCATGCCAGCCGCAATCAATGTAACAGGCCAGAGCCTCCAGATGTGCGGAATGTGCACCACTCCAAACTGGTCGAGCCCCATCAGGACACCCGCCAGGATGATGCAAAGAGGAAGAGCCGCCGAACCGGAGAAGAGTTTCATCTCGTTTACCTTTCGATTCCGATCATAGGGCGGAATCCGGATCAACTCATCCCGTTTTCGGCGAACGCCGCCGCGCTGTCGGCGAACGCCGAAAAAACGAAGCCAAATGCCCGCCACCGGCGTTCATGGTAGAGTGGCACAGAGGCGAATAAAAGCCGAACATGTCAGAGCCGCTTTCACTCCTGTTTCCCGAACTCCCCCTCCAGCCTCCCGCCGTGAAAAAAGGCGAAATCGCCCCGGTTCTGCACCGTTTCGAACGCATGGCTCTGGATCCCAACAGCCCCATCCGCGCCATCCGCCGTAGTCCCGCCCGCGAAGGCGAATTCGCTCCGTTCCCGGAAACCCTGAACCCGAAAATCCGGGAAGTCCTCACCGCGCGCGGCATTGCGAAACTCTACACCCACCAGGCTCTCGCCTGTCAAAAGGTTGCCGAAGGCGAAAACGTTGCCATTGTTACTCCTACCGCCAGCGGCAAGACTCTCTGCTACAACCTGCCGGTACTCGACCGCCTCACGGCCGACCCCGGCGCCCGCGCCCTCTACCTCTTCCCCACCAAAGCCCTCGCCGAAGATCAGATGGACGAGCTTCACGGCCTCCTCGAATCCATGGGCTCCGACCTCTGCGCCTTCACTTACGATGGCGACACCCCGCAGGACGCCCGCCGCGCCATCCGCCAGCGCGCCAACATCGTTCTCACCAATCCGGACATGCTCCACACCGGCATCCTGCCGCACCACACCAGGTGGGTGAAGCTGTTTGAAAACCTCCGCTACGTCGTCGTCGATGAGCTGCACTATTATCGCGGCGTCTATGGCAGCCATCTCGCCAACATCATGCGTCGTCTGCGCCGTCTTTGTGAGTTCTACGGATCGAAGCCAACTTTCATTGCATGCTCAGCCACCATTGCCAACCCCAAAGAACTGGCCGAAACTATGATGGAAGCGCCCTTCGCGCTCATCGATCAGAACGGAGCGCCTGCCGGCGAAAAGGTCTTCATCTGTTACAACCCGCCCGTCGTCAATCGCCAGTTGGGCATTCGCCGCAGCTATCTCAACGAATCGCGCCGCATCGCTCAGGAGTTACTCGATAACCACCAGCAGACGCTGGTCTTCGCGAATAACCGCCTGGCCACCGAGCTTCTCGTCACCTACCTCAAAGACGCCTGCGACAAAGGACGCCTGCCCACCGAATCGGTACGCGGTTATCGCGGCGGCTATCTCCCTCGGGAGCGCCGTGAAATCGAACAGCGCCTGCGATCCGGCGACATCCGGGCTGTCGTAGCGACCAATGCGCTCGAACTCGGCATTGATGTGGGTTCGCTGGACGCCGTGGTCATGGCAGGCTATCCCGGTTCCATCGCTTCCACCTGGCAGCGCGCAGGCCGCGCCGGGCGCCGCAACACCGGTTCGCTCGCCATCATGGTCGCCTCAAGCGCGCCCGTCGATCAGTACGTTGTCGAGCACCCCGAATATATCTTCGACCGCAGCCCCGAGCACGCCTACGTGAATCCCGATAACCTCGAAGTTCTGCTCAATCACCTGAAGTGCGCTGTCTTCGAGCTGCCACTGCGCAAAGATGAAAAGTTCGGCCCTCACGATACCGCCGAACTGTGCGCCTTCCTCTCCGATGCCGGCTTCCTGCATCTTTCCGCTGATGCCTGGCACTGGACTTCAGACAGCTATCCTGCCGACGCCGTCAGCCTGCGTTCCGTCTCCAGCGACAACTTCGTTGTAGTTGATATTACCGGCGAAGCGAAGATTATCGGCGAAGTTTCTTATACCGCCGCGCTGACAACCCTGCATGAAAAAGCGATCTACCTCCACGAAGCAAAACAATTCCACGTCGAGCGCTTCGATTTCAAAGAACGCAAAGCCTACGTCAAACGAGTCGATTCCGATTACTATACAGACGCCATCGACTACACCCAGGTGAAGCCCCTGCGCGAGTTCGATAAAGCGCCGGTAGCGAACGGAGTCGAACGCGTCCACGGCGACGTACGAGTGAATCGCCAGATCGTGGGCTTCAAGAAACTACGCTTCTACACAATGGAAAACGTCGGGGCAGGGAATCTCAACATGCCGGAGCAGGAGATGCACACCACCTCTTTCTGGCTGCACTTCCCGGCGGAGTTCCTGACCGTGATGGATCGCTACACTCCTTCCGAGCGCCAGTGCGGACTCTCCGGTCTCGGCAATGCCTTCCGCACGGTGGCTTCGCTGCTGCTGATGTGCGATCCCCGCGATCTCGGTGTAGCGATGACCGAAGACCTCTCCGGCGGCCTGCTTGCCTGGGAGCCGAACCTGTATCTCTACGACAGCTATTCCGGAGGTGTGGGCCTCAGCGCACCGCTCTACCGCCTGAGTGATCGGCTGCTGCGCCAAACCCGCGAACTGATCGAAGGCTGCGCCTGCGAAGCCGGCTGCCCGGCCTGCGTCGGCCCGGTGGGAGAAATCGGCGAACGCGGCAAAGCGATAGCACTCGATATTCTCAGCCGCCTGACGTAACGAATCGCGCGCCGCGAAGTTTTCCCGGGAGTGAAGACGCTATTACTCGGCGCGTTGCTGTTCTACTCTCAGACATCCCTGACTTTCGAGGCCGTGTCAATCCACAGGAATCCGGATGGCGGCATGAATACGCAGATTGAACGGCTCGAAGGCGGACGCCTGCGAATCACAAACGCCTCGCTCAAAACTCTGATCCGCAATGCGTACGACCTGCAAGGCTTTCAGTTCGCCGGTGGGCCTAAATGGCTTGACGCGGAGATGTACAACATCGAAGCAACCACCGGGCATCCGGAAAGAATCTCAGAGGCGGAATTCCCGGAGTTGCTGAAGAGCCTCCTCGCCGACCGCTTTCATCTCAAAGTCCACTGGGAACCGCGCGAAGCGACCGTCTACACCCTGCTCATCGACAAAGCCGGTTCGAAAATCAAACCAAGTTCGCCCGGAGAAAAGCCGATTGTCGATACGGGCCGGACCGCCACGACAATGCACATCACGGGAGTAGCCCAGCCAATCTCGGACCTCACGCAGAACCTCGGGAACCGGCTGCAGCGAATCGTGATCGACAAAACGGGACTCGCGGGCAACTACGATTTCGCCATCGAGTGGGACGCGCAATCCGAAGCCGAGGCTGGCGGTCCTTCTGGGTTTACGGTCCTGCCTTCTGTTTTTGCAGTACTGAAAGATAAGCTCGGTCTCAGACTCGAAGCCGAAAAAGGTCAGGTGCGAACGCTCGTCGTCGATGACGCCGAGAAAGTACCTGACAACTAGCTCGCTGCCTGCGCCGTCGCAATCGCGCTTCGCAGATCCTCTTCCGTCACGACGCCGTTGAATCGCTTCACGGTATTTCCTGCCCGGTCAAATACGATCGTGACGGGCAATGCGTCAAGATCGCCCATTCCGGTAGAACGCCCGAGCTTATACTCAATCGGGTTTGTCTTCAAAAACGCAGGTACGGCCGTGGCGGGATCGTCATCCACCGAAATCCCCAACACATCAACGCCCTTCGGAGCGAATTCCTTCGCGATCCGATTAAATTCCGGAATCTCCGACCGGCAGGGGATGCACCACGTAGCCCAGTAGTTCAGCACCACAACCTTGCCCTTCCAGTCGGCCGGAGAAATCACCGCGCCATCCATCGTTCTGAATGGAGCCCCATCCAGAGCGTTCGCAACCGGCGCAGCCGCAACACGTGTATTCAGGAATGCCAGATACTCGCTCGAATCGCGGGTCAGACCCTTGGGGAATGTAGCGACAACATTCCGGTTCGGATCATAGAGCACGTAAAACGGAATTGCGACGGTCTTGAACTGTTCCTGCTCCAGTTTCTGATTCGCCACCGACGCCGCATCCGTGCCGTCGGTGTAAAGATCCACCAGCACCATGTTCTTCATCACGCCCGATATCTCGGGCTTCGTGAACATGTTCGCCTTCATCCAGTGACAATTCGTGCATGCGTACCCGGTAAAGTTCACCAGCACATACTTGCTGCCCGCCTTTGCCTGTGCGAACGCGCCGTCAAGGTCGTTCTCCACCCACTGCAGATCGCCGCTCCCCGCCGGCGGCGGAATATACGCTTCCACCTCACCCAGCCGCGCGCCCATCATGCCAGGAATCAGCGTGAGTGCGCCTACCACCAGAAACATTCCGATCAGCAGCCTTGAAACGCCCAACTCCTGCCCGGCCGAAATTCCCGGCAGACGAACAAAGCCCAGCAAATAAAACCCGGCCATTGCCAGCAGCACTACCCACGCGGCAAGAAAGCGCTCGCGGGTAATGAAGTTCAGCTGCAGCACCGCATCCAGGCTGTAGAGGTACTTCATCATCGCGGCCAGCACCAGGAAGCCCATCACTACCTTCACGCGGCCCAGCCACTCGCCTGAACGCGGCATCTTCGCCAGCCACGCGGGAAACAGCGCCAGCAGGAAGAACGGCAGCGCCAGTCCGCTTGCGAATGTCGCCATGCCCACAATCGGACGCATCTTGCCCCCCGTCACGGACGCTGCCAGCAGCGTTCCCATGAACGGACCCACGCACGCAAACGAAGCCAGTGCGAACGTCAGACCCATGAGCAGCGAACCCACATATCCGCCGCTGCTCGACGCCGCGTTGAGCTTCGTCAACACGCTCGAAGGAATCGTGATTTCAAACGCGCCCAGCAAACTCAGTCCGAATGCAAAAAACATCAGCGCGATAAACCCGTTCACCCAGGGACTCGATCCCAGCTGCACTACGCCGGACGACCCCAGCGTCAGAGTCGTAACGGTTCCGAACGCCGTAAACAGCACCACGATGCCGAGGCAGAACGTAATCGCCTGGACCCAGCCGCCCCGCTGACCGGTGAAGTACGACATCGTAATCGGAATCATCGGAAACACGCATGGCGTGAAAATCGAAGCTAGTCCCACGCCGAACGCGAGAGCAAGAAACGAAAGGAGTCCGGTCTCGGCCGCGGCGGAACCAACCGCACCGGGAACTGCCGCAGCGGCAGCCGCCTTCGCTTCGATATAACCAGCCGGAATCGTTATTGAAGCGGCAGGCGCGTCTGCCGCCACTTTCAGCACCGCACTGATATCACGGGTCAGCGGAGGAATGCACTGCGTCCCGCTGCATGTCTGATAGCGCGGCTGAAATCCAATCGTGAGATCGCCCGGAGCCGTGTCCTTCTTCAGCTCAATGCGAGCCAGAAAAACCTGCGTGCCCTCGTAACTCTCCGCTTCGGCCTTCAGGTTCTCGTCATACCTGCGTACCGGAGGCGGCTCGTAGAAAGTCACCTTCTCCACGCCGCTGCCCGAAGTGTTCTTGATCGTCGTTGGAATCGGACTCGGTGGCGGCTGAGTCAGCGAGTACATGTGCCACTCGGGATCGACGGTAGCCGTCAGATGCGCCAGCACCGCGCCGCCGGGAGGCGCACTCGGCGAATCCAGTGCTATCGTCCAGTGGACGTGATTAAATGCATCGTTCTGCGCAAACGCACAGGACGCCAGCAGAAAAACAAGAAGTAACCTGCGCAATTGACTTACCCCGCTTTGGCGTAACCGCGCAGTTCATCCTCAATGCGCTGGTTCACCTTACTCGTGGCGAACTCGGCCGAAATCCTGATAGCGTTCTTGATCGCATTCGCGTCAGACCGCCCATGGCAAATAATGCAGACACCCTTAACGCCCAACAGCGGCGCCCCGCCGAACTCGGAATAATCCACGCGCTTCTTGAAATCGCGATAAGCGGACTTCGAAAGCACGTACCCGATTTTGCGCGAGAGCGTCGCTTCGAGCGATTCGCGCAGCATCACGCGAATCATCTCCACCAGTCCTTCGCTCACCTTCAGGGCAACGTTGCCGACGAACCCATCGCACACGATCACGTCGGCGGCGCCCGAAAAAATATCGCGACCTTCCACGTTGCCGATGAAGTGCAGTCCCATCACCTTCAGCAACGGCGTGGTCTCGCGCGTCAGGGCATTGCCCTTGTGTTCTTCTTCGCCGATCGAGAGCAACCCGACCCGAGGCCGCTTCACCTTCAGCACGTGCCGCGAATACACCTCGCCCATAAGCCCGAAGTGCGCCAGCATCTGCGGCTCGCAATCCACATTCGCGCCCACGTCGACCACAACTACGGGGGTGCCTTTTATGGTCGGAAAAACCCCGGTGAGCGCGGGGCGATCAACACCCGGCAGCTTCCCCAGCACCATCTTCGCGATGGCCATGCACGCACCTGTATTCCCCGCAGAAAGAAAGCCATCGGCCTTGCCTTCGGCGACCAGGCGCGCACAGACGTGCATCGAGCTGCCACGCTTGGAACGTGCGGCCTTCGCCGCATGATCGTCCATCGTGATGCGCTCGGGCGCATGCTCTATTTCGATAGGAAGTTGTCTGGAGGATGGAACCTTATCCAGCTCGTGCTGGACAGCCGCGCGGTCGCCGACGAGCTTGATGCGATGCCCGAACTCTCTGGCCGCGTGAATTGCCCCTTCAACTTCAGGTACCGGGGCCTTATCGCCCCCCATCGCATCTACGGCAATGGTTACCATTCGCTAGGTGGAATGCTTTCGGGGCGCGGATTATTCCGCGGCGGTCTCGATTACTTCGCGGCCCTTGTATTGTCCACACTTCGGGCAAACGCGGTGCGGCTGCTTCGGTTCGTGGCAGTTCGGGCACTCCGAGCCCGAGGGCTTGCTCAGGGCATCGTGGGCGCGGCGGGTCTGCGTGCGCTGGTGGGAATGTCTGCGTTTCGGATTGGGCATTGCTTTTTCTTTCTAAACTGAACTCTGTAAAACCTGACTACTGAACCTTTAAACCTTCGAGCGCCTTCCAGCGATCGTCGCCTTCGTGCGCGTGCTCTTCCGCGCAGTGGCATTCCGTCTCATTGCGATTCACCCCGCACACGGGACAAATCCCTTTGCACGACTCGCTGCAAACCCGCTGCATCGGAAGCTGCAGCAGCAACTGCTCGCGCAGAATATCCTCGAGTACGAGCCCGGGCAACTCGTAGAAGCCCATCTCGGCTTCGCCTTCGTCAATCGCCAGTTCGTCGCCCGTAGCTTCGGGGTCAACCGGCTTATAAAACAGATCGAAGGCCGCCGCCACCGGAAACGCCGCCCGTCCCAGACAGCGGTCGCAGTCCGTTTCGAGCACAGTCTCTACCTTACCCTGAACCCGAACCTCGCCGCCACTATGCGGCAGCAGTTCCGCCACACCCTCGGCCTTTAACGGTGCAGTCTGACGAATCCCGCTGGACTCGGATTCAAACTCGATCTCCCCTGCCTGCCACGTCTCCGCGAAAACAATCTTGCGGACTTCCATCTCCTTGATACTCAGCAACATGGCAATGACCTGGGAAATTTCAGTGTAGCACGGAGCCTGCTTATAGCCTGTGTATTCGCTTTAGCCCCGGCCAGCGATCAAAGTCTTTATCGAAGCTCAGAATCGCTGAGATCCGGCGGCGCTCCATAACTGCGATGTGGATGCTGTCGCGCGCGGACAACAGCGCCGGGTGTTGGGCAATCTCTCCGGCCCGGAGCACGTCCGGCCTCTCCACAGGGAAAACATCGTCTACAACATCGGTCAGTGCCTGAAACGCCGGGGTGATCGCCTCGCGTCTCCCGATGGCCGCGTAACGATGGACAATCTCCTGAAAAACCTCTGCGTCCGTGACAAGCCTTTCTCCTGAGGCCGTCAGTCGTTCCAGCAGCAACTGGGCGTCAGTCTTATGTGGATGTGCCGCACCGATAAGATACATCGGGATATTCGAATCGACGAAAATCAAGACTGATAGCCTTGCTCGATTTCGCTAAGCATCTGGTCGATGTTCGCCGTTGGAAATGAATGTTGCGCTGCCTTTCGAATAGCGCTCAGTCTTTCAGAAGGGTCCGCCGGCGATTTATCGGAACGCGCCTCGCGGAGGACCCGGCGCACCCACTCACCCGTGGTTAATCGCTGGTGCCGGGCGAAGCTCTCTATCGCTGCCATCTCCTCATCAGGCAAAAGCACCTGGAGTCTTTTACTCACATAGTGAGTATCGCACAATCATAAACTGAGTCGAAATTGCCTATGCTTTGTTTCAGCGCAGTTTCTGTCCAGTGAAGAATCACCCCGATTGCTGACACTCATTCCTGCGCGCCTCCATAATCAATCCATATGCGTCGGTGGCCGCTCATCCTAACCGCTTTATTAATATCCGGTTACAGTCTTTACTCCCAGTCTCAGCCCACACCGCAAAACAAACCCAAACTCGTCGTCGCTATCATCGTCGACCAGTTCCGCTACGACTACCTCCATCGCTTCCGCGGCGAATACAAGTACGGTTTGAAGCGCCTCCTCGAAGAAGGCGCCGTCTTTGACAACGCACACTACATCCACGCCGGTACCGAAACCGCCCCTGGTCACTCCACTTTTCTGACCGGCGCGCTGCCCTCAACCTCTGGCATCATCGGGAACGAATGGTATGACCGCGCTCTCAAAGCGCAGGTCACCAGCGTTGTCGACCCCGCTTCAAAACAGGTCGGCGGCGCACCTGGTGCAACTGGCGCATCGCCGGTCAAACTCCTGGCCACCACGCTGGGCGATCAGATCCGCGCCCAAAAGCAGGAATCCCGCATCATCGGCGTTTCCTTCAAAGACCGCGCGGCCATCCTCCCCGCGGGCCGTTCCGCCGACGGCGCCTATTGGTGGGACATCGATTCCAACCATTGGGTCTCCAGCCAGTTCTACATGAAGACCCTGCCGGACTGGGTTCAGGACATCAACCGCTCGCGCCCTTATATGCGCTCCTTCGGCGCGCAGTGGATGCCGCTCGACCCGAAACCCGGCGTAAAACCGTTCTGCACCATGGTGGCCGGCTCCGAAAATCCGCGCTACTGCAACACGCTCATGGCCACGCCCTGGGGCAATGAAATGATCGAAGAATTCGCCGAACGCGCGATCGCAGAAGAGCATCTTGGCCATCACGAAGGCACGGACCTCCTCACCGTCAGCTTCTCTTCAAACGATGCAGTCGGTCACGCCGTCGGACCCGACGCTCCTGAGATTCGCGATATCTCCCTTCGCACCGACCGCCTCCTCGGCAACCTCATTAACACCCTCGATAAGCAGGTCGGACTTGCGAACGTTGCGCTCGTACTCACCGCGGATCACGGCGTCGCGCCCATGGAACCCATCGTTGGCGGACCACCTGCCACCGGCGAAGCCGCGCAGGGAGGACGCCTCTCCGCCGCCATTCTCGGCAAGGTAGTGCAGGACGCATTGTCCGCACGCTTCGGCGAGGGCGACTGGGTCGAGAACAACACCGGCTCAGCTCTCGTCATTCGCCGCGCGCTGGCTGAAAAGCTCGGCGCCAGGTGGGACGACGTAGTCGATACCGCCGCCGAATCCGCGCGTAAGCTGCCGCACCTCGCCCGCGTCTACACCGCGCACGATTTCGATACGCCGCCATCTTACGACGACGAAATCGCCTCAGCCATGCGCGCCAGTTACTTCGCGGGCCGGTCGCCCGATCTCATGATCCTGGCTGACCCGTACTTCACCTTCAGCGCCGCCGAAGCCTCGCACGGTACGCCCTACGACTACGACAATCACGTCCCCGTCATATTTTTCGGCTCCGGTATTCGCGCCGCCCGATACGATCGCAAGGTAGCGCCCAACGATATCGCTCCAACGCTGTCGGATATCATCGGAGTACCAGCCCCGCCGCAGTCGGCAGGGCATGCACTCCGGGAGATCCTGCAATCAGCCCAATAAGACGATTCCTCGCATTCCTCGCCAAGATGGGCCTCTCGGTCCGCGACGATCCGCGTAAGGAAGTGGATATCGCCGGCCGCACGTGGGGAGAGGCTGTCGGTGGCGTGGCGTTGTCGCTCATGCGAAAACCGGTGGAAGACGCCGATGAACTGCCGGTCGTTTCCGCCGCGATTCACAATCGAAGCCAGTCCCCGGTCACTTTCACCACACGTGGATGGCTGAATTTCTTCGAAGTATCAGTGGCCGGAACGGATGGCGCAGCCGCTGAACTGACTCCGTTCGGACGAGAATCGATGAAGACCGAGCGCCTGCCTGCCGCGTCAGCGGTGACACTACCTCCGGGCGAAGCTCTGGAAGCGGACATTCCGATCGGCGCGCTATATCGCCTCGGGAGAGAGAACTCGGTTCAGGTTTCGGCGGTTCTGCCCACGGGCCAGGCTTTCTCGAACGAAATCCAGCTTCACCGCTGATCCGCTATTCCGGCTTCACGAGCGAGTCCACGCTGAACCGCTTGTAATCGTAGTAATGCGCGGTCTGGCCTCCTGCCCGCGTTTCGAAGGTCATCGTATCGAAAATCCAGGCTTCGCCGAGTCTGCTCCACTCCATGGTGAGCCGCGCACCGGCTGGGAAACTGAACGCGTCCCGCACGAATTCGCCGGTCTCTTTGATCTCGAATCCCTCTTCCGCATCGAACCAGAAAACGTGCCGCATCGCCAGCAACTGCTCCTCTTCCCGATTCGCGGGCGTATAGCCGGCCTTTGGCTCGGATTCGACTCTCCAGGCCCTGCGCCCGCTCACAGTCTGTTCGCCCGTAAGCCTGTTGTCGAATAGCTGAAGCAGCTTGTCCAGACTGCCGCCGTAATGAAATCTGCTCGACGTTGATCCGTGCAGTCGACGCTGAGTCCGCTCAACATCCATTGCCGCGTCCACTTTTTTCTGCGCTTTGGTGTTCAGCTTCTTTCCGTTGACGAGGATCAGCTTCGCATAGTCGCCGCCCTCCAGCATGACGTGGTCGTACGTCATTCTCTGCACGTGAACTCTGCGCCCACTCGAGTCGAAATTCCAGGTCTCGTTATCCTCGCGGCAGGTATACTTCCAGGCGTGCGCAGCCTGGTACTTCTCCGCTGCGATGGCTCGCTCGATCACATCCGTGTAAGTCGGCGCCTGCGCGCTGACGAGGGCTGCTATCGCAAATAGACCAATCATTCGGGCTTAATACTCGAATTTACGCTGAAGCGCTTGTAGTCGTAATACCGCTGATGCGAGTCCACGCGCCCGTGAATCACCGCCATCATCTTCAGATCCGCCCACATGGAGAAGTTGTCCGGCAGCCAGTCGTCGCCGACCTTCCGGTACTGGAGATCGATCTTTGAACCCGGCTGAAAACCGTTGGCGGCGCGGATGAATACATTGATTTCCCGGATTGGCGCCCCCTCCTCCTGGTCAAACCATGTCACGCGGCGCGAGGCGACAGCCTCCTTTTCCTGGCTATTTGCGGGTTTCGCATCAGCCTTTGGTTCAGACTCCATTCGCCAGGCTTTGCGCCCGAGAACCGTCTCTTCGCCGGTCACTTTGTTATCGAAGAGCTTGGTATAAAGGTCCAGGCCACCGAGCGAAACCCTCCGATTGATACTGAGAAGGCGGTGCCTTGTCCGATCCTTCGCTTCCTTTGCAAGATCGTCGTCGACTTTCTTTTGAGTTCTTACATCAAGCGGTTTTCCGTCAGTCAGAATCAGCTTCTTGTATTCCGCGCCTTCCAGCATGATGTGCTCATACGTCCTGCTTGAGGGAGGCCCGGCGATGCCGTTCTTATCGATTTGCGATTGGGCTTGCTCTTCCTGAAACGTGTACTTCGTGCCCCGATCGGCCTGCGCTTTCCGGGCCACGATAGCCCGAGCGATCAGCGCATCCGGCGCAGGCGTTGTCTGCGCACTGAGGCAGCCGGAGGCCGCCACCAGAGCTGCGACAATTCGAACCATCTCCACCCTCCTTTTGTCCCGTGTGGCTTCATACGCTTACCGTCTCCGGAATGTTTCAGAATAGTAGTGCAGGGAACTTTCCGGCGGCTGGAATCAATGATGATTTGAGCGCCCACGGGACACACAAACAGTGACGCAGCGGAGCGACGAGGAACTCTACCGGCTGATGAAGCAGGGGGATCGCGAGGCTTTCGGCGAACTCTATGAGCGCCGCAGCCCGGGACTGCGTCGCTACGCGTTACACATGTCCGGCAGCCCCGCCGCCGCCGAGGAAGTCGCTCACGAGGTTTTTATTCAGCTGATGCGGTCGGCCACGAACTTCGACGACCGGCGTGGCTCGCTGGAAGGGTGGATGTATGGCGTCGCCCGGAATCTGGTCCGGGTAATCCGGCGCAAAGGGCCTGTGGAAGAGCCGGTGGATCAGCCCGTGAAGCACGACATCCTGGGTGGTCTCATTAACGAAGAGGCCCTGGCCGCCCTCCAGGCAGGGATTCGCGAGTTGCCGGAGTTGTATCGCGATGCCGTGATTCTCTGCGACATCGAAGAAAAGAGTTACGAAGAGTCGGCGAAGGTAATGGGTTGTCCCGTAGGTACCGTGCGGTCAAGGCTGCACCGGGCGCGCGGACTTCTGGCGGCGAAGGTGAAACGGCAACTGGTGATGCAGGGAGATACCAAGTATGGACTGTGAGTCTGTAAGTTCGGAACTGGTGGAATGCGCGAGGTCGGGCGCTGAGCCTGGCGGCTCGGTGCAGGCCCATCTCAGCGGTTGTGGCGAATGTATGGAACGCTGGGACGCCGAACGGGAACTCTCCGTTCATTTAGGCGCCTTGCGCGCCACCGTGCAGCCGAAAGGTTCCGAGTGGACCAAAGCCGTGCTGATGCGTGAGTTCGATGCGCAGTGGAAGCGTCAGACCAGGGTTCGGCGGGTGCATCGGATGTCCTGGATGATGTCGGCTGCAGCGGCGGTGATTCTTACGGTGGGGGTGGTGAGCGTCGTCGATCAGCACCGCAAGCCTGCGGATGTCGAGGTTGCCGATCCCGTTCGGGAAGCTGTGATGCCGAACTATACGCCTCAGGCCTTCCAGCCCGCAGTTGATGCCGGTGAAAAGGGCTTCATTGCGGTGCCGTTTGCGACGCCTCTGGCGCAGGGCGAACTGGTGCGCATCGTTCGAACGGAGTTGCAGCCTTCGGCGGTAGCCAGTATGGGGATCAGTGTTGATCCTGGCTGGACGGGCGATGTTCCGGCCGATCTTTTGGTAGGGCAGGATGGGTTCCCGCGAGCCATCCGCCTCTCGGATGATGCGGGACAGCAGTAAGTCACTGGGGAGATCAGGATAAATGAAAACGATTGCCGGTTTAATGTGTTGTGCGCTGGTTGTATTTGCCCAGGGTCCGGGGCCGCGCGGCGGCGGTGGACGGGGTGGTCCGGGTGGCTTCGGCGGCGGCCGCGGGATGGGCATTCTCGGCGGCGGCCGCGTGGTTACCGGGGCGCCCTACTCCGGAACGGAAGTGCGTACGCTGACGGAAAAATTCGCCGACGGTAATTCGGTGAATCAGACGTCCTCGACGCCGATGGCTCGCGACAGCCAGGGCCGCACTTATGTGAAGGAAACGATCACTCCTCCGGCTTCGGCGGGCAAGGCGCCTTATTCGCGGATCACGATTTCCGACCCGGTGGCGGGTTATCGCTACGTGATCGATTCGTCGACGATGACAGCCATTCAGAGCCGGATGCCGAAGATGCCGTCCGCCCCTCCGCCGGGCGTCAAGGAAGCGCTTGCCGCTCAGGTCGCCTCGCAGACGCTTGCCAACGGTGCGACGAGAACCACCACAAACCTGGGCACGTCCACGGTTAACGGTGTGGCTGCTACCGGTACTCAGATCACCGAGGTGATTCCTGCGGGCGCCATCGGCAACGCTCAGGCGATCACGATTACCCGCATAACCTGGATCTCGACGCAGCTCCAGCTACCGGTACAGATCAAGAGCAGCGATCCGCGTTCGGGAACGAGCGACATGGAACTGACCAACATCTCGACTGGCGAACCGAGCGCGGCACTATTTCAGGTGCCTGCCGGTTACACGATTGAGAAGGGCGGTGGTGGCGGACGCGGTCCCGGCGGCCCCTTCGGCGGCAGCGGTCATGGCGGCGGTGGTCGCATGCGCGGCGGACCTGGACCGTTCTGAATCCGAAGCGCACGAGTGCAAACAAAAAAAAGGGAGCCCACAGGGCTCCCTTTTTTGCTTCCGGGTTCGTTATTTCGGCTGCGGGGTTACGCGCAGGTAAGGCTTCACGGTCTTCCAGCCGGCAGGGAATTTTTCCTTCGCTTCTTCTTCGCTTACCGACGTCAGGATGATGACATCGCCGCCCGGCTGCCAGTTCACCGGCGTCGCCACTTTGTGCGTCGCGGTGAGCTGCATCGAGTCCAGCACCCGCAGCACTTCGTCGAAGTTGCGGCCCGTGCTCATCGGGTACGTGAGCATCAGCTTGATCTTCTTGTCCGGCCCGATCATGAACACCGTGCGGACGGTCGCATTTGTCGCCGCCGTGCGACCTTCCGATGTTGTGCCGGAATCGGCGGGCAGCATACCGTAGAGCTTCGCGATCTTCAGCTCGGGGTCGCCAATCATCGGATACTTCACGGCGTGTCCCTGAGTCTCTTCAATGTCGGCGGCCCACTTGCCATGGCTCGTCACCGGGTCGACGCTCAGCCCGATGATCTTGCAGTTGCGCCTCGCGAACTCACCCTGTAGTCCAGCCATGTAGCCAAGCTCAGTCGTGCAGACCGGGGTGAAGTCCTTGGGATGCGAAAAGAGGATAGCCCAGCCATCGCCGATCCACTCATGGAAATTGATGGTTCCCTGCGTTGTTTCCGCTGTAAAATCAGGCGCTTCGTCGTTGATTCTCAGTGACATAATTGACTCCTAACCTATCACAGCTACCGCTGATTGGCTTTCAGGATTTTCTTGCGCAGGCGGATGGATTTCGGCGTCACTTCCACCAGTTCGTCTTCGCGCACGAATTCGATCGCCTGTTCGAGATTCATGAGTCTCGGCGGCACCAGACGAATGGCTTCATCCGCCGACGACGCGCGCATGTTGGTGAGTTTCTTTTCCTTGACGATGTTGACGTTGAGGTCGGCAGTCTTGGCGTTCTCTCCGATGATCATGCCTTCATAGACCATCACGCCGGGCGTAACGAAAATCTCGCCGCGCTCCTGCAGGCTGAAGATCGCGTTGCCGGTCACCTTGCCATCGCGGTCCGATACGAGCGAGCCGGTGGGACGCGTCGGGATATCGCCCTGCCACTCGATGTAGCCATGGAAGAGCGAGTTGAGAATTGCTGTGCCGCGGGTGTCGGTCAGAATCTCCCCACGGAGACCGATCAGTCCGCGCGACGGAATTTCGAATTCGAGGCGCACGCGACCGGAGCCGTTATTGACCATGCGGCCCATCTTGCCTTTGCGGCTGCCGAGTTTTTCGATGACGACGCCGATGAACTGCTCGGGGCAGTCGATGGTAAGCGCTTCGAGCGGTTCCATCTGCTTGCCATCGATTTCTTTCGTCAGGATTTCCGGCTTGCCCACCGCCATTTCAAAGCCTTCGCGACGCATCATTTCAATGAGGATCGCGAGTTGCAGTTCACCGCGTCCCAGCACGCGGAAGGTCTCGGGCGAATCCGATTCCACACGAATTGACACGTTGGTGAGCAGTTCCTTATCCAGACGGTCGCGAATATTGCGCGACGTGACGAACTGGCCTTCCTTGCCTGCGAAGGGCGACGTGTTGACTGTGAACGTCATGCCGATAGTCGGCTCATCGATCTGAATCGGCGGCAGCGGCTGCGGAGTGGCGGCGCTGGTGATGGTTTCACCGATCGTAATGCCTTCCACGCCTGCCACGGCGACGATATCGCCGGGGCGCACGATGGTTTCGTCCACGCGCTTGAGCCCCTCAAACGTGTACATCTTCGTGATGCGGGTCTTGTGAATCGTGCCATCAAGACGGCAAACGGCAACTTCATCGCCGTGCCTCAGCTGACCCTGAAAAACGCGGCCGATGGCGAGACGCCCGAGGTATTCGCTGTAATCGAGATTGGCGACGAGGATCTGCAGCACTGCATCGGGGTCGCCTGCCGGTGGCGGAATGGTGCTGAGGATCGTTTCGAACAATGGTCGAAGGTCGGTACCTGCCTCTTCAACTTTCTGTGTCGCCGTCCCGACCTTGGCGTTGGTGTACAGCACCGGGAAATCCAGTTGATCTTCTTCCGCGCCAAGATCGATGAATAGATCATAGACTTCATTGAGCACTTCACCAATGCGCGCATCGGGACGATCGATCTTATTGACGACGACGATCGGCTTCAGCTTTGCTTCCAGCGCCTTCATCAGAACGTAACGCGTCTGCGGCAGGGGGCCTTCGCTCGCGTCGACCAGCAGCATGACGCCATCCACGATCTTGAGCGCGCGTTCCACTTCTCCGCCGAAGTCGCTGTGACCAGGCGTATCCACAATGTTGATCTTGGTGCCGTTGAACTGCACACCGGTAATCTTGGAAAGGATGGTGATGCCCCGCTCCTTTTCCAGATCGTTGGAATCCATGACGCGGTCTTCCACGGCTTCGTTGGCGCGGAAAATGCCGCTTTGTTTGAGCATGGCGTCCACGAGCGTGGTCTTGCCGTGGTCAACGTGGGCGATGATGGCGATATTGCGGGTGTTCTGACTCATTCGTACTTTCTGTATTCGTTTATTCTTCGTGAACCGCTTCCACCGGTTGCAGTTTGCCGGCAATCCGGGCCGGGTATATGCCTGCCGCGATCGTGAACAACCAGACCAGCAGCAGCGCCGACCCTAATAAGGCCAGCGGCGGATGGAACTGGATAGTCCACCCAAAGCTCTGCCGGTTGATCACATAGATCAGTTCGAGCGATAGAGCCGCACCGAGCAGGAGGCCCAGCAAAGCGGCCAGCAGTCCCACCAGTCCCGCTTCGGTGAAAACGATGCGGCGGATCTGCCCCTCATCCGCGCCGAGGTAACGGATTAATCCCGTTTCGCGGCGGCGGTCCAATACTAATGCTAACAGTGAGTTTGCCGTGCCCAGCATGGCGACGACGATGGCTATGGCTTCAAGCGCCCACGTGACGGCGAAGGTGCGATCGAAGACCTCAATCGCCGCGCTGCGCAGAGCCTCGTTGGGGGTGATCACGACGGGGAACGCGGCGAGGCCCGATTCGAGATTGCGCCGCAACTCGGCGGTGTTTGTGCCTGGCTTCGCGTAGATCGCGATGTTCGTTACGGGCTGGTCGGGGAGATAGCGGCGCAGCGTGGTCCAGTCGGCGATGACGAAGCCACGGTCGCTTGAGTAGTCGTAATAGATGCCCGCGACGGTGAAAGTCGCTGTTTGCGCACCCAATGGAATATGGAGCGTGTCCCCTTCGTGGACATGATGTTTGTTGGAAAAGGGCTCCGAAACGATGACGCGATCCTGATTGGGGAGCTCGCGCATGATGGTTTGCGCGTCGCCTTTGAGGAAGCGCGGCGGACTGCGGCGCGCAAGAAGTCCGGTGTCTTCGCCCCCGAAGAAGGCCTGTTCGCCCTGGTAACGGAAGACGAAGGTGCGGAGGGCGTCGATTTCTTCCACGCCTTGTGCCTGGGCCACGGTTTCGGGAACCTGCGGGGCGACCGGAGGAAAGATGCCGGCGGTGGGCTGCCCTTCGGTACGGAGATAGAGATCGGCGCGGAGGCGGGTTTCGAGCCAGACCTGTACGGTTTCACGGAAGCTGGCGACCATGATGCCGACGCTGACAATCATCGCGATGGCCGTTGCCAGTGCGGTGACAACGATTGAGGTTCGAGCCAGTGAGGCTGAAAGGCTGCGCGCCGCGATCAGTCCGGCCGCGCCTGGAATGCGGCGAAGCGGAACCTGCAGCAGACGAATAATTCCGCTGGTGAAGGCCGGCGAGATTGCAGCCGCTGCCGCCACTGCGCACAGCGTAGCGATGTAGCCTCCGACGGCGCGGCCGTCGATGGCTTGAAGCTGGCTGAGGGCAAGAGCAGCTACGAAGAAGAAAGCGGCCAGCGCGAGGTTGCGCTTAACGTGAATGCGCGCGGTGTGTTCGTGTGCGTCGCGGCGCATCGCCTCAGCCGGCGCCACGCGCGCGGCTTCTCGCGCCGGAATCAGCGCGGAGACAACAGCAACCGCAGTCCCGATGAATATGGCCCAGGCTGCCGGCAGCCATTCGACTGTAACTGCGCCCGGCGCACTGGTCACGAAGATCGAATTCACGGTGTCCGAGATCATGTGGACAATGCCGCCGGCGAGCAGACGTCCCAGTACGACCCCGATCGCGGAGCCGGTGACGCCGATGAGCGCGGCCTCACCGAGGAAGATCGCGAGGACCCCGTTAGCGCTGACGCCGAGCGCCCGCAGAATGCCGACTTCGGCGCGGCGACGCACCACGCTTACCGCGATGGTGTTGTAGATAAGGAACGCGCCGACGAGCAACGAAATGTAGCTAAGGATACGGAGATTCCACCGGAAGGCCCGCAGCATGCGGCGGTTCTCTTCACTGCGTGCACCCGGAGTTTCGAGGTCGTAGCCTTGTGGGATGGCGGCTTTGATTTGTTGCTCGGCTTGGGCGGGGTCCTCGCCATCGTCGAGCGTGACCTCGATGCGGTCGAGCTTGCCGTAGGCGCTGAAGAGTTGCTGGGCGGCGGCAATGTCGACGGCAACCCACTCCGCCGCCTGCCCTTCCACGACTTTCTGTATGTGGAACTCAGCTTCGTTTTCGCGTCCTCTTAAATGGATGGTTGCGCCGGGCTTCCAATGAAAGCGCGCGGCGGCTTCGGCGGAGACGACGGCGGCGGTGGGATCGGTGAGGACATCCAGTCCGAAGGCAGTCACGTGCGCGGGCTTACCGCCGGGGATGTTGACCGGCTGTTCGACGACCGGCGCGAATCGCGCGTTGAGCGGCAGTGCGGTCAGCCTGGCGATAACCGTTTCGTCCACTCCCCCGTTGGCGGTGATCGTGTAATCGACCTTGCCGACGAGCGAGGTCATCGACGACTGGAACGAACCCGTCGCGGCATCGCCCGCGAGATCGACCGCCACGACTACGGCGACGCCGAGCGCCACCGAGAGAATAGTGAGCGCCGTGCGCAGTTTATCCCGCTTCAGCGGACGCGCCACGAATTGCTGGAAGAGCTTCACTGCTTGATGCTTTCGATCAGGCCGTCGCGCATTCGGACGCGGACATCGGCAATATCGGCGGCTTCGGTGCTGTGAGTCGCCATGATGATGGCGGCGCCGAAATCGTCGGCGGCGCGACGGATGAGGCGAAGGACATGATCGCCGCTGATGGTATCGAGGTTGCCGGTGGGTTCGTCAGCTACAAGGATTTTTGGATTGTGGGCAAGCGCGCGGGCGATGGCGACGCGCTGCATCTGACCGCCGGAGAGTTGCCAGGGCAGGGAATTGGCCTTTTCGGGGAGGCCGACCCAGTCGAGCCGCTCCTTCGCAGTGGAGGTCGGGTTGGGCGCTCCGGAGAGGAGAAGCGGCAATTCGACATTTTCGAGCGCCGTCAAAGTGGGCAGCAACTGGAAAAACTGAAAAACGAACCCAATTTTCTGGCGACGGAGGCCGGTTAACTCGCGATCCCCAAGCCCGGTTGTGGCGAGCCCGGCGATCAGGACGTCGCCGGAGGTGGGGAAATCCATAGCGCCGCAGAGATTGAGGAGCGTAGTCTTACCGCATCCGCTACGGCCAACAAGGGCCGTGATCTGCCCGGGGATGAAGTCGAGCGAGACGCCGCGCAGCGCTTCTACACCGCCTTCGTAGGTCTTGTGTGCGTTGCGGATTCTGACTACGGGATCAGTTGCGTCCAAGCCGTATTTTCGCAGACGGCCCGGGTGGGCGGTGTTCTTGCGTTTACGCCAGAGGTGCTGTAGAGTTTATAAATCGCGGCATTAAGTATCTGAATTAAACAGGAATTATAAGATGTCAATTCCGGTTTAAATTTCCGAAAAATTGTTGTGAAGGGAGAATTCGAGGTATGCACGGAGCCCGCCCCGGATCGATCGACGACGTCCTAGTTGAAGAGCGCGATGCTCTGCGCCCTGACGGCTCAGCCCCCCAGCCCCTTTCCGCCCTCTGCATTTCCGGCGGCGGCATCCGCAGCGCGACATTTGCCCTCGGCGCCATCCAGGGTCTGGCCGATCACAGCATTCTCGGACAGTTCGATTATTTATCCACGGTTTCGGGCGGCGGGTACATCGGCGGGTGGCTAACAGCATGGAAGCATCGGGTCCACGGTATCGAGAACGTGATCCCGCATTTGCGGCGCAACGCCCCGCCCGCGGAAGACGGACAGCCCGACCCAATCCAGCACCTCCGTGAATACAACAACTACCTCTCGCCGAAGCTGGGCGGACTCTCCGCGGATACCTGGACGCTCGCATCCACCGTAATGCGTAACGTCATGCTGAACTGGCTGGTTCTGATCCCCCTGCTGATGGCGGCGCTGATGGCTCCGCGTCTGCTCGTGTCCGTCGCGGCCTATGGTGATCTGGCGAATGAGCTGCACGGATCGGCCATGTCCCTGAGCCAGACGGCAGTCGTCGTGTGGGTGCTGCCCGCCCTGGCGGCGACGCTGTTCACGCTGAGCATGTTCAACATCCTGCGCTATCTGCCGGCAGTGGGGCGTCAGGACCACACCGGGACGGATTTCGCGAAATATGTGATGGGTCCGCTGATCGCAGCGGTGTTGCTGTTCGCGGGTTACGATTCGTTGTATTTCTACACACCGGACCGTCAGACCACCCACATGCTTCGCGTCGCCCTGTGGATGCTGGCGCCTTCGTTTGTCGCCTGGATGCTCTATCTGACCGTTTGCGGGAAGTCAGCGAAGGAGCGGTGGCGCCTGCTGACCGGTCCCCTTTCACTTGCGATAGCGATGCTGGGGGTTGGGACTGGCATCGGCGCGTGGCTGGTTACCGACCTCGTGGTGACCGATCTGACGTGGTCGCAGTATGTGACGGTTGGTCCGCCGCTGCTGTTGTTCGCGTTCGGACTTTCGGGTTCGCTGTTCATCGGTCTGACGAGCATGGCGCTGCAGGATGAGGATCGCGAATGGCTGGCGCGTGCGGCCGCGCATCTGCTGCTGTTCTGCGCGGTGTGGCTGGCGGGATGCGCCGTAGTGTTGCTCGCACCAGGCTGGGCGTTCACATGGGCAGTGTGGGGGAAGTCCGCGCTGGCGGCTGTCGGCACCGTGAGCGCATTCATCAGTTCATTTGGCGGCTACTTTGGCAGCGAGACGACTTCGGGATCGAAGCCGCCGAAATCCGCGAAGGCGATGATCGCGATGAAGGTGGCGCCGGCATTGTTCGTCACGCTGCTGGCGGTGGGCCTGGCGATCCTGACGAATCTCTTGCTGGCGACTACGGCTAAGCTGCCACGGGACTGGTGGGACCACGAACAGTTGCTGACGCATTCGTGGTGGTGGGAAATCGCGCTTTGGACCGCTGGATTTTCGGCGTTGAGCTGGCTGATGGCGCGCTATATCAATATCAATAAATTCTCTTTGAATGCGATGTATCGCGACCGGCTGGTGCGGGCGTATCTGGGGGCCTCGAATCCCAGCCGGCGGGCGAATAAGTTTACAGGCTTTGCGAAGAATGACAACATCCACATGCATAACCTGGATTCGTCGATGAAACCTTTCCACGTCCTGAACCTCACGCTCAACCTGGTGGGCGGAGACCGCCTCGCGTGGCAGCAGAGGAAGGCGGAATCGTTTACAGTGTCGCCGCTGCACTGCGGGAATCTGCGCCTCGGGTATCGGCCTGCCACGGGATATGGCGGTCCCGATGGTATCTCGCTGGGCACGGCGATGACGATTTCGGGAGCGGCGGCGAGTCCGAGTATGGGTTACCATTCGTCTGCTCTGGTGGGCTTCATCATGACGCTGTTCAATGTGCGTCTGGGCGCGTGGCTGGGGAATCCGGGGAAGGCCGGCGCCGATACGTGGAAGTATGCGGGGCCGAGGTCGGCGGTGGCATCGCTTGCGCGGGAGGCGTTCGGGCTGACTACGGATCGCAGCCAGTATGTGTACTTATCGGACGGCGGGCACTTTGAGAATCTCGGCTTGTATGAAATGGTGCTGCGGCGCTGCCGGACGATTGTGGTGCTGGATTCCGGATGCGATCCGGATTTCACGTATGAGGACCTGGGAAACGCGCTGCGCAAGATCCGGATCGATCTGAAGATTCCGGTCGTGTTTGAGGATGCGGGCAGCGCGCCGCTGCGGGAGAAGAAGCGGCGTTGCTCCACGGCACGGATTCAGTATTCCGCAGTGGATGGAAACTGCGAGGACGGGGAGTTGCTCTACATCAAGCCGATGATGCTGGGCAATGAGCCTCCGGATGTGGCGAGTTATGCGTCGGCCCACGCGGCGTTTCCGCACGAGAGTACGGCGGAACAGTGGTTCGATGAATCGCAGACGGAGAGTTATCGAATGCTGGGTCTGCATACGGTGGATGAGATTTTTGGCAAGTGGGTGGCCGGGGAACCGCTGGAGCGGCTGGTTCCGCATGTGGAGAAGGTATATTTGCCGGATGGGATGGCGGCGCGCGCCGCGCTGGCATAGCCGAAGCACGCCTCAAAGCGCTGCCTGAATTTCGCCCGCTATGCTGGCTTCATGAGCAAGTCCGTAAGACTGCTCCAGTCAGCCCTGCGAAAATTCGGCATGGAACTCGCGCCGTATCCCACGGCGGATTGGGTGCTGGCCCGGAACATCCTTCGCAACCTGTTCCTGCGGCTTGACGTTGCCTGCGTGCTCGATGTAGGAGCGAACCGCGGGCAATACGGATCGATGCTTCGGGACATCGGCTATCACGGGAAGATCGTATCGTTCGAACCGGTCAGAGAGAACTTTGAAGCTCTGCAGGAGTGCGCCAAAACGCGTGGGGACTGGTCCTGCTTTAACTTCGCGCTGGGGCGCGAGGACACGGAGCGCGACATCAATGTGATGGATGAAGACGTATTCAGCTCCTTTCTGAATCCGCTCGATGACCCGGCGAAACGATTCCCCCGCAATCAGGTCGCGCGAACCGAACGCGTACAGATCCGGCGCCTGGATCGACTCGAACTGCCGCCCCGGGGAATTTACCTGAAAATGGATACGCAGGGGTTCGACCTCGAAGTGCTGGAAGGGGCGACCGGGATGCTGGATCGCGTCGTCGCGCTCCAGACGGAACTTTCCTTCCGGCCGATCTACGGCGCGATGCCCGGCTATCGGGACACTCTGCGGGAATGCGAGCGGCGCGGGTTTTGCGTAGCGGACTTCATGCCCGTCAATCGGGAATCGGATGGGCTGCGCGCGATTGAGATGGATTGCATTATGGTCAGGGCTCCGCACGGATGAGGCTGCCTGTCTCCGTTGTAATTCCGCATCGCAATCGTAAGATTGTCGCGAGGGCCGTTGAGTCGATTCGGAGGCAAAGCGCGCAGCCATCGGAAATCATCATCGTTGACGATGGATCACTGCCCGAGCACAGGAAAGCGCTTCCCGAGATTGCACCCGAAGCGAAGATTGCATGGCTCGATACGCCGCACGGGCCTTCGAAGGCGCGCAATGTCGGAGTCGATATGGCGCAGGAGGAGTGGATCGCATTCCTCGACGACGACGATGAGTGGCTTCCAAACAAGCTCGAGCGTCAATGGAATACCCTGGTCGAGGATCGCTCTTTATCCGGTTGCGCGAGCGCGATGACGATCGTTGCCGACAACATGGAACCCGTAGACCTGATCTCCCACAGCCCGGCAATCATTACGGTGGAAGCCGCACTGATCGGAACGGTTGCGATGCTGCAGACGGCGCTGCTGCGGCGCCCGGACATTCAGAGCGCAGGCGGATTCGATGAAACCCTGATGCGCTTCGAGGATAAGGAATTCTGGATTCGTTACGCAGCGGCGGGCTTTCGGGCATATTACGATCGCGAACCTCTGGCGATTCTGAACCGCCGCAGAATGAGGCGGTTGACAGCCAACTGGCGGGGGAACCTGGCTGCGCAGCTCCAGGTCATCGAAAAGCATGCCGGCTTGTATCGCGAAGCGTTCGGCAGGAACGCAGTGCGGAGGGAGAGATACAACGCCGTCAGGCGGATCGGCCTCGAATGCGGCGCAATTGTGGGAAGGGGGATCTATCTCCGGGGCTGCCTGCAGGGCGGAAAGGTGAAAAGCATTTTGCGACTGCTAACCACCGGGCGGATGGACGATGTGCCGTACACAGGGATTTCCGCCGAATGCAGGGGCGGCGAGTGCGGGAAGTGTTGCGGGTTCGATAGCTCAGGCGCGAGCGTGGTGTCCTGTGTCCATGATTGCCACAGGGGCTCCATTTAGCTGCTGATAAGTCAACGGAAACTACAACCGGGGGGCGCACGCCAGGCTGCTGCGGCGTTCTTCCAGAGTGCGACGCAGAACCGGAAGCACCGCCCGGTCTTTCTCGCCATTGAGTTCTTCCTTCAGTTCGATGAGAATTTCCAGACCGAGCACGTGAATCCGGAGACCAGCACCGATCTCCATGTCATTCGAGCGGGAAAGGAGCTCGGAATAGCCGAGACCACGACCGATGGTCCCGAATAGATCAAGCGGACCGCAACGAGTCAACAGATTGGGCGCAGCCGCCGCGAGGGCTGTGCGCGAAATATGGCATCAGGATCAGTGAGCGCGGCAGCCAGTCTCGCTATGTTTTTCGAATCTCTGGCGTGAACCACATCGGTATCAAAGGTGTTGACCGGTGCGCCATTTAAGACGGCCGCGAGCCCACCCACCAGGACAAAATCGACGTCCGCCGCGCGAAGCACGCGCAGCCCTTCGATGAACCTAAGCCCAGACATTCCATTCGCGGATTGTAAGGATGTCGTTTGCATAATCCTCCGCGTACCGGAGGCGCTCCGCCGGAGTGAGAGACAGTATCCAGCGGATGAGGGTGAGATTTACTCCGTCTTCGGTATAGTCTGTGGGCGAGGCGAAGGCGGCTTCGGGGCTTGTTGCAGCTGAGTTCATGTCGCGCCTGCATAATTGTGGCATTCGCGGGCCAGCTTGCGTCCAGCCAACCCCGCGTGCTAATCTTTTAAGCGAACCCTAACAGAGGCTCAATGGGAGGTCTACGCATGTGCGCAGACCGCTTGCACCAATGAGGAGATATGGCAAAGAAACCAGGCAAGAAATACTCCGCCGCGCTCAAAGCTGTTGAAACGCGCGATTACCCCTTAGATCAGGCAGTACCGCTCCTCCAGAAAATCAAGTTCGCGAAGTTCGACGAAACCGTCGAAGTTCACATGCGCCTCGGCGTCGATCCCAAGCATGCCGACCAGATGGTCCGCGGCACGGTTCTGATGCCGAACGGCCTTGGTAAGTCGAAGAAAGTTCTCGTCATCGCCAGCGGCGATAAGCTCCGCGAAGCCACCGAAGCGGGCGCCGATTTCGTTGGCGGCGAAGACATGGTTAACAAGATTCAGTCGGAAAGCTGGACCGATTATGATGCCGTCATCGCCACTCCGGACATGATGCGCTCGGTCGGTAAGCTCGGTAAGGTTCTGGGTCCGCGCGGCCTGATGCCGAACCCCAAGACCGGCACCGTGACGGTTGACGTCGCCAAGGCTGTGCAGGAAACCAAGGCCGGTAAAGTGGAATTCCGCGTCGATAAGACCGGAATCATCCATGCCCCGGTTGGCAAGACGAGCTTCGATGCCGGCAAGCTGGTCGAAAACGCCACCAGTCTGATCACTGCGGTGCTCAAGGCCAAGCCCTCGGCTGCCAAGGGTAAGTATGTGAAGAGCGCCACCCTCTGCTCCACCATGGGCCCTGGCATCGCTCTCGATGTGACCGAGCTTTCGACGAAGGACGCGGCGCACGAATAAGCGCGGCATCCGGAAATAATTCAGGTTCACCAGCATGAAGAACAGAGACGAAAAGAAGAAAGATTTCGAAGAACTGCGCAAGGCTCTCGAAAACGCGAACAATGTGTTCGTCACCGGTTTCGAGAAGATCACTGTGGATCAGGACTTCAACCTCCGCAAGACCATTCGCGGAGCGGGCGGCTCTTATAAGGTTGTGAAGAACAACGTGGCGGAGAAGGCATCGGTCGGTCTGCCGTCCGAACCCGTTCTTTCAGGCCTGAAGGGCATGACGTCGCTGGCCTGGACGACCGGTGATCCCGTCGCTCTCGCCAAGGCTCTCACCGCCTATGCGAAGACCACTCCGGCGTTCAGTTTCAAGGCGGGCCTGGTGGAAGGCCGCGCGGTGGATATCAAGGCGATCAACGAACTGGCCAGCCTTCCTCCGAAGGAAGAGGTCTTCGCCAAACTGCTTTATGTGATCAACGCTCCGGCGCAGCGGCTTGTCACCGCGCTGGGCGGCGTGGGACGCAGCCTGGCGGTGGTAGTCGATCAGGGCGTTCAGAACAACAAGTTTCAGTCGTAACGATTTCTAACGAATTTCATTTAGGGAGTTTTTAAGACCATGGCGGACATTAACGCAATTGCAGATCAGATTCAGGGATTGACGCTTCTCGAAGCTTCGCAGCTCGTGAAGTTGCTCGAAGAGAAGCTCGGCGTGTCGGCTGCGGCTGCGGTGGCTGCTCCGGCGGCTGGCGGCGGTGCGGCGGCTGCGGCTCCGGCGGCGGAAGAGAAGACCGAGTTCACGGTTGTCCTCTCGGCGGCTGGCGCAAACAAGATCAACGTCATTAAGGTTGTGCGTGAAGTCACCAGCCTCGGCCTCAAGGAAGCCAAGGATCTGGTTGACGCGGCGCCCAAGCCGGTCAAGGAAGGCGTCAGCAAGGAAGAGGCTGAAACCATCCGTAAGAAGTTCGCCGACGCTGGCGCGACCGTCGAAGTTAAGTAGTGTCAGTAGCCTCAGGCTGCTAACTTCAAACGGTTGTATCAGTTGCGGTCCCTTTGGTGGGGATGAAGTGGCGGCGCGCTGCCTGCGTGGCAGTGCGCCGCCATTGAGCTTTGTCTGGAAGTTTGACGGACTTGATTGCCGGGTGCTATCCTTTTAGCGTTGGCGAGGTATGCACCGGAGTTAAGGCCGGGAATAGGTGACGGTGGCGCTGGAACCCTGGAACTTGTATTGCAAGCCGGTCGTACCATCGCGCAGGGAGCTTCTGTCTCTGCGTGGCCGCGCCATTGGTCTGTTCTTCTTCAATCCTTCTTTTCCGGCAGCCGGCAATCGATCCGGCGGTGTATTTCTAAACAGAATTATAGCTTTTTTAGCGGGCCGTGCAATGCCTTTTGGCGTTGGCGGTCCGTTTGAGTGTTTGGTTTCCAGGTAGCCGCTTCCCCGAAGTAGCGCCTGTTGCAACGGAGCTCCCGAATCCTTATGTCTTCTGAAAACGGCCTGGCACCCGATAGAGTTGATTTTTCGAAAATCAAGACCTCGATCCCGATCCCGAACCTGATCGAGGTTCAGCGCAATTCCTACGAGCAGTTTCTGCAGATGGACCTGTTGCCCAATGAGCGCGACGACATCGGCCTGCAGACGGTATTTACCTCCGTGTTTCCGATCTCCGACTTCCGCGGCGTCAGCCAGCTGGAATTCGTCGATTACTCGATCGGCAACTGGGAGTGCAAGTGCGGCAACCTCAAGGGTCTTCACCACCTGCGTTCCACCTGCCGCAACCCCGCCTGCGGCGCGGCGATCAAGACCGATCCCTTCCATCCCGGCGACGTTCTCTGCCACCATTGCGGCACATTTAATAAGAACATCGTTACCTTCTGTAATAAATGCGGCGATCCGGTTGGCCTGCAGCTGAAGTACGATCAGGCCGAGTGCGAAGAGCGTGGCATGACGTACGCCGCGCCGCTCAAAGTCACCATTCGCCTCACCGTCTATTCCAAGGACAGCGAAACCGGCGCCAAGAGCGTCCGCGACATTAAAGAACAGGAAGTCTTCTTCGGCGAAATTCCGCTGATGACGAACAACGGTACGTTCATCGTGAACGGCACGGAGCGCGTTATCGTCAGCCAGCTGCACCGCTCTCCGGGCGTGTTCTTCGAGCGCGTTCCGGCGCAGGGCTACTTCCTTGGCAAGATTATTCCGTATCGCGGCAGTTGGGTGGAGTTCGAATACGACAACAAAAACCTGCTGCATGTGCGCATTGACCGCAAGCGCAAATTCTACGGTTCGGTCTTCCTGCGCGCGCTGGGCCTCGAATCGGACGAGCAGATTCTCCGCACGTTCTATCGCATCTCAAAGATCAATGTGAAGGATGCGAAGCTGCTCTGGCAGGTGGATGAAAACCTGGCCGGCCTGAAGCTTTCGCATGCCGTCACCACGAAGTCCGGCGAGACTGTGGTTCCGCAGGGCCGCAAGATTTCTTCGAGCCTGATGAAGGAAATCGTCAAGGCCAAGATTACCCAGGTGGAAGTCGCGGTTAACGATCTGGAAGGCGCCTTCATCGCCGCCGATGTCGTCGACATGTCCACCGGCGAAGTCCTGATCGATGCCAACCACGAGCTCACCGCCACGGCGCTGTCCAAACTGATCGACGCCGGCATCACGAGCTTTGACGTGTTCTTCCCCGAGCGCGACGAAGTCGGCACCGTGATTTCGACCACGCTGCGCAAGGATCCGGTCAAGACCCGCAAAGAAGCGCTGATCGAAATATACCGCAAGCTTCGTCCGGGCGATCCGCCGACCGTGGACACTGCCACCCAACTCTTCGAAGGCATGTTCTTCGACCCGCGCAAGTACGACTTCTCGCGCGTGGGCCGCATGAAGTTTTCGATCAAGATCTACGACAAGCCGGAATCGCCGGTGCGCATCATGCCGGACGGCAAGAACTCCGATCCGCGCATTCTGCACCGCGAAGATTTCCACGATACGATTCGCTACCTGCTGAAGCTGCGCAAGGGTCTGGGTGTGGTCGATGACATCGATCACCTCGGCAATCGCCGCGTGCGCGCGGTAGGCGAACTGCTCGAAAACCAGTTCCGCATCGGCCTCGTGCGCATGGAGCGCGCGATCAAGGAAAAGATGTCGGTCTACCAGGAAATGTCCACGGCGATGCCGCACGACTTGGTGAATGCCAAGCCTGTGATGGCGGCCATCCGCGAATTCTTCGGATCGAGCCAGCTTTCGCAGTTCATGGATCAGACCAATCCGCTCTCGGAAATCACCCACAAGCGCCGTCTTTCGGCTCTTGGACCCGGTGGGCTGTCGCGTGAACGCGCCGGCTTCGAAGTCCGCGACGTGCATCCGACGCACTACGGGCGTATCTGCCCGATTGAAACGCCGGAAGGTCCGAATATCGGTCTGATCTCGTCACTCTCGTGCTTTGCGCGAATCAACGATTACGGGTTTATCGAAAGCCCGTACAAGCGTGTGATCGGCGGCGCGGTGGTTGACGATGTGAAGATCCTCAACCCGGGCGACACAACCTACAAAGTCAACGACGTGATTCGCCGCGAGGAAATCCTCAAAGCGAACGCGGCGCTCGGAGCGAAGAAGCAGGCTGCGGAATACGAATCCCACTGCGATTACCTTTCGGCGTGGGAAGAAGATAAGTACATCGTCGCCCAGGCGAACGTGGAACTCGATGAGACCGGACGCATTGTTCCGGACCTCGCCAACGCCCGCCAGTCCGGCAACTTCGTGCTGAAGTCGCGCGATGAAATCGAATACATGGACGTGAGTCCGAAGCAGCTCGTCTCCGTCGCTGCCTCGCTGATTCCATTCCTTGAGAACGACGACGCCAACCGCGCTCTCATGGGATCGAACATGCAACGCCAGGCGGTTCCGCTGCTGCGCGGCGACGCTCCGTATGTCGGCACCGGCATGGAGTACGTGACGGCGCGCGATTCGGGCGCTGTGGTTCTCTGCCGCCGCTCGGGAGTAGTGGATTCGGTCGACTCCGAACGCATCATCGTTCGCGTGGACGGTACCGCTCATGAAGGTCAGATGTCGCGCGAAGTCGGCGCGGACATCTACCAGATGACGAAGTTCAAGCGTTCGAATCAGAACACCTGCATCAACCAGAAGCCGATCGCTTATCAGGGTCAGCGTGTGGTCAAGGGACAGGTTCTGGCAGACGGGCCCTGTACCGATATGGGCGAACTCGCTCTCGGCCGCAACGTGCTGGTCGCGTTCATGCCGTGGCGCGGTTACAACTTCGAAGACGCCATCCTGGTCAGCGAAAAGCTGATCAAGGAAGACTACTACACTTCGATTCACATCGAAGAGTTTGAAATCGAAGCCCGCGACACCAAGCTGGGACCCGAGGAAATCACGCGCGATATTCCGAACATCGCCGACGCTTTCCTGCGCAACCTCGATGAATCGGGCGTCATCCGCATCGGCGCCACAGTGAAGCCGGGCGACATTCTGGTGGGCAAGGTCACGCCGAAGGGTGAGACTCAGCTAACGCCGGAAGAAAAGCTACTCCGCGCGATCTTCGGCGAAAAGGCCGGCGACGTGAAGGACGCTTCGCTCTACTGCCCGCCGGGCATCGAAGGCACGGTGGTCGATTGCAAGATCTTCTCCCGCAAAGGCCAGGAGAAGGACGAGCGTTCGCGACGCATCGAAGAATCCCAGATTGCTCGCCTGCAGCGCAATCTGGCGGACGAAATCCGCATCCTGACCGACGAGCGCGCCAAGCGTCTGGTGGCACTGCTCGAAGGCAAGGAAGTGTTGAGCGACCTGCACGACGAAAAGACCAACAAAAAGGTTCTTTCGGCGGGCGAGAAGCTGACGCGCGAAGTGATTGAGAAGACCAAGTCGCGCGATCTGAAGCGCGCTCGTCTGGCGAATCGCGATGTTCGCATCAATGAACAAATCGACGAAATCGAAGAGATGACGTCGCGTCAGATCACGGTGCTCGAAAAGATCACCGACGATAAGACGGGCAAGCTGCGCAAGGGCGATGAACTGCCTCCCGGTGTGATCAAGCTGGTGAAGGTTTATATCGCGATGAAGCGTAAGCTTTCGGTCGGAGATAAGATGGCCGGCCGCCACGGTAACAAGGGTGTGATCGCGCGCATTCTTCCCGAAGAAGATATGCCGTATCTGCCGGATGGAACGCCGGTGGAAATCGTACTCAATCCGCTGGGCGTGCCGTCGCGCATGAACGTGGGTCAGATTCTGGAAACCCACCTTGGCTGGGCTGCGAAGGCACTGGGCGTGCAGTTCGCAACGCCGGTCTTCGATGGCGCAACCGAAAAGGAAATCAAGAAGCAATTGACGGCGGCGGGTCTGCCGACATCGGGCAAGACGAAGCTGTACGACGGCATGACGGGTTCTCAGTTCGAGCAGCCGGTAACCGTCGGCTACATCTACATGCTGAAGCTTTCGCACCTGGTGGACGACAAGATTCACGCTCGCTCCATCGGACCGTACTCGCTCATCACCCAACAGCCGCTGGGCGGCAAGGCGCAGTTCGGCGGACAGCGTTTCGGCGAAATGGAAGTGTGGGCGCTCGAAGCATACGGCGCCGCCTACATTCTGCAGGAACTGCTGACAGCGAAGTCGGACGACGTATATGGCCGCGCCAAGATCTATGAGGCGATTGTGAAGGGCGAAGCGGCGATCGAGCCCGGCGTGCCGGAATCGTTCAACGTGCTGATTCGCGAGCTGCAGTCGCTGTGTCTCGACGTGGAGTTGCAGAAGAAACAGGCCGAGCTGCCGGAAGACACGGCGCTGGCGGCCGACTAAGAGTGGTGGACAGGAACCAGGAGACAGCAAAACAATGAGATCCTCACCTTACGAACGGGCAAATCTGGCGCCGGACTTCGATTCGATCCGAATCTCTCTGGCGAGTCCGGAAAAAATCCGGAGCTGGAGCTTCGGTGAAGTAACGAAGCCGGAAACCATCAACTACCGGACTTTCAAGCCGGAACGCGATGGTCTGTTTTGCGCCCGCATCTTTGGACCGGTGACCGACTGGGAGTGTCTGTGCGGCAAGTACAAGCGCATGAAGCACCGCGGCGTCATCTGCGACAAGTGCGGCGTTGAAGTTACGCTGGCGCGCGTGCGCCGCGAGCGTCTGGGCCACATTGAACTGGCGAGCCCCTGCTCGCACGTGTGGTTCTTCAAGGGCCTGCCTTCCCGCATCGGCCACCTGCTCGATATCACTCTGCGTGAGCTCGAACGCGTGCTGTATTTCGAAGCTTTCGTCGTTGTGGATCCGGGCGAGCTCGGGGAACTGACGCTCGGCGAAGTGATTTCCGATGAACGCAAGCGCCAGCTCGAAATGGAGCATCCTGGCAAGTACGTCGCCATGATGGGCGCCGAGGGCATCAAGGAACTTCTCAAGAAGATCGACGTTGAATCGCTCAGCCTCGAAATTCGCGAGAAGATGAAGACCGAGACTTCGCAGCAGAAAAAGCTGAAGTACGCCAAGCGTCTGCGGGTTGTGGAGAGCTTCCGCAAGTCGGGCAACAAGCCGGAGTGGATGATCCTCGACGTGCTGCCGGTGATCCCACCGGAACTGCGTCCGCTCGTGCCGCTCGATGGCGGCCGCTTTGCGACCTCCGATCTCAACGATCTCTATCGCCGCGTCATCAACCGCAACAACCGCCTGAAAAAGCTGATGGAGCTTCATGCTCCGGACGTGATCGTGCGCAACGAAAAGCGCATGCTGCAGGAAGCTGTCGACGCTTTGTTCGACAACGGCCGCCGTGGCCGCGTGCTGCGTGGCGCGAACAACCGCCCGCTGAAGTCGCTTTCCGATACGCTCAAGGGCAAACAGGGCCGCTTCCGTCAGAACCTGCTCGGTAAGCGCGTCGACTACTCCGGCCGTTCGGTCATCGTAGTCGGTCCCGATCTCAAGCTGCACCAGTGCGGTCTTCCGAAGAAGATGGCGCTCGAACTGTTCAAGCCGTTCATTTATCACCGGCTGGAACAGCGCGGGCACTGCACCACGATCAAGCAGGCGAAGGAACTCGTGGAGCAGCAGGATCCGGTGGTTTGGGACATCCTCGAAGAAGTCATCAAGGATCACCCGATTCTTTTGAACCGCGCTCCCACGCTGCACCGTCTCGGCATTCAGGCTTTCGAGCCGGTGCTGGTCGAAGGCAAAGCGCTCAAGATTCACCCGCTCGTCTGCACCGCGTTCAATGCGGACTTCGACGGCGACCAGATGGCGGTTCACATTCCGCTTTCGCCCGAAGCGCAGATCGAAGCGGCAACGCTCATGCTGGCGGCGAACAACATCCTTTCACCGGCGCACGGCGGACCGGTGGCGGTTCCGACCCAGGACATGGTGCTCGGCTGCTACTACCTGACCAAGCCCCAGCCGGGCGCGCCGGGCGAAGGCCGCACGTTTGCATCGACCGAAGACGTTCTGATCGCGCTCGAAATGGGCGAAGTCACCACGCTTACGCCGATCAAGCTGCGCTACACCGGCAAGGTAATCGATCTGACCAAGGCTTTCGACAGTCAGAACGTCACCCACACCGAGCCGATCGAATACGAAAAGCAGTACATGGATACCACGGTTGGCCGCGTGATTCTGAACGACCACCTGCCGGAATCCATGCCGTTCATCAACGGCCTGCTGAAGAAGAAGGGTCTCGGCAACCTCGTTCATTATTGCTATCTCAAGTTCGGCCTGAAGACTACGGTCGACATGCTGGATGAGATCAAGAACCTCGGTTTCACCTATGCGACGCGCGCCGGTATTTCGATCGGCGTCGACGACATGGTTGTGCCGGGCGTGAAGAAAGAGCTCGTGAAGAACGCGGAGACGGAAGTCATCGCGGTCGAAGCGCAGTATCAGGACGGCGCCATCACCACCGGCGAGCGCTACAACAAGATCATCGAAATCTGGTCGCGTGTGACCGAAAAGGTTTCGGACGAAATGTTCAGCGCGATGGAAGAGGACGACCGCACAGGCCGTTACCTCAATCCGATTTACATCATGGCCGACTCGGGCGCCCGCGGATCGAAGCAGCAGATTCGTCAGCTCTCCGGTATGCGCGGACTGATGGCGAAGCCGTCGGGTGAAATTATCGAGACCCCGATTACGGCGAACTTCCGCGAAGGCCTGAACGTACTGCAGTACTTCATCTCGACGCACGGCGCTCGCAAGGGTCTGGCGGATACCGCGCTGAAGACGGCCGACTCGGGTTACCTGACCCGCCGTCTCGTCGACGTGGCGCAGGACGTGATCATCACGGAGATGGATTGCGGCACCACCGAAGGCATCATCGTGGAGCCGATCATCGAATCGGGCGAAATCATCGAAGCGCTGCGCGACCGCATTGTGGGCCGCGTCGCTCTCGAAGATCAGAAGGATTACGAAGGCAACCTGATCGTTGGTGTGAATCAGGAGATCACGGAATCGCTGGCTTCGCAGATTCAGGCGGCCGGTATTGAGCGCGTGAAGATTCGCTCGGTGCTGACCTGCGAATCGAAGCGCGGCGTTTGCGTGGCCTGCTACGGACGTAATCTCGCGACGGGTCGTCTGGTTGAACGCGGCGAAGCGGTCGGTGTGATCGCGGCGCAGTCGATCGGCGAACCCGGCACACAGCTGACGATGCGTACCTTCCACATCGGTGGTACGGCGTCGAGGATTTCGGAGCAGTCCAAGCAGGACGCGAAGTCCGACGGTTTCGCCAAGTACATCAACGTGCAGTGGGTACACAACGAGAAGGGCGAAACCATCTCGATGAATCGCAGCGGTATTCTGGCGATCGTCGACGATAAGGGGCGCGAAAAGGAACGCTATCCGGTGGTTTACGGCGCGCGGATTACCGTGGCCGACGGCGATCCGGTGAAGCAGAATATGGATCTGCTTGAATGGGATCCGTATACCTTCTCGATTCTGACCGAAGTTTCCGGCACGATTCACTTCAAGGATCTGCAGGAGGGCATTACGCTCGCCGAGCAGGTGGACGAAGTGACGGGTATGTCGCAGCTGGTGGTGACTGATTCTCCCGATGAGAAGCGGCAGCCGATGGTGCAGGTGAAGGGACCGGGCGGGTCACGCAAGTACCTGATGCCCACTCATGCTCACCTGATGGTTCGCGATGGCGACGAAGTTCATGCCGGCGATGTGCTGGCGAAGATTCCGCGCGAAACCACGAAGACCAAGGACATCACGGGCGGTCTGCCTCGCGTAGTGGAACTGTTCGAAGCGCGCAAGCCGCGTGAAGCCGCCATCATGGCGGAGATAAACGGCGTGGTGAAGTACGGCGAATTGGCCAAGGGCCTGCGTCGCATCTACATTGTCGGCGACGACGGCGAAGAGCGCGAATACTCCCTGCCGCGCGGCGTTCATATCAATGTGCAGGAAGGCGAGCGCGTGGTGGCGGGCGATCCGCTGATGGATGGCCCGCGCAATCCGCACGACATTCTGGATGTTCGCGGCGAGAAGGAACTGCAGAAGTATCTCGTCAACGAAATTCAGGAAGTTTACCGCCTGCAGGGTGTGAACATCAACGATAAGCACCTCGAAGTGATCTCACGGCAGATGATGCGGTGGATTCGCGTGGAGGATATCGGCGATACGGAATTCCTGCCTGAGGAGGTGGTGGATAAGTTCAAGTTCCGCCTCGAGAATCAGCGTGTGGAAGAAGCGGGCGGCGTTCCGGCGCAGGGCAAGGCGGTATTGCTCGGAATCACGAAGGCTTCGCTTTCGACCGATTCGTTTATCTCGGCGGCGTCCTTCCAGGAAACCACCAGGGTTCTTACCGAGGCCGCGATCAACGGCAAGGTGGATTACCTGCGCGGCCTGAAGGAGAACGTGATCATGGGCCGTCTGGTTCCTGCCGGTACCGGCATGACGTTCTACCGCGGTGTGAAGATCGCCGGTGAGGACATCGTGGAAGAGCCGATTCCGGAGCCGACGCTCGATGCGCTGGCCGGGTATGAAGATGAAGCTCGGCTGACGTATACGGGCGGGTTGAGCGAGACCGGTCCGGAAGAAACGCTGGCCGAGTAAGTCTAAGCTAGTCTGAACAGAACGCCGGGCAACCTGTGACGGGTTGCCCGGTTTTTTTCCTGCCTCGGGCACGGTGATCCTTCCGTTCCAGGGAGCCGTGATGCCAGCACGTGTGATACGATCATCCTACGTCGAAGGCCGTAACGGGTATTGAACCGTTGCAATTACAATTTAGCGCTGGCCGCGCTATACCGCAGTTGCTTGAAAATTGCATTCCTTGCAATCGGAGGTGGAAGTGTGCTTGCACTCGAATCGCTTGACACGCATGGTATGATGCATCTGCTGAGCGGAGGTTATGCGAGCCTTGCGTGGACGATGCAACTCGCATCAGTGATTTAACGGAGCTTTCGGGCTCGAGCGAAGAATATAAAAGATTAAGCCGGTGGCCGGAGAGATTTCTCTTCGGCCACCGGCTTTTTTACGTATTGGAGGAAAACTGATGCCACAAACGACTGCCATTCACTGGCCGGACAGAAGACTTATTCCTTTGGGACGACCAGGACAGGTCCGAAACCTCCGGTATCTGGAGGACACACCGCTTCGGATCTATTCCCTCACGGGAATAAGTCATCTTGCTATCCCGCCGTCACACCCCAGGTGGAGAATAAGCTGCGCCGCCATCGTGTCAGAGCAAGCACCACCATTCCGGGTGTGTGGGAATAGCGAGAGCCACCTATGCCGAGTACTCGTGGTTCACTCCCGAAGCACCCGTTGAAGGTGCTCCAGATTCAGTAGTGGTAGCGGCAGGCCAAAATGCGAATCGCCGTCGCGCTCACCAGGTACACGAGGCGATGTTCGTGGTCGATGCGGCGGGACCAGCAACCAGCCAGGTCCCGCTTCAAATGGTTCGGGTTTACCAATCCCTGTGAGCGGGTCACGCTGCACTTTGTCCGGACCGGACACACAGGTAACAGTTCGTACCTGAGACATAGGTAACACATTCGGGGTCGCCGAAGCCATGGAGATTGAGTTTTGAAGGCATG
>JBEHXG010000012.1:0-111359 GCA_048498815.1 Acidobacteriota bacterium | reverse complement strand
CGAGACGCTGGCGATCGTCTCGCTGGTTGGACGCATATGAACTGCCGTCCGGCTGTAAACACCAGCGATGTAAAGCACGCACCCACCACGACATCATTCCACCGCAACTTGGCATCGGGCACCAGCTTATAGATGGCTGCAATGAGTCCGGTATCCACCAGCAATGATGCAACAAACACGCCCCCGTGCAGCAGCGTCGGCGATACGGGAAAAAACGAACCCAATCTCACATCGAGCGATGCGACAAAGGCATTCACCGCAAGTGAAGCCACAAGCAGAATTCCACCCGCCGCAATCAGGCCGATCAGATAGAAACGCTCGCGAACGGTCTGCAGCAGGCCATGCAGTCCCGTGACCGCGTCTCCGGCGGGCACGTGCCATATCTTATTTAGCGCGTACCGCAACTCCATTACGACCGCCGATGTTCCCAGCGCCAAAGTCAGGATTCCCAGTACGGTAACCGTGGTGGATTGATGGTCCGTGCGCATCAACTCCTGAATCGCGCCGCCGCCTTCCGTACCGGCGAAGTTACTGATGTCCCAGGCCAGATGCCCTTGAGCCATCTGGGAGCCGAATGCGCGGTTCGCCACGGCCGCAACGAAGATCAGGAACGGAATTAATGAAAGGACAGCATAGAACGCCAGCGAGGCACTGAGGCTGGTTGCATTGTCCGAGATCCAGCAATCGCCGGCCTGTGCCAGAAGGCTTCCTAACTGGCGGAATCTATCTTTGATACTGTGCGCGGCGGTCTTCGGCATAGCCAAATGCCGCTTAATTGCATTTCGCAGGCCAGTTACTCGAAAATCATGTCACCAGCGGGCAAATCATGCGCCTCGCGCCAGCGCTCCCACAGCCGGCCGTAGCTCATGGTGATGTAGTCATTACGGGAAAAACCGAGTTCGCGTGCCGTGCGGTCGATCCAAGGACCCGGACCTTCCAGTTCCATGAAAACTCCAATCGGAGTTTCATCGAGCGTAACCACCCCCGCCGATCCGCGCCGCGAATACTCTGTTCGGTACTTCTCGTATCGAAACGCGGGATGAAAGCCGATTCCCGCGAAGACCGCCAGACACTCGGCAGCGTTGCTCGCGATAAATTCACGCTCTACCCGCTGTTTGTGACGAGTCCGGGCGGCATTGGCCGGTCCCTTGAACGTGCAAAGCGCTGTCGCGTTCGCCCGCGGTTTCCCGTTAGTGCGAACCCGCAGCAGCAAACCGCCCGATTTCACGGTTCCGCGCGCATTATCCAGCACCAGATTCCGCTCGAAGGTTCGTGGACTCGCGACGCTGAACCGGGACTTCTTCAGCAGCATACGCACCCGTGCCGCACTCGGTACCGCAATCTTGACCTCAACCTCCATCGGACTGCTCACGGCCTCAGGATAGCGAACGGCGTCGTTCAAAGCGGGTGCTACCCTGAAGTCTGAAGCGCGTGCGCCCGTAGCTCAGCTGGATAGAGCGTCTGGCTTCGAACCAGCAGGTCGGGAGTTCGAATCTCTCCGGGCGCACCAGTTCTTATCCTTCGATCCCCCACGCATCGAAAATAGTATCCTGAACCGCATATGTGCAGTTCGTCGCCGTTCCTCCTCGCCGTCGCGCTGGTCCTGACTACGATGCCCCTCGCCGCGCAAACCATTCAGGTAACCCCGTCTGAAGTAATGATCGATGAACCTGCCGCTATAACAGTGACGGGTTGCCACCCACAGGAACACCTCGCCATACGTGCCCGGCTGACGGATGGCGCAGGTGTTCGTTGGCTCTCGCAGTCCGAGTTCATCGCCGATCAGGAAGGGATCATCGATACGGCGAAACACCCCAGTATTGCCGGTTCGTACAAAGAGATTTCGGCGATGGGCCCGGTCTGGTCAATGAAGCCGGTTGATTCGAAGGAAGGCCGTTATCAGCCGCCACCGAACTTTGGCATCCAGACAATTGACTTCGACGCAATGCGCGGTGCCACCGTCATTTCCACCGCCCAGCTGAAACAGCGCGCGATTGCAGAAAGTGTGCAGCGGTTCATGCTGCGCGACGGAAGATTGCGCGGCGCCCTGTTCGTTCCTCCCGGCAGCGGGCGCCACCCCGCGGTGTTGGTACTTGGTGGATCGGAAGGCGGTATGCCGTCCCGCCGGGCGGCCTGGTTTGCCTCGCACGGATATGCCGCCCTCGCTCTCGCCTACTTCCGGTTTGGCGACCTTCCGCGCGAACTGCGCGAGATTCCGCTGGAATATTTCGGCGAAGCATTGCTCTGGATGCTCAACCGCCCGGAAATCGACGCCGACCGAATCGCAATATCGGGAACTTCGCGAGGGGGCGAACTGGCCCTCCAGCTTGCGTCCATGTATCCGGCAATCAAAGCGGTAGTAGCGTATGTGCCTGCAAACGTTCGTTACCCGGCCTGCTGCGGATTCCGACCGCCTCAGCCCGCGTGGTCATGGCAGGGACGCGGTCTGGCGTTCAGCCAGCTTGACAGAGATGGCCGACCGGTATCCGACCCCGATTCCCGCATCGCCGTGGAGCATACGCATGGCCCTGTTCTCCTGATTTCAGGCGGCCGAGACCTGATCTGGAGCTCCTCGGAAATGACCGAATCCGTTGTGCTCCGTCTCAAGTCTTCACACTTCTCCTATGACGTTGAACGTCTGAATTATCCATTGGCAGGGCATAGTGCCGGTCATCCCGAGATCGTCCCAGGTTGGCAAGGCCGCGTCCGGAATCCCACATCCGGGCGCGAGACAGAAATGGGTGGCACGCCGCAGGGAAATGCCGAGTCCGGACTGGCCGCTGCTCCAAAGGTCCTTGCGTTCCTGGCGAAGAGCCTCAACATACCCTGACAAGCGTTTCCGAAAACGGCCATTCCGAGTCCGTCCAGTCGGCGATCCGGCTGTACCCCGCCGCTTCGACCATCGACTGCACTTCCGGATGCGAGTACTTGTGACTGCTCTCTGTCCTGATCGTTTCGCCGTCCCGGAACTCCGTCCGCAGGTCCGCGCCGCGTACGACCGCCCGCTGGTTCCAGCGCGCTTCCAGATGCATCTCCACACTGCCGGTTTCTTCGTTGTACCGCACACGGTGCCGGAAACCGTTGAGATCGAAGTCGGCGGCCAGTTCGCGATTCATTCTCGCCAGCAGATTCCTGTTGAAGGCCGCCGTCACTCCCAGCGGGTCATCGTAAGCATCCAGAAGGCTCTGAACCGGCTTTACCAGATCGGTCCCCAGCAGCAGCGCATCGCCCGGTTGCAGGAGTCGTCGTACTTCCCGCAAGAAGCTGATATCCTCCGGCGGCTCGAAATTGCCTATCGTGCTGCCGAGAAACAGGACCAGCATTCGCTCGCTTGTCCTGCGCCTGGCCGCAATATCCCGGAGTCCCTCCAGATACTCACGTTCCACCCCTTCAAATCGAACCGATGGGAGATCGCTCAATTCCCTCCGGCAAGCCTTGAGCGCCGATGAGGAAATTTCAATCGGGCAATACCGCACCTCGCGGTCGCGCCCGAATGATTCCAGAATGCACCGGGTCTTGGACCCACTGCCACTGCCGAGCTCTGCGATGAGTGTCACCTCAGGCATACCTGCGGCAGCCTCCGGCGCGAGTCTGCAAATCACACGCTCGTCCGCCCTCGTGAGACCATACTCGGGCAGCGCCGTGATGGCGTCAAAGAGCCTCGACCCAAGCTCGTCATAAAGATATTTAGACGGCACCGTCTTCTGTCCGTCCTGGCCCAGGCCTTCGCGTACATCCTGCGCGAAGCCCGCTGCCAGATTACAGGCCGCGAACACAGCGAAATCCCGCGTAAGCGCGCCTGTAGTGAGGCTGGAACCAGTTGCGAAAGGATCGCCGCAGCATGGCGGATGCAGTTCGCGGCGAACCGCCCTTCATCACGTAGTGCTGTCCATCGAAAAAGTTCGCCGAATAGCCGGGATACGAAGGATGTGCCATAAAACCCTCGAAAGGCGCGAATACCGTCGACGTCCACTCCCAGCCATTGCAAAGAAGCCCATCCAGCCCGAACGTGCTCCGGCCTGCTGGAAATGCATTCACCGGCGCCGGATCCCACCGCTCGAAATCGAAATAACCATGCCGGCGGGAAGGTTCGGCATCGCCCCAGGGATAGCGTGCCAGCCCATACCCATAAGCCGCGCGGTGCCATTCCGCCTCCGTCGGAAGCCTCCCCTCGCACCAACACGCATAAGCCGCAGCCTCGGCATGGCTAACCCATACAGGAGAATCGAGCGGCAGGTCGGTCTCAAGGAACATCCCGATGCATCGCCACTCATCGTCGCCTTCGCCGCGCTTCCAGAACGGCGGATGGGTGATGGCCTCACTCTGCAGCCATTTCCAGCTTTCGGGCTCCCAGTAACGACGATTGGAATACCCGCCCGCATCCACAAAGGCCAGGTAATCGCGGTTCGTTACCTTATACCGATCAATCGTGAATGCGGCAACATTCACGACGTGGGCCCCAAACTCGTTGTCCCACCCGAACGTTCCATCCCCTGGATTGCCCAACAAGGCACGTCCGGCGGGAATCTCAATCGCTTCGCGGGTATCGGCCTGAAATGGAACGCGCGCCACGGGAATCTGCGCCACGGGAGTCTTGTGATGGAAGGGCAACCGATGCATCAGGTACGACAGGGTCTCTGCATGCATCAGTCGATGCTCAATCGCCATCTGCAGCAACAGGGGATCGTGCTCATGTTGGTCCAGCGCGGCCCGAACTTGATCGTTATAGTTCCTGATCTCCCCGGCCTCCGGCCAGTCGCACCCGGAGTCCGAAGGCAGTCCACCATCCACCGGATCAATGCCAAACGCAAACAACTGGTCAAACGCCGGAAGAAAAGAATTGAGCCGCGGCACATGAGGCCGCAGCAAATTCCAGTCGAAGGCCTCCAGATGCCCGAGATAGAAAATCAATCGATGCCGCTCGGCAATCGGCCGCTCATAAAGAGCCTCGGGGCGTATTAGGTCGAACAGCGAATCCGTCAGGCGCCGAGCGTCGGCAAGGGGATTCTGAGCGCCCGCCTGCGGACGCACTTCAAGAGTTTCAATTGCGGCAGTCATCAACGGGCTTCACCCGTGCATGTGACATGCCACCAATTACGGCTACGCGCTCATCTCCGGCCCCGCAATCGCTATCGAGCCCCGCTCCCGCAAACCCGTGAAAGCAAGCCCATACCGCCCCCGCACGCCGGTCTTCTCAAAAATATGCTTGAGATGAATCTTCACAGTGCCGGTCTGGATACCGAGCAACCGCGCAATATCCCGGTTCCTCAACCCCTTCTCCACCAGCCCTACGACCTCCGTCTCACGCTGCGTAAGCTCCGAGCGTCGGGGATTGAACAGACGATCCGCCGAGCCGAAGATCCCCTCCTCCATCCACGTGCCGCCGTTCGTAACCGTGCGCAGACAATCCAGCAGCGTGTGCGATTCCGAACTCCGGCGCAAAATGCCTCGGGCGCCGGACTGCAGCAACCGCAGCGCTTCGGACTCATTCACCGCCGCACCCCAAACGATAAAAGGCACCGGACGAACACCCGCGCACACCTGCTGCACCAGACCCATGACCTCACTCAGACCCAGAGCTTTATCAATCACTACCGCATCGGCAGGCTCCCCGATGGAAAGCCGTCTGGTTAGCCCATCCAGCGAAGCCACAGAACCCGCGCAGCGCAGATCGCCCGAATTCGCGATCAGCCATTTCATACCCTCTACCGCCACGGGCTGGGTGTCGCAGATCAACACGCTCTTCTTGTCATTGGTCATCCGTATAAAACCTCGTACCTGTCCCATCGGCGCAATACACCGCGGGCTTTAGCGCTACTACTCTTTAGTGCGCCGAAGGAGGGAATATCTCAGTTTTTTGGATGGAGTATGATCGCGCGTCTCAATCTGGAACTACTTCAGATTGATGGTGCCCCGGCAAAGGGCCGATCCACACTTGCAGGGCACCTCTTCAATATCCTTGCCAAAATGATAATCGACCGTCAGCTCGTCGCCCTTTCGGATCGGCTTCCGCGACATATATAGGATATGTCCGCTGCGAATCTCCGTGACGATATTGGGATCGCAGCAGTGGTTGATATATTCGGCCCCGCTCCCGCCCACCGCACCATCCAGCGTCCAGTAGTTATCCAGCGTGAACAGATAGATCATCTTGTCCTGGGCGTCGCTTCGTCGCTTTGTCTCCTTGCGGCTGATGCGTTCGCCTGTGTACTCCATTACTTTACGGCGCACTGGAATATCTTCGAGCGCGTAAACGCCCCAGCGGTGGATCTTCGAAGGCCGGATCTCCAGCCTGAAGCACGCGTATCGGGGATTGATCTCCGGAGTTTTCTTCGTTTGAACGGCAGGTTTGGAAACTTTCGCCGGTTTCTTCGACCCGGCAGACTTACTCGCCTTGGCAGGCGTTCGCGAGACCATTTTTAGCATTGTAGCGGGACTGACCGGGACATACAAGAAAATGGCTCTTTGTGTTGCAATTCAGACTGCCGAATGAGTTATCCTGTAACCCATGAAGCGTACCCTACTTTTGATTTCAGTCGTATCGGTCTTCGCCGCTCTTTGCAGTGCGCAGGACGACGCCGCTTACACGGCAGCCATGAAGGCAGTGAACGCCTCCAACCGGCCGATGAACATGGCGATCCAGGCAAAAGATGTTGCCGCGGCTTCCGCCGAAGCTGCCAAGATTGCCGCAGGCTTCGACACGATCCTCGCCTATTGGACCGCGAAGAAGGCAGATGACGCCATCAAGCTGGCCACCACCGCACGCGATGCCGCTAAAACGATCGCTTCCGCGAAAGATTCCGACGCCCAGAGCGCCGCGGCCATGCAACTCCGCGGCACCTGCCAGGGCTGCCACTCGGCGCATCGCGGCGGCACGCCCCCGAATTTCGAAATCAAGTAGTTTGCGCTGTGCGGGGCGGCGCGCGGCTGTCAGAGCCGCGTTCCGCCCGTACACATCAGAATTTCGCCGGTCACGAAGTCGCTTAGCGGCGAACATAGGAACAGAACTGCTCCCGCAGCCTCTTCCACTGTTCCCACCCGTCCCAGTGGACTTGCGGAGACGACTTGATCGAGAACCGCCTGCCGTACTCCTGCCTTGATTTCCCGTCCCTTTACCTCGATCTTCGAATCCTCGGTCCAGGCCTGCGTTAACCGCGTCCCGATGAGCCCAAATCCAACCGCATTCACGTTTACGTTGTAGCGGCCCCACTCCTTCGCCATCGTCCGCGTCAGCCCGATCACCGCTGCCTTCCCCGATGAATAGCCCGCCTGCCCTGCCCCGCCGTCCGTCGCCGAGACCGACGTGATGTTAACGACCTTTCGCATTACCCGCAGTCCTTCCGCGGATTCCCGTTTCGCACTCTCCCTCAGGAAGCCGGTCGCCGCCCGCAAAATGCGGAATGGCGCCACCGCGTGAATGTCCAGCATCGCCTGAAACTGTTCGTCGCTGGTCTTCTGGATCACACCATCCCAGGTATAGCCTGCGTTGTTGACGATGATGTCAAGCCCGCCGAGTTCCGCCACGGTGCGGTCAACCAGTTCCTGCGGAAACGTCGGGGCTGTCACGTCACCCGCCAGTTGACTGGCTCCCTTCAGAGATGCAAGCGTCTCCGCCAACGGCCCGGTATCAAGATCATTGATCATGACCGAGGCTCCCGCCGCGGAAAGTTGCTGCGCGATGGCTCGGCCAATGCCCCGCCCCGCACCAGTCACGAGCGCCACTTTGGATTTCAGCGTAAACATGCTGCCTTCGATGTTAGCGCCACAGCGCTTCAGAATGTGGCGGTGACACGGTCGCCATCGTGTACGGCCAGATCGGAAGGAAGCATTACCGCTTCGCCGTCGTTCACGCCGCTCTTCACTTCCACGCGCAGGGCATCGGACGCGCCAGTGGTGATGTTTGCCCAGCGGACAGTGTTGTCCTTCTGCAGAATATAAACGCCCGTCCCGCGCTCGCGCCGCACAGCGGTCTTAGGAATGGTCAGTGCGTTCTCCACAACCTCCGTAAGGATAAACGCATTCACATTCGTACCCGGAATCAGTTCGCCCGAGTGGTTCGGGACCGTGCACAGCACCTCACCCACCTGCCGCGCTCCAAGCGCGATCACCTGCGTGGGCAACTTCTCCACCGTGCCTGTCCATTCCTTGCCCGCCATAGCGTCCCAGGTAATCCGAACCGCCTGGCCGATCGCGACGCGCCCCAGTTCCGGCTCATCCACATATACGCGCACCCGTACCGGATCCATCTTTCCAATCGAACCCAAAAGATCGCCCGGATGGAGATAACTTCCCGCTTTCGCCGGCAGATCGTACACCACTCCGGCCATCGGCGCCAGGATCGTATTGCGCGCCAGATGCGACTTCGCCAGCGCCACCGCCGCCTCCTGCTCGCTTACCCGAGCCTGCGCGCTCCTGAGGTCGCCCGTGCTCACCAGCGCGGGACGACGGCGTTCGAGCGCCCGAATCCGCGCGTCCAGATCGTGCACCTGTGCCTGCGCATCGTTGAGCTCAATCGTGGTCGCGGCCTGCTTCTTCACCAGACGGTCAAGCGACTCCGCCCGGGCAACCGCATCGGCCCTCTGTCCACGCAGCACCGCGATATTCCCCTCGATCTCGGTCACATCGGAGCTGCGCCCGCCGCTCATAAGCGTGCTCAGTTCCGCCTTCGCCTGCGCCAGCCGCGCTTCCGCTGCCGGAAGCTCCTGGTCCAGTCCAGGCTGACTGATCTCGGCGACAACCTGTCCCTTCGTCACTACACTACCCTGATGCACGCTCAGCCGCTGGATGGTGCCCTCCACATCGGAGCGCACCTCCATGTACTCTTCCGGCTCAACTTTACCGTTCGTGGAAAGGTTGTTGGAAATCTTCTCGCGCTGCGTCTTCGCGAACGGAACCGATGGTGGCGTGCTCCGGATCTGATACGCCCACCAGACGCCGCCCGCCAGTGCCAGAGCCAGAATGGTCAGGACAATCTTCTTCAACGTTTGGATTTCCCCTCACCAGAAGCCGAAGCGCAATACTCGAACAGAGCCTGCCACTCCGCCAGTTGTACACGTTTCGCCAGATTCACGTCGGGACCGGGCTCACCCGGCGCTCCGCAGAAACGGATGAAGGCGAACGGATCCCACTCGTACCCAAGTTCCGCAGCCGCGGCGCGAACTCGCGGGAACAACGGATGCGTTCCAACGCGGTGAAACCAGTACCCGGCGTTCGACGCGTCGCCTTCCATACGATGCATGATGCCGTGCCACCAGGAACCATCCGGCGTCGGGATGTCCTGGGCAATACTGTGGGCCTCATCGAGGCAGGAAAAATAGACGAACAATCCGCACATCGCGGCGTCGGAATTCCGAGCCCCAGGGAACAGCTGCCGGGCATCCGCGTCCAGCAGGGCCTTACGAACCTCTTCTGAAGCGCAGGAACGAGGAAACAGCTCAAAAACGCGTTCACCGCCGCCGTTCTCAATGAGCAGCGTGGCAACTTCCTGACTATATCTGCCGGGATCAAAAGGCAACAATACCAGGATATCCGATTCCGGGGCGCGGCTGAAACGGGCTTTGCCACACCCTTGCCGGGCGTCATACAATAAGGAGTTCATGCCAGTCTTCCGCATTCATCGAATGAAGGACCAACCCCGGCAGCAGTTCCGCAGTGCCCCCCACGTTTCGGGGCTCGCGAACGCGAAGCCGAAGGATTACGAAGCCGGCATCGAAATCGAGGCGGCCAGTGAATACGCCGCCTGGGCCGCCATGCGAGTCACCGACCAGCCGCTGAATGTAGGCGACCTGCTGGAGGCCGATGGCAAACTCCGTATCTGCAAGTACGTTGGCTTTGAAGAAGCGCAGTGGTTCGTGCCGGAGCCCACACACCAGAAGTCGGGGCGCCTGCCGGAAGAAAGCGTGGAAAAGCCCATGCCTGTTCCCCCCGAAGCAGCACAAGCCGCCGGACAGCCGGCACAGGCATAACCAATGCGTGCCCGCCTCGGCGACGATATCGATGATTTCTGCGTGAAGTGCAAGCGCGTGATGAATCACCTGGTCGTTTCGCTCCTCAACGACGAACCCGCCAAGGTCCGTTGCCGCACTTGCCACGGCGATCACGACTTCCGTCATGAACAGGCGCCGCCGCCCAAAGTGGACGCGCGCAAGGCTGCGCTGATGCAGCAGGCCCTCGAAAAGGCCGCAGCCGCCGCCACAACGGCGGAGACTGAACCAAAATGACGATTTTCGTGACCGGCGGCGCCGGATTCATCGGATCGGAGTTTATCCGGCAGATGGCAGGCAGTGCCCGCATCGTCAACTTCGACAAGCTCACTTATGCGGGCAACCTCGACAACCTCACAGAAGCCGCGAAAGATCCAGGCTATTCGCTGGTAGTCGGCGACGTCTGCGATGCCGCCGCCGTTGAAGCAGCCATGCCTCAGGATTGCGATGCCGTCGTACACTTCGCAGCCGAATCCCACGTAGACCGCAGCATCGCGGGGGCCGAGGAGTTTGTTCGCACCAACGTACTCGGTACCCAGGTCATGCTGGAAGTCGCCCGGCGCCGCGGTGTGAAGCGCTTCCTCCACATCTCAACCGACGAAGTCGGCGGTGACATGCCTCCCGGCGGCTGGTTCCGCGTCGGCGATCCGTTGCACGCGAGCAGCCCCTACGCTGCCAGCAAGGCCTCGGCGGAACTGTTCGTTCAGGCGAGCGCCCGGACCTTCGGCATCCCCACCCTGATTACCCGTACCAGCAACAACTACGGGCCGTATCAGTTCCCGGAAAAACTTCTCCCGCTGGCAATCGCGAATGTCCTCGAAGATCGCCCGATCCCCGTCTACGGCGATGGCATGCAGGTACGTGACTGGGTTCACGTCGCCGATAATTGCCGCGCCCTGCGAGCGGTGCTGGAGCGCGGACGCCCGGGCGAGGTTTATCACATTGGCGGGGGTAATCCGCTCCCAAACATCGAAGTTCTCCGCACCCTCCTTAAGATTCTTAACAAGCCGGAGACGCTCATGACGCGCGTCATCGACCGTCCCGGCCATGATCGCCGCTATGCGGTCGATTTCTCGAAGACCACCGCCGAACTCGGCTGGCGGCCCGAGATCTCATTCGCCGACGGCCTCGCCCAAACGATCCGGTGGTATCAGGAAAATGCCGACTGGGTCCGCCGTTGCCGCAGCGGCGAATACCGCAAATACTACGATTCCATGTACGCTGCGCGCGAGGCTTCGGCCCAGGCCATCTGATGAATCTGAGAATTCTGGCAGCGATTGCAGTTGCACTAGGTTTGACCGCTTGTGGCACCGAATCGGCTCCTGCCCCTGAAACTCCGAAGAAAGCCCAGGCTCCTGCCCCGCATGTAGCCGATCACACCAGCCTTTTCCCTGACGCGGGTAAATTGGGCGCCTCGATCATACAGGACCACATCTTCGACATGGCTGCCCTGCCCGGCGGCTCTTTGGCCGATTACGAGGTCAAAGGGAAAAAGTACCAGATGTTCATCATCGATGCGGATTCCATCCAGAACGCGGCCTTCATGATGTTGGATATGAAATCGCAGCTAGGCCCCAACCCGGTATACCTCGCCCACATGGGCGGCTACTTCGGCCGCTATAAAGATCAGCCGTTCTACTGCTTTTCAAAACTGCATTATTTGGCTGGTATCGTGGGATTGCCCCAGGATAAAGCCGATGCCCTCGCACGCGATTTGGCAGCTCAGCTACACTGAGAAACCTGTAATATACCTGAAATTATTTCCATACAGGCGTCACTCTCGCATTCGCTTTAATCGTTAAACCCTTCCCCTGCAATAGCTTGTAACATCTGGCAGCCTCGTTGCATGTATAGGCTGGCGTAGGGTGGCCAATCGTGAGTAACATCTCCTTGCCGCCCCCGAGACACAAAATTAAAACTCATATCAGGGGATACAAGAATATGAAACGGACATTTGGCGCAATAGCGCTCGCATTAATTGCCGGCGCGACGATGAATGCACAGGAAGGTTCCCGCTTCGCATTTCAGATGGGCGCGGGCTTTACAACGCCGGTCGGACATGCCGGTCGAACACTGGATTACGGGTGGAACGCCGGCCTCGGCATGGGATACAACTTCAACTCGCACGTGGGCGCGCTCGTAAACTTTAACTACAACGAAATGGGCATCAACAGCACCACACTCGGCAATATTGGCGTGCCAGGCGGCGATGTGAACATTATGTCGTTCACACTGGACCCCATCGTTCACCTTACGCCGACAGGCAAGTTCGACCTTTACGTTACGGGTGGCTACGGACTATATCACCGCAATCAACAGTTCACGGCTCCGGGCGTCTCAACCGGTTTCGGCTACGATCCCTACTTCGGCTTCTATCCAACGGCCTTCCCCGTCACTCAGCTCCTGTACTCCTACTCGGTTAACAAGCCCGGCTATGACATTGGTGTAGGCATTGCCGTCGGAACCAAGTGGCACGGCAAGTTGTATGCCGAAGCGAAGTACAACGAAATGTTCAACGGTAACGGCTACCACACGGCGTTCCTGCCAGTGACGTTTGGATTCCGCTGGTAATCATCCTCCGGTCGCCAGTTTAGTCCACACAAGGAAGGGGCCACCCGACGGGTGGCCCCTTCCTTGTGTTGCGGAATTATTCCTATTTTCGGAGCGCCTGATCGAGCGCAGCCTTCACCACCGGAGCCATCAGCTCATACCCCTGCGGATTCGGATGCAGCCCGTCCTGGGAAATCCCGGGCTTCAACATTCCTTTGTCGTCAACGAGCGCGCTGAAGTAGTCGCAATATGTTGCGTGCACTTTCGCGGCGTAGTCCTTCATCCACGCATTGATTTTCAGGATGTCGGCCGGCGGGCGGCCTTCGCTCATTTTGGCGCGGCCGTAGTCGGCGATCGGGGTCACCGAACAGAGCACAACTTTAATGCCATGCGCCTGTGCCAGCTCCGTAATCGCCATGATGTTCTCTTCAATCATGGCCGCGCTGGACATCCCGTTATTGCGCGCAATGTCGTTCGTTCCCGCCAGCAGCACCACGGCAGCAGGCTTCAGGTCAATCACATCCGGATACATACGGACCAGCATCTGCGAAGTGACCTGGCCGCTGATTCCGCGGTTGACATATGGCTTGCCGGGAAACTGCACGTCCAGCTTCCAGCCATCTGTGATGGAGTCACCCAGAAAGACGATGCGCGCCGGATCGGCGGACTGCGCCTTCAGCTTTTCGTCGTCGGCATGGTAACGTCCCAGCTGATTCCAGTCGCCAAGCTGATTGACCAGGTTCTGAGCGGCGCTGATAAGACAGCAGGGCGTGGGGCGCGCTGGATTGAAGTCGTCCACCAGTTGCGCGGAGAGTGTGAGAGGATATGCCGCCGAAGCGAGCAGGAGGAGGCTGGAAATTCGGTTCATAACTAGCTTCGGATTATATACCCGCTATTGCAGGAATGATTTCCACACCGTCACTGCGAGCGCGTGCGCCACCATGCCTGCCTGAATTCCCCCCGTGCGCCGGCGCGCGAGGCCGCAGAACAAACCGAGTACTGCCGCCACAATGGAAAACTTCCAGTTCGGGAATTGGCCGTGAAAGCCGAGGTGAACACTGCCGAAAATCAGAGACGTCACCACGAGAGCCACAACCGAATTCCCGCTCCACCGTTCAAACCAGTTCTGCAGCAGCCCTCGGAAGATGAACTCCTCCGGCAGTGCCGTAATCCAGAGGATTCCGAAGAATGTTCCAGTGCTCTGTAACGGATTGTAGAAATGGGGGCGCAGCACGGCGAGTCCGAGCCCCCAATACACCAGACTTACGGCAGGCAGCAGATAAACAAACCACCGCAGACCGGCAAGCCACTCCCGCATATTTGGCCAAAACCGGTATTCAGCTTCATCCGTGCCGCGTAAGCTCAGCATTGCGGTAGCCATCACGCGGATCAGCATCACATGCCCCAGCACGGAAATGTCAAGCTTCTGGTACGGCGCCGGATAAATCTTCGCCAGAACTTTGAACAGCAGCAATCCCCCAAACATGCAGAGGTACAGCGCATCCACTCCGGCGTTCGGCGGATAAAACACGTACCAGAAGCACATCACAACGGCCACGCACGCCAGCAAGGTCAGCGCCGGAAAATTGAAATGTCCCGTAGGTAGCGCATAAACCAGCCATGGAACAAGCGCGCTCAGAAAAAGTGTAAATGCGCCACGCGCCCGGCCTCGCGCGAAGAAGGCATCGCGTGCCTCCGGAAACCCGGGCATCAGAAAAAACGGATATTCGATCAGAAACGCGACCGCGAGTGGCAGCGCGATCTTAGCCGGGATCGCCTTAAGATTCGCGTAGTAAGCGGCCGCAGCGGACAGCAACACCCAGCCGGCCAGCACGATCCTCTGGAACGATCGAATCAATACTGCAGCGGGTTTCCATCCCGCATTGTCTGCGCAATTGCCTGCGCGCGTTCGATTTGCACCAGCGGTCCCTTGCCAATTCCCGGACACCACTGCCCCGTCTTCAGCCATTGCCGCTTATCATCCACGAGTTCCGGCCAAAAAGGAAACGTGCTGCACTGGAGAGGCTTTGCCGGATGCACCGAGCACCCGTCTTCTTTGAGGAATACGCACTGCACGTTGCGCGGAACCCGCAGCCTGCGCAGGTTCTTCGTCCGGTAAACGTACCGATCCTCGAACACCCCCGGACCGATTTTCAGATACTCCGCCAGTCGCAGAATATCGGCTTCGGTCAGATACACAAATCCCTGCTGCTCGCAGCACTTGATGCAGCCGGACTGGCACTGGAAACGCACGCGGAAGGCAGGTAAGCCAAGTATAGCGTTCGATGTGCCCAAAGATTTTCGATCCGCCGTGTCACTTTCGGGCGTATATTGAAACCAGAGGGCACTCGCATGGTTCAAAAAGCCGCCTGGACCGAATTCGCCTCCCACACCCGTTACTGGGGGTTCCTCGCGCTCAAGCTTTTCGCGGCCGCGCTCGGTTCCATGTCCAGCCTCTGGTTTCTGAACCTGTTCTGGCTGCCGTACACACCGTTCTTTTCGTTGGTCAACGGGTATCGCTTCACTTACGATTTGGTCTACACCTTGTTCGTCGGTGTCTGGTTCCTGTTTGCAACCGGCCTGTTCTATCTCGCCGTCTGGGATCAGCGGTATCGCTGCCGCACTTGCCTGCGCCGTTTGCGGATGCCGGTGGAAACCGGCTCCTGGGGCTACATGTTGCAACTGGGTCGTCCGCAGATCGAATATATCTGTCCGTACGGCCACGGCAAACTCAACGTGGATGAAATCCAGATCTCGGGTTCCGTCACTCCTGCCTGGACCGAACAGGGCGACATTTGGGAAGAATTGATGGCCGCATCCAAACCGGATAGTGAAAAAACGGATCGCGACTGGTGAAGCTTCCTCTCTGGCGAGCCATCCTCGGGTTCGCTACCCTCGGCGCGCTGCTGCTTGCATTCGCAGTCGCGGGTGAGGCCTATCTGGATAATTACCGGCTTGACGGTTTCATGCGCCAGTTGGCGGTAACGTCCGCCACAGCATCGGACGATGAACTGCGCGCGCGAATTCTTGGGCGGGCTGCCGAACTGGAACTCCCGGTGCCCGCAGAGAGCATAACAATCACCCGCGAGGGTTCAAGGCCCCGCATCCGAATCGAACGTTACGCTCTGGAAACGCCGCTGCTCCGCCTGGACCTGCGGATGCCGGCGGCGTCCGCGCCCTAGCCAAGCAGTTTGCCCTGCCGGAGGTACGCAGGCACGTCGAGCTCATCATCGAAAGTGTGTCCGCCGCCGGCCTGAGCCATTGCGGGTTCCGGCTCGGGTGCGGACATCGCCGGGGCCGGTGCCGGATCGGGGCGGGCCGCCGCAGGTTCGGCCGCGGCCTGCTCGCGGGGAGCGAAGAAATCCGACGCGGGTAATGCTTCAATCGCGGGCTCGCGCTCCACGGGAGGCGCCTCGGGAAAGCCCGTCGCAATCACTGTAACCCGCACTTCGTCTCCGAGGCCGGACTTCTCAATCACGCCAAAGCTGACATGCGTATCCCCACCGCCACAGGCTTCGCGCACCAGAGTGCAGGCGTCATTCATTTCATGCAGTCCGATTTCGCGCGAAGCCGTGATATTCATCAGCACCTGACGCGCGCCCAGAATCTTCGTGTCTTCAAGCAGCGGCAGGTTGATCGCTGCGCGGGCCGCATCCACTGCGGCGTTCTCGCCTTGAGCCGAAGCATTGCCGATCAGCGCGTGTCCCATCCCCGAAATCGCCGCGCGAATATCGGAGAAATCCAGCCCAATCAAACCCGGGCTCAGGATGATCTCGCTGATCCCTTCCACCGCCTGGCGCAGCACCTCATCGGCAAGCCGGAACGCCTGCTTCATACCGGTTCCGCGCGGCGCGATCTGCAGCAGCCTTTCATTCGGAATCGTGGTGAGAATGTCCACTGACGCCGCCAGATCAGCGACGCTCGAATCCGCCTGCGCCATCCGCCGTACACCTTCAAACCCAAACGGCTTCGTCACAATCGCGATCGTAAGAGCATCAAGCGACTTCGCCAGCGATGCCACCACCGGCGCCGCGCCGCCACCCGTGCCGCCACCGAGGCCAGCGGTCACAAAGACAAGATCCGCGCCCTCGAGGATCCCCAGAATCCGCTCCGTGTCTTCGAGCGCCGCCCGACGACCAATCTCGGGATTCGAACCCGCGCCCAGACCGCCCGTAATCTTCTCGCCAATCTGAATCTTGTTAGGGACACGCGATGCCGCGAGCGCCTGCGCATCGGTGTTGAGAACATAGAACTCAACGCCATCGAGCCCGGCTTCGAACATGCGGCCTACCGCATTCGAGCCGCCGCCGCCCACACCGATCACCTTAATGCGCGCGCCGCGCAGCGTCTCTTCCTGCATCTCGAATTTGAAATCGTCCATGATCCGTGTCCCCTTCTCTCTCTGTCTTAGAAAATTCGTCCGAGCAAACCCGTTGAGCGGCGGTCCAGATCGCCCTGCGTGCGCAATCGCGCCGCGTACATAGAAAGGCCGGCGGCCGTGGTCCATGCGGGATCCTTCAGTTCCACCGGCAGATCGCGATATCCCTGCGTGAGCCCAATACGCGCCTGCCGCTGCAATTCACGTTCGGCGATATCGCAGATGCCCGGCAGCAATGCGCCCGCGCCCGTGATCACCACACCGTTCGCCATCGCCGGATAGACACCCGCGGCAATCATTTCTTCACGAACCATGGTGAACAACTCCTGGGCTCGCGATTCCAGAATGCGATTCACGAGCAGGCGTGGCACCTCTCGCGAGTCTTTGCCCGAACCATCGCGGAACGGCAACTCCACAACGCTGTTCTGCGCTGTGCCCTCCGCAACAGCACTGCCGAACTCCTCTTTGACCAGCGCCCCGTCTTCCAGCGGAACGTGCAACGCAAATGCGATGTCGCGCGAGAAGTGATCGCCACAAATCCTGATCGTGGTGGCAAGCTGCACCGAATCCCCGAAGTAGCAGATCAATTCGGTCGAATGCGCTCCGATGTCCACCACGGCAATACCGCCGACGCGCTCTTCCGGAAGCACACTCGCATAGCTTGAGGCAATCGGCTCAAACACCGTCTCATCCAGCGCCAGATGCGCCAGATTGATCGCGCCCGTCAGCGTCGCATGATCCTGCGTCGATATCGTAATCAGGTGCGCGTTCGCCACCAGGTGCGTCGCCATCATGCGACGTGGATCCTGGCAGTCTTCCTGATCGTCCACCACAAATGCCTGGGGCAGCGCATGCAGCAGCATCCGATCGTCACCCAGCGGAATCCGCATGGCGCGTTCCATTGCGCGGTTCACGTCGCGCTGCTCGATTTCGCGGGGGCGCGAAAGATCGACCTGTCCCTTGTTTGCCGTACCGCGAATCGTCAGGCCGCCGATGCCCGCCACCACCGTCGCAACATGCAGAGGAACCGCGTCGCCCGTTTGCCCGGAAAGCTGCTCCTGTGCCATCGCTTCGGCCTGCTCCATCGCCTGCAACACACTGCGGGACACGGCCTGCTGATCTACAATCCGGCTCTTCGACCATCCCTGCGCCGGGGCGCACCCGCAGCCGAGGAAACGCAGCCTGCCTTCTTCCACGATGCCGATGATCACCCGCGTAAAGCTGCTGCCTGCATCGATGCCCGTCGCGAGAATTGGATTGACCGTCATTTCCGTGTCCTTATATGAATGCCTTACCGCACCAGAATCCTGCCATCCAGACGCAGGTCGAAGACAGCCGCGTTCGAGTCCTGCCGGAGTTCCGCATAATGATTTACGAAGTTGAGATAGCGCGCGCGGAAGTGCTGATCGCCGAGCCACAACTCCGCCGCATGGCCATCAATAGCCGTCACCACACGCATATCTTCGGCATTCGCCGCGTTGATTTCTGAAATGTCCTTCGCCTGCGGCCCCAGATCGGCCAGCAAATGCTGCATCGACTCCACGCGCTTCTGCCGCGCCGCCTCACCCTGATCTTCCGTTATGCCACTGAGCACCGGCAGTGGAAACCGAGTACGCGGAGGCAGTGTCAGCAGCACGCCCTGGTCATCGATTAGCGCCAGCCAGTGGCGCGCCGTTCCGGCCATCGGCAGGCTCGCAAATGCGACCGGTACGCGTTCCTCAATCGTGACAGAAATTCGATCGGGCCAGATGCGCGCGACAGTCGCTTCCCGCACCCAATCCACTGCCAGCAGATGGCGGCGGCGCTCGGCGAGCGAAATATCGAACACGCTCTTTCCGGAGTCTGCCGCGAAGATCGCCTGAATGCGCGCACGGTTGGAATGCACCGCGCCATGAACCTCCAAACCCGGACACACGCCCTTCAGCCCGCTACAGGCAAACGCGAATCTCGGATCGTTCATCATGAACGAATGCACTTCATGTCCGGCAAACGCAACGCCCGCGCAAATGGTGGTCCAGAGCGTCACGCGCAGCGCCAGCCGCGTGTTGAACCTGGTTTTCGGTTTCGTTTCAGGCGGCTTTGGCATGCTGCAGTCTCTCCAGAATCTTTTCGCCCAGCTGCGAAACGCTCCCCGCACCGAGTGTGAGGATCACATCGCCGGATGCAACTCCGCGAACGATCTCATCCACGCCTTTTTCATTCGAACCTGCGTAGGTGACATCCCGGTGGCCAAATTCCCGCATCCGCTCTGCAAGCGACTCGGCGGAAACTCCGTCAATCGGCTGCTCCGAAGCCGCATAGATATCGAGCAGCACAACCCGGTCCGCCGCATGGAAGGCGCGCGCGAACTCGTCCATCAAATGCATCGTGCGGGTATAACGGTGCGGCTGAAACAGTACATGAACGCGCCCGCCGGTGCAGGAACACGCGGCCGCGAGCGTAGCCAGAATCTCAGTCGGATGATGGCCGTAGTCATCCACAACACGAATACCGGCAACTTCGCCCTTCACCTCAAAGCGACGACCCACACCCGCGAACTTCTCGATGCCTTCGCGCGCAACTTCAAGTGCGACGCCAAGTTCCAGCGCGACGGCAATCGCCGCGGTGGCATTGAATACGTTGTGCACGCCCGGCGTATTCACGCGAAACGAACCTAAATCTCCCGAGCGTGACCTGAGCCGGAAAGTGCTGTGCATTCCTTCGCACTCGATTTCGCCCGGCTGGAAGTCTGCCTGCGAGCTCTTTCCGTACGTCACCTTGCGGCGCCGAATAGCGGGCAGGATCGCCTGTACGTTCTCATCGTCCAGACAAACAATCGCGGCGCCATAGAACGGCACCTTGTTCACGAACTCCAGAAACGACTCGCGAATCTGCTCAATGCCGGAATAATGATCCAGATGCTCGCGGTCGATATTCGTCACTACCGCCAGAATCGGCGAAAGCCGCAGGAAAGAACCATCGCTCTCATCCGATTCCACGACCAGAAACTCGCTCAGCCCGACGCGCGCATTCGATCCACCCATCGCCGCGGCCTTCCCGCCGACCACCACGGTCGGGTCAAGACCGGCATGGCTGAGAATTGCCGCAACCATCGAGGTCGTCGTTGTCTTGCCGTGACTCCCGGCAATCGCGATCCCGTACTTGAGCCGCATGAGCTCGGCCAGCAATTCGCCGCGAGGAATTACCGGAATCCCCATGCGGCGCGCTTCTTTCACCTCGGGATTGTTCTCATTCACAGCAGAACTAACCACAAGCGCCTTCGCCCCGCCGAGGTTCTTCGCGTCATGCCCCTCGAAAACAGTGGCACCCAGCTTCACCAGCCGATCGGTCGTGGTGGATAGCTTCAAGTCCGAGCCCGAAATCGTATACCCAAGGTTCAGCAGCACCTCGGCGATGCCGCTCATCCCGATGCCGCCGATTCCCGCGAAATGCAGATGCTGCCGTGAAAAAAACATTTGTTCTACTTATTGTTTCGGTGCGCTGCCCGCGCTGTCAATCAATATTTCCGCGGCCCGCCGTGCTGCATCCGGCCTCGCGAAACCGCGTGCGGTTTCGCCCATCGCGCGTAACCCCGAAGGATCGGCCTGCAGAGCCCGAACCGTCTCGAACAGCGTCTTCCCGGACCAATCCTTATCCGCAAACCGCAGAGCCGCTCCGGCCCGCTCCATCACCTGCGCGTTCTTCGTCTGGTGATCGTCTGCCGCAAAGGGAAACGGGATCAGTATGGAGGCCTTTCCGGCCGCCGCCAGTTCCGACACGGCCCCGGCGCCAGACCGGCTGATCACCAGGTCGGCCTGAGCAAAGGCGGCGGGCATGTCGGCGATAAACGCCACCACTTCACCCTCAAGACCCGATTCCGCGAATTCGCGAGCCAGCTCAGCCTGCATCACCGCGCCGGTCTGAAGAATCATCCTCACCGGAGTCGCAGCCTCCCGAAACAACTGCCAACTTGCCCGAGCCGCCTGATTCAACGTGCGCGAACCCTGACTTCCACCGGTAATCAAAATTGAAAAAACGAACCCAATCGGCTTTGCCGGAACCGCGAAGAACTCCTGCCGGACGGGCAATCCAGTCAACTCCGTGCGCCCGCGAGGAAAGAACCCGCGTGTCTCCTCGAAGCTGATCAGAGCACGACTAACGCGCCGCGAAATCCACCGATTCGTAACTCCGGGCACCGCGTTCGGCTCCATCACGACTACCGGTACCCCACGCGCCAAGGCTGCCAGCACTGGCGGGCCTGCCACATACCCCCCCATGCTGAAAACCGCACCGGGTCGCCATTCCGCAAATCGGCGCCACTGTCTGACAGTCTCCGCCGCGAGTCGCCACAAGCTTAACAACTTCGTCGCGAACCCAAGATTCTTGATCCCGCCCACACGGATCTTCTCCAGCCGAAACCCGGCAGCGGGCACCAGTCGCGACTCCACGCCGCGCTCGGTTCCGACAAACAAAACTTCGTGCCCGGACCGCGCCACCTCACTCGCCACGGCGATTGCCGGGATCACATGTCCGCCCGTACCGCCGCCTGCCATCACGAAGATCACCCGGCGTGCTCCGAAACGTTCATCAGCACACCCAGCAGCATCAGCGTCACCAGCAGCGAGCTGCCGCCGTAGCTGATCATCGGCAGCGGGAAGCCTTTCGTAGGAAAAATCCCGAGCACCACACTGATATTGAAGAAAGCCTGCACCACCAGCATCGTCGTGATACCGAGCGCCAGGTATCGCCCGAAATCGTCGTGCATCAGAATCGTTGCTCGCACGCCGCGCCACAGAATCACCGCGAATCCCAGCAGCACCCCCAGCGTTCCGAACAGACCCCATTCTTCGCCAATTACGGCATAGATCGTGTCAGTGTGCGCTTCCGGCAGATAGAAAAGTTTCTGCTTGCCTTCCATCAAGCCCACGCCGATCGGACCGCCCGACCCCACTGCGATCTTCGCCTGATCCGACTGATAGTTCGTATCCGTTGTGGTCGCCGTCTTCTTCAGCTGCGCGCGCACCCAGCCGCGCTTATCGAACTTGTCAACGAGATGGAATTGGGGGTCGATAAAGCGCACTACGCGACTCAGCCGATACGGCTTCTGCCAGACGGCGCCGATGCTGACCAGCAGGATAACTCCAAGGGCGAACCAGATATACCGCATCTCCAGCCCGGCCACGAAGAAGACGATTGCGGCTGTCAACACGAGCACAAGAGCCGTTCCCAGGTCCGCAACCACAACCCCAAAGGTTAGGAACCCAACTGCAAGAATTGCCGGAAGCAGCGTATATCGGTTGTTCAGCGCCTGTGATCGCTGCGCCGTGAAGTAGGCCAGGAACACCACCAGCGCCGGCTTCGCGAACTCCGAAGGCTGTAAACCACCGAGCGGCAATCGAATCCAGCGGTGCTGCAGAGGATCGACAAAGTACACCACAGCCAGCATCACGATAATCGATGCCATCGCCGTAAACGCTACTTCCGGTCTTTGTAGCTTGCGGTAGTGCAGATTCTTAAAGAAAAGCATCAGCGGAATCGACACCACCACCCAGAACACCTGACGAATCGCGTAGTAGAAGCTCGATCCCCTGCGGCTCTCCGCCACCACGCTGGAAGCGCTGTAAACCATGAGTGCGCCGAAAAGCACCATGAACACGACGGTGAAGAAGAGTATCCGGTCCGTTCTAAGCCGCTGCATGATTCAGTTCCTTCACCAGTTGTTTGAAAACGCGTCCGCGCTGCTCGTAATTCTGAAACTGATCGAAGCTGGAACAAGCCGGCGCGAGCAGCACAGTATCGCCCGGTTGCGCGTCAGCAGATGCTTTCCGGATTGCGTTGGCGATGGTTCCGCATTGGATCACCTTCACCGCGCCATCCAGATGTGAGGCAATTTTTTCCGCGGCAGCCCCAATTAACAAAACCGCGCGCGCCTTTGTCGCGAGACGATCGCGCATCACCCGATAGTCGCTGCCCTTGTCAGTGCCACCCATGATGACCCAGAGATTGCCTTCAAAAGAATCGATGGCCTTCAGCGCCGCGTCAACGCTGGTCGCTTTCGAATCGTTGTAGTAACGAACGCCATCAATCTCCGCCGTAAACTCCAGCCGATGCTCCACGGCCTGGAAAGTCCGGACGGCCGCCGCAATCGCCTCTACCGGAACGCCGGCCAGTCTGGCAACGTGCGCCGCGGCGAGCACGTTCTCCGCATTATGCGGACCCGGAATCGGAATATCGCCCTGCTGCATCAGCGGTGTCTTTGCATCCAGCCACGCCTTACCATCGCGCAAATCCGCGCGGCTAAACCACGACACGGTCGCAGGAGTCAAAGCGGCGAAGCTCTGGCAAATCGCATCACCCGCATTCAGCACAGCGAAGCTGCCCGGCAACTGCATGCGAAACAGATTCCCCTTGGCCGCCGCATAATTGTCCATCGTGCGATGGCGGTCCAGATGATTCTGCGTCACATTCAGACAAACGCCGATGTGCGCGCGGAACGTTCGGGCAGTCTCCAGCTGGAAGCTCGAAAGCTCCAGAACATTCCACTGATCATCGCGCGAACTGCCGGTCATCGCGATTACCGGAGTGCCGATGTTTCCGCCGACCTGAGCCGAAACACCAGCGCTCTCGAGAATATGCCCAACCAGTGAGGTCGTCGTAGTCTTCCCATTCGAGCCCGTAATTCCGATCGTCTTCCCGCGCAGAAACGGAGCAGCCAGTTCGATCTCGCCGATCACGTCCACGCCGCGAGCACAAGCCTTCTCGATTGCAGGTAAATCGGCAGGCACGCCGGGCGAAAGCACGATCAGGTTCCAGTTTTCGTCGAACAATGAGTCCGACTGCAGCCGAAAGCCTTCAGCATCCATCGGCTTGATATCCGTAGCAGTAACGTCGGCGCCACGCGAACGCAGGAATGCAGCCGCGGCCTGGCCCGACTTCTCCATCCCCACCACAAGCGCTCTGGTTCCGGCGAGTTCCATCGTTATCTCAGCTTCAGGGTTGTCAATGCAAACAGGGCCAGCACCAGCCCGGCAATCCAGAACCTTGAGATGATTTTCGATTCCGGCCATCCCAACGCTTCAAAGTGATGATGGATGGGCGCCATCTTGAAGATGCGTTTCTGTCGCAGCTTGTAGCTGCCGACCTGGAGAATCACGCTCACCAGCTCAATCACGAATACGCCGGCCACAAACAGCAGCAGTAATTCCTGCTTCAGAAGAATCGCCACAACACCGATTCCGCCGCCCATTGAAAGCGATCCCACGTCGCCCATGAAGATGTCTGCGGGGTGCGAATTCCACCAAAGAAACCCGAGACTCGCGCCAGTGAGCGATCCGCAGAAGATTGTCAGTTCCGCAGTGCGCGCATGCGGAGCGAGCTGGAGATACTGAGAAAGCTCCTTATTCCCGCCCAGGAATGCCAGAACCGTTAGAGCGCTCCCGGCGATAACCATCAACCCGGCCGCCAGTCCATCCAGACCGTCAGTCACATTCACGGCGTTGCTCGAACCGACGACTACCAGCACGACAAACACGTAAAACGGAAAGAACCCGAGGACGTAAGTGTAAGGGCTCCGCAGCGCCGCGTGAATCAGCAGATCAGGTCGGAGCTGTTTCACAAACGGAACATTCAGTTCCGTCGAATACACCTTGTAGTACTGCAGGAGCGCGAGCACTCCCGTAATCAGCGCCGCCACGCCAATCTGCATTCCAAACTTCTGCCACGCCGTCAGCCCCAGATTTCGCTTGTGGGTGACCTTCGCGTAGTCGTCGATAAAGCCAATCGCCCCGAACGACACAAAACCCAGCAGTGCAATCCATACGTAGACGTCTGTCAGATTCGCCCACAGCAGCGTCGGCCCGATCGCGCTCACCATAATCAGCAGGCCACCCATCGTCGGTGTGCCGGCTTTCTTGTGATGCGACTGCGGACCATCTTCGCGAATGCTTTGCCCGATCTGCAACTGGCACAGCTTCCGAATCATCCACGGACCAAGCAACACGCACAGGAATAGCGACGTCAGGCTCGCAAACATCGTGCGGGACGTGATGTAACCGAACACGCGGAACGGCGATACCACGGTGCGCAATTTTTCATAGAGCAGCCAGTAGAGCATTGCGCCTCCTATGACCTCATCGTTTCCGGTCCGAAGGCAACCGCCAAAGCTCGTTCCACATGGACGCCGCGTGAGCCCTTGAACAGCGCCGCATCCCCCGCTTTCAGATAGTCTTTCAAAAACTCACCCGCCTCTTCCGGCGTCTCAAAAAAGGACGCGGCGCCGCCCGATAATCCCGCTGACCTGGCTTCGTCAACCATCCAGCGGCCGGCGCCGCGTATGCCAATTACGGCATTAATTCCCTGCTCCGCGGCGAATCGTCCTGTTTTGCGGTGCAGGGCCTCGGCCTCGCGACCAAGCTCCAGCATTTCCCCGAGCACGGCGATCCGCCGCGCCGCGGGAGTGTCCCGAAGCAATTCCAGCATGGACCGCATGGCTTCGGGATTTGCGTTGTAACAATCGTCGATCACCGTGACGCCGTTGCGAGTGCTGCGTTCACCGCGCATGGGGCCGGCCTTGAGTCCGCGCACAGCCTCGCGCAGTCTCTCGGGGCCGATGCCCATCGCGTACGCGACAGCGATGGCCGCCAGCACGTTGCTCACGCCGTGTCTGCCGGCGAATGGCGAGTCAAACTGTACTCCGAGCGCGCGGAAACCTGCGCCGTCGGCATGCAGATTCACATCCTCGGCACGGACTTCGGCGTCTTCGGCAAAACCATACAGGAGGGCGCGGCCACTGTGCAGCGCAGCGAATCGCCGCACACGAGCATCATCTGCGTTCAGCACTGCGATGCCATCGGGGGGCAGTGACTGAATCAGTTCGCTCTTGGCTCTGGCAATTCCTTCGATTCCATCTGCGAAGTTCTCCGCGTGCGCCCAGCCGACATTCGTAACTACCCCGATCTTCGGAGCCGCAATTGAGGCCAGCTGCGCGATCTCGCCCTCATGATTCATCCCCATTTCGAGAACCGCGACTTCGCAATCGTCCGCGAGGCGCAGGATCGAAAGCGGCAACCCCAGATGGTTATTCAGATTCCCGACGTTGCGACCGGTCGTGAAAGTGGTTGAAAGCAGACCCGCAATCGTGTCCTTAGTGGTAGTCTTTCCGGCGCTGCCTGTTACGCCGACCACCATCCCGTTCCACTTCTGCCGCGCCACACGCGCCAGAGTCTGCAATGCCCCTGTAGTATCGGGAACGTGTAGCTGCAACCCAGGCGTATTGCAGTGACGCTCTACAATCGCGAGCGATGCTCCTCGCTCAAACACCACCGGAACGTAATCGTGTCCGTCGTGCGATGGCCCGCGCAGAGCGAAGAAGCAGTCGCCAGGTGCAACCGTACGGGAGTCGATACTCCAACCCGAGATGTCTCCGTCGCCGGCAGGCGCACCGACTCCCAGCATTGCCGCAATCGTTTCCACGGAGAGCGTCACTCGGTCTCTCTCCGGAATCCGAATGACTGCAGCGCTCGTCGCGCTTCTTCCCGATCGTCAAAGTGGATCGTCCTGTCCGCAAATATCTGGTAGGTCTCGTGGCCTTTACCGGCCAGGAGGACGAGATCGCCCGCGCGCGCTTCTTCAAAAGCTTTGTGAATGGCGACAGCGCGATCCGGCTCCATCATGACCGTCGCGTCGCCACGGCGAATCCCGACGAGCACGTCGTTCATGATCTGCAGCGGATCTTCGGAACGAGGGTTGTCGCTCGTCAAGACAACAACATCACTGAGTTCGCTCGCCGCCTGGCCCATCAGTGGACGTTTTGTACGGTCTCGGTCTCCACCGCAGCCAAACACAGTTATCACACGTTTCGGTTCTAGTGAACGTGCCGCCGTGATCGCGTTGCGCAGCGCATCATCGGTGTGCGAATAATCGACGATCACGAGAAACGGCTGCCCTTCATCGACGCGTTCAAACCGCCCCGGTACGCCCTTGCAGGATTCGATTCCGCCGGCGATCGTTTCCAGCGGCAGCTGGCACGTCATCGCCGCGCCGCACGCTGCCAGGATGTTCGACACATTGAAGCGTCCTGTCAGCGCAGACGCAATCTCTATCCTGGAGTTTTGATATGCCAGCTCAAACCGCAGCGTTCCGCCGGTCCAGCGAATATGCCGCGCGCGCAGCGCCGCATCTTTACTCATGCCGTACCAGAGCACTTCCGTATCAGCACCTCGCGGAGCAATCTTCTGACCCCACTCATCATCGCGATTCACCACCGCGAACTTCGGCGCCGGCCCACCGGACCCATCCATCAGCAGCTTCTTCGCCGCGAAGTACTTCTCCATGGTCTCGTGATAGTCGAGATGATCGCGAGTCAGATTCGTAAAAACAGCTGTGTGGAAATGAAGGCCATACACACGGCCGAGATCGAGTGCGTGCGATGAAACCTCCATCGTTGCGTGCGTTCCCCCGATCGATTCCAGCTCGGTCAGTAACCGCGCAAGGTCCAGCGACTCAGGCGTTGTATTCGGAGCCGGCAGCGTCTTGGCGCCCAGCCGGTATTCGATCGTTCCCACGAGGGCTGTGGTCTTCCCCGCCGTCCGCAGAATCGAATCGATCAGAAACGCCGTCGTCGTCTTGCCGTTGGTGCCGGTAATGCCGGTCAGCACGATGCGCTCATCCGGTGCATGATAGAAGGCCCGCGATGCCGAGGCCAACGCGTGACGCCCGTGCTTCACCTGGATCCACGGCTTTGCCCATCCCTCCGGCGGCGCAGACTCGCTCACCGTAGCAACTGCACCCTTTTCCGCAGCCTGTGCGGCAAAGGCTCGCCCATCGACGCGTGCGCCGGGAAATGCAAAGAAAACGAAACCGGGCTGAACCTTTCGTGAATCGTATTCGAGCCCGCTGACCGGTATCCGCGCGAGCTCCGGCGGCATTTGGGTTGTTAACTGCGGAGCCGCCAATACGTCGCTCAGATTCATATCAGCGCGTGAAGACCACCCGAATTCTGTCGCCCTGGCGCAACGGTGAACCCGCCATGGGAACCTGCGCGCGCGCGACACCGCTGCCTTCCACGGTCACTTCAATTCCGGTTGCAGAGGCTGAAGAGAGCACATCGCGCATCGACTTACCGCGGAAGTCAGGTACTACCGGACCTTGCGGAATGGGGGTGGCAGTTCGCTGCGGCCGGACGAGGGCAAGCAGCGAAGCTGAGGGAATCTCCTCGGTGACGACCGGCGCGGGAGCTATGTTCGCCTGCTCCGCCAGCAACTGCTTCACGCTCGGGTCTTCTTCCATCACGCTCGTGCCGCCCAGATCGGCGATCGAAACATCGTCGTGGATCCGATCTTTCCTGTTGATCTTCGGATCGATGTCCTGTTCCGGGATATCTTTCGGCACATCGAGCATGCGAAGTGCTTCGGTCATGATTGCCGTGAATACCGGCGCAGCCGCGTCGGCGCCCTGTCCGTTTTCGCCTGAAGTCTTATGCACTGTCACCAGAACAACCAGGGCCGGATTCGTCACCGGCGCGAAGCCCACAAACGAGGCGTTGTAGTTGTGCGAGTAGTGATGAGTCTCCGGATCGAAGATCTGCGCTGTGCCCGTCTTGCCCGCCGATGTGTACCCCTTCAGCCGGGCATGCACGCGACCGGTGCCATGCAGGACTACGCCTTCCATCATCTGACGCATCAGGATCGCGGTTTCCGGCTTGATGATGCGTACCGGCGCCTGCATCGGTTCCGGCTTATCGCCACGCTTCAGAACAAGGCGCGGCGCCACGAGCAATCCACCATTCGCGATCACACACGCGGCACGCGCGATCTGAACGGACGTAACGCTCACTTCCTGCCCCATCGAAATCGAGGCCAGCGATGTGGTGCCCCACTTATCCAGCTTGCGCAGGATTCCAGGAGACTCCGCCGGCAGAGGCAAGCCGCTACGCTGCCCAAAGCCAAAGCGCCGCGCATAATCGTACATGTTTTCGCGACCGACCTTCATGCCGATGAGAATTGCGCCGATGTTGGACGATTTCGCCAGCACGTCCGCCATGCTTATGGTGCCCAGGCCTCCGTGACTTTCATGCACAACCCGCCCGGGAAGCACCAGGGTTCCGTTGCCGGTGGGAATCATCGAATCCGGCCGCAGGCTTGTCGTCTCCAGCGCGGCCGTAAGCGTTATCACCTTGAACATCGAGCCCGGTTCAAATGGCACCTGATCGCCAAGGTCGAAGCGTGAGATCGGATCGTCGCCCTGCTTTGGCGCGGTGTTTGGATCGTAAGTCGGATAATTCGCCATCGCGAGAATCTCGCCCGTGTAGGGATTCATCACGATCGCCGAACCGCTGCGCGCATGCTTCGCGATCACGCCAGCTTTCAGTTCGCGCTCCGCCACGTACTGCATGCGTTCATCAATGGAAAGAGTCAGGGACGAGCCCGGCTGAGCTGCGCGTTCCACCTTCGAATCGATGCCCTTACGGTGTACGTCTTCGAGCACGCTCTCCGAACCTTCGCGTCCGCTGAGTACCTGATCGAGGCCGCGCTCCACGCCAAGCACGCCGCGCACATCTTTGCCTTCCGCGCTAATCACCCCCAGCCCGCCCAGCACGTGAGCGGCGGTCTCGCCGCTTGGATACTGCCGCAGGCTCTCCGTGTGCAGCGTCGCATACGCCAGATGGAGCGACTTCAGGCGATCCGTCTCGAACGGATCCATCTTGTGCTTAATCCAGAGAAAGCCGCGATGGTTGTCCCGCGCGGCGGTCAGCCTGGAGTAAAGTGCCGCGCGATCCAGCTTCAGATAGGGCGCCAGAACATCGGCCGCCATGCGCGTGTCCGGAATCTGCAGCGGATCGACAGAAAGCGAATTGACTGGAACACTGATGGCCATGGGCTGACCGTTCCGGTCAAAGATAGACCCGCGCGGCGCGGGAATCGCCAGGTGCTGCTGCTGCTGGTGAATCGCCTTCGCGACGTACATGTCATGCTGCACGACCTGCAACTGCAGCAGCCGGCCGAAAATCGCCACTGCCCACAAAGACAAAATCACCGCCATGAAAAACAGGCGGCGATTTGCGGCCGTCGAACGACCATTGTCCACGGGATTGTCCTCCTGTTACCGGCCGCCGGGCACGGCGGGAATCTGATTGCTCGCCAGATTTCCCCGAGGAGTCGTTCCGTCCAGGTGCACTACCTGACCGCCAACCGGACTAGTCAGATTCTGTTCTTTTGCGATTTCATTCAGGCGCGAGGGGCTCATCAGGGCGGCTTCCTGGACCTCGAGCGCCCGACGCTTATCAAGCAGCGTCTGCCGCTCGGCCTTCAGGGATTCGAGTGTGTAGCCGGTACGCACCAGCGCGACGTGGGGCGCCACAATGCTGCCCCCAAGCACCAGCAACAACGCGCCGGCGCCCACCGTGGAAAGGCATTCCTGGCGCGCGCGCGGATCGGCCTGCCGCACCATCCGCGAGTTATCGACTCGCTTCGTATAGAAGAATACGTCGTCACCCGGAAGGCTGCGCAGTGCGTACGGATCCACCTCCGTGATTCCGCTGCCCACCGCCGCCATCGATTGATTGCGCTTCCAGATAGCAGTTAACGTCGTAGCCATGGTGTCTTGTTACTCTCCCTCGCCGTCATCCCCAACCGCCGATTCCGAGCTCGGCTGCTCCTCCGTACCCGCCCCCACATCAACCGCCCCCACCTGAATCGCGCGAAGCTTTGCGCTTCTTGAGGGCGGATTCTCCCGCAGTTCCCGCTCTCCGGGAACAATCGGTTTCTTAGTCAGTACCGCCGCGATTCCCTCGCGCGCCAGTTCCCGAAACCTGTTTTTGACCTTGCGATCTTCGAGTGAGTGAAACGAAATGATGACGATACGACCGCCGGGCCGCACCATTGAGGGCGCGCGCTCCAGCAGCGCGTCCAGCTCCTCCATCTCTCCGTTCACCACCATCCGCAGCGCCATGAAAGTCCGAGTCGCAGGATGTACAGGTCCTGTCCTCGGTACGGCCCGCTCCACGATATCCGCCAGATGCCGTGTGCTCCGAACGGGCCGACCTCGGATCAGTGCTCCAGTAATCTTCCGCGCTCTCCTTTCTTCGCCGAGCTGGTAGATCCAGTCCGACAGTTGTTTTTCCGCACTGCAGTTCACCAGATCGGCCGCCGTCACTCCCCTGGTTTGATCCAGTCTCATGTCTAACGGCCCATCCGCCAAAAAAGAAAACCCTCGTTCCGGAGCGGTCAGATGAAATCTGCTCACGCCCAGATCGGCCAGCATTCCGTCGAGCCCTGTGTGTCTGAGCTCGGAAAATGCACGATGCTGAAACTCGATGCGATCCCAATACTCGGCCGTGTTCGCGCGCGCCATCTCCAGCGACTGTGAATCCCGATCGCTCGCTATCACCGTTCCCGCTTCGGACAGCCGCGCGGCAATCGCCCGCGTATGATTGCCCATGCCGGCCGTACAATCCAGATACGTGCCGTCCGGACGAATATTCAGAAACTCCAGGGACTCGGCGAGCAGAACCGGATAGTGTTGCGTCATAGCCAGTCATCACGGCCGCCCCGCCGCCACGAGCACCTTCTCGTCTTCTTCCGGAACCGCCGCTTCCAGGTCCGCCATCATGGCCGCGAACGCCGCAGCGGTCAGAATCCGAATTCTGTTCCTCTTATATGGCTGGATGTGGAGTTCCTGGCCATCCAGTTCGAGCACCCGGCGCAGGTCGGCGTTGATGCTCACACGACCCTGCCCATCCACTTCGCACTCGGCACCCAGCAGCGAGGCGTTGTTCGACGCGCGAACCACCGCCGGCTTCTCTTCGTTCGCCGCCATCCACGTTTCCATTGCGCGCCAGGTCGAAATTGGGTACACTTCCGCTATCCTCCTGTCCAGGGACGTGACGAACACTTTCCGTTCAGGGAGGCCATCGAAATAATGGAGATAATCCGCACTCAGCTTCATACGACCTTTGTCGTCGATCCGCGCTTTGGCGATCGTACGCGGAAATTCCACTTTGGGAGCCTCCGAGATCGATGATTGGGAAATCTGATCCACTTTCGCTCTTAAATTAGTCCACTACCCCGACACCACAGATTGTGCCACGGATTGTAAACGGAGAGCAAGCGGTATTTTGGGTGATCCCTATTTTTTTCTGTTAGTTACGTGACGTACTACATAAATGGTCCAGCGGCTATAGCACCACAATCCGTGGGGATATAGGCGAAAACAGGGCGAAGGGATAGGCCGCGTTACTGTCGGGAGCCGGTCTGACTGTCAAGGGAAACCCGGTTCGATCCTGGTTCGATCCTGGTTCGATAGGAGTTCGATACCCCTTCGATGCCAGTTCGATGGGACTTCGATAGGACTTCGATCAGGCCTCAAATGATGGGCTTCGTATCGTATTTTCAATAGCCTGCAGCGTTTTTCAAGCGCAATTTTAATGTTTGCCGGGGAAGCCAAGTCGCTCAACAGGCAAGGATCGCTTCAAGTTCCTTTTAACTGCTCTGTCCTCAATTTTGATTATCCGTGTCGGGTGACGGAGAAAAACGCTAAGTTGTTGATACTGCTGGCAAAAATTGCCAGCACTGCATCAGGCGCTTTTGCGTTGGGGAAAAATGTCGCCGGGGGGCAGGTGGTTTCCGTACGGGGAGAGATTATTGGACCCTGACGATGACTCGCTGATAGCGGGTGATTGGCGGATTTCCGTTGTCGGTCGCTTCCAGTATTACGTGAATGGTCTGGCCCGGAGCAGCATCGGCAGGGACCTTGAATGTGGTCGCAAGCGCGGCCGGATCCGCAATCGCGATGTCTCCCGGGTAGGTGCCCGCGTCGTTATACTGCCACCACGTGGTTTTCACCGTATTTCTGTCCGGATCGGAGACGGCACCCTGCAACGGAACTGTGGTGCCGGGTTTGGCAGACACATCAACCGGACCTTTGACGAGTACCTTCGGCGCATGATTCGCGTCGGCGTATCTCGGTGTTACTGACCATTTCAATCGGGCGGCAAAATCATTCTGGGCAGCGGCGAAAAAGCGCGCATTCACCGCAGCGGTTTTGGCGGGAATTCCAGAGCCGCGGCCAAATCCTCCGCCTCCCCCGCCCCGCCCGCTTCCGCCGCGTCCTCCCTGCGCAGCGGTCGTGTTCGCGGGCGGCTTATTTGCATCGCTGCCCGCTGGCGCGATGCCCGGTCCCACACCCGGATCGTCGGGACCGGCGGGTGCGATTGGTGCGGCGCCCCGTCCTCCACCGAGCGGATTGCTCGCGGCGGCGTTCACCGGACGCCGGATTCCGCCCCAGCCGCCGGCAAACCCGCTGTTCTCCCAGCCGCGCAGACCGTTATTCAGAAGGTTCTGAAACGTCGGCGTGTCTCCTTCGCTGATAAAGGAGCCTTTCGGCTGCGTGTCGCGAATGCCGTAGGTGTCGGTCGAGTCCATCACCTTGCCGTCACCCCAAACCCGATAGAGTGCCCCCAGCGGGCCGCGGCTCAGAATATTTTCCTGATTCCAGGCGGGACTGATATAAACCTGATCCTCGGCCGCCAGAGCGCCGCGGATGCCGTACCCGTAATTCACCATATTCAAATCCCATTCCGTGACTTCGGGCCAGTTGGGTTTGATGTATTTAGCGTAGGTACCATCCTGATCGCCGAAGGGAATGATGACCATCTTTGCCGACACTTTGTTACGAATCGCCTCCCACTGCGGCGTTTTGCCGTATTGGTCGTAAATGGATTTCAGCGCCCGCGCGATCGTGTTCTGCCCACCCTGAGCCGTGACATACAGCGGACCTGGTTTGTTATCGAGCAGCAGCGACCTGATCAGATTCGAACCGTCTGTTTCCTTCGAATAGTCGCCTTCGAAGTCCACATTCCCCCATTTGATCTTCGACTTCAGCAGGGCGGGAGACGGATAGTTGGGGTCGTGAACCTTGAGATTTGCGTAGCTCTTTGCGTAGGCGTCTACCACGGCATCGATGAATTCGGTATATGGTTTCCCGGTGGGCCAGCGCCACGACGTGCAGGGGCCGCACTGATTACCGCGCGTATACTCGCGGCCCGCGATGTACTGGGTGGTCCCTTTACCGTCGCCTTTCCAGTGCCACATGCTGCTGTTGTAGACCAGCCCCTCCACCTGAAAATCCTGGAAATAGAGGACAGCTCGAATGAGCGTGTTGAGATCGTCAAGCTCCGGATCAGCCGTAATGACGATCCGCGGCTTTGCCTGCCTGCTGTTCTGTTGCGCCTGGAGGAAACCCGTACCGGCCGTCACAGCCATCAACGCGAAAACTGCGGATTTCATCATGCGTCTCCTGCCCAGTCTGAGGCGGTTGCACATCTCTTATGCACCTCCGACGCTGGTTCCTGACGCAGCATATCATCGTGGCTTTCTTTCATACCGCGGGGCAATGCCGATTCGTTCGAGCGGTGCTTCCGACCCCGAACAACTTCAGGGCCTGGTGCACGTATACGCCGCAACATTACTTACGTCGCCGGCAATGTATCGCGGGTACATCGGATACTGGCACACGGGAATAGATTTCGCGGCACCTGCTGCTGTCTTACTGTTATAGGTCAGTTGAATTGGAGCAACGCCGGTTTCCACCCACTTGATTATTGCCTCGGCCCAATCGACGGAAGTCAGGCTTGAGCCACCCGCATGCCCTGTTCCCGGCACAACGAAATACCGGCTGCCAGTGGAGGGATCAGATAGCCCCATGCTCTTCGCTATTGAGAGCATGGTGTCGATATTGCGCGTTTGGTCATTAAGAGATAACAGACCGTCCGCTCCGTCATGCCAGTTGATCAGCTTTTTGCCGCCTGCGATAAAAGAGGCAATCGCGATCTTATCGATGTCAGCGCCAACCGCCTGCACTCCCACGGCCGCCGGGCCGTAGTGAACATTCAGATCGAAAGTGGCTCTCTTCTCCGGCGTTAACCATGCCGGGTCACCTGTCGCCATGGCAAGGTTGCCGCTGCCAAATCCGCCGAATGCGCCGGGAGTCCAGTTCGCCCATCCGTATCCGCTGTAAATGGTATTGCCCGTTGTCGAAGTCAGCGTTCCGGTCAGTCGCCGGACCGTCGCGACCTGATCATGCGTCAGGCAAGTTGCGGGGTTCGCATCCGCGGTGGGTTGGCCGCACTCCTGAGATATCGGATTAAAGCTGCATCCCGCAACATTCGCGATGATCCCGTCTTTCAGATTGTCGTTCTCATCGCACGCAGCGACCGCGGCGCGATAAACAGCGGCCCACTGCGCGTTGCTCGGCATATCCGGCTTGCCCGCCAGCCGTGCCATGTCCATCCAGGCCACAGTCTGGGCGCCGAGGTCCATCCCGAAGCAGCCCGAAACCGCTCCGTCGAATTCGTTGGGCCATCTTTGAATTGCGATATATGCATTGCGGCCTCCGTTCGAGCAGCCATTGAAATAACGATAGGTTGCGTCACGTCTGAAAAACTGATGGATCACTTCCTTCGCAAAGAACAGGGTTGCGCCCAAAGCGGCGTAGCTGTAATCCCTCATGGACTGCTTACCCGCTTCTGTCCCGTCAAAGAAAACGGCGGGCGCCGCCTGTGCGGGAATGTTTGATCGATTGCCGCCATTCGAAGCCGCGTAAACGGCGCCTTGTACGCTGACGGCCCGGTTCACGGAAGTAAGTGCACCCGCGGCGTTTCTCGTCAGGGCGGATGGAATGCGGCCATCAAAGCCGCCTCCGCCTTGTTGCCAATAGCGACCACTCCAGTTGTCCGGAACGACGACTTCTATATCCAGATATGGGGGGCGCGTCGCGAGAACCTGACACATTCCGACAGAGCCAATGGCCGGATCGGCATCAATCCGATTGGCGGCGGTCACTGTCGCCGCAGCAAACGATTTCCCGATCATCGTGGCACAGGCGCGCTTCAGTGTTTCCGGAGACGGCAGCGGTCTGGCAGGTGCCTTCTCGGCGCGCGCATTCGCGATCAGCAGAAGCGAGCCGGCAAGCGCGGCCACCGTACCCGACTGCAGTAATGGGTTTCTGCGAAACGGCTTGTACATGGCGTTCCGTCTCCTCCGCTCTCAGCGATCGGGCAACGAGGCTCTGCCTTTAGACTGCTTACGCGAACCGTGCCCGTCGTTGCAGGCTACCACCGCGCTCTTACGGAGCGCAAGTTTCGATGTCTACGGCTTCACTTCATAGTCACTGAGCCGGATGTTTCGCAGCGTGAATGGAACCTGAGATGAGCCCTGAGACCATGCGGGGGTAATCGCGATCTCCAGCGTATCTAAAGCTTCCCGCGGGAGTTCCCATTCCCGGTTGCCCATATTACTGTGTTCCTCATCGATCAGCGAGATATAGCTGGCAGCGCGCTTTACCGGCGAGAGCCAGGTACGCGTGGGATAACGAAGAACTGGCCTGGAAGATGCAAGTTGCACATGCCAGCGGCGATCCCGGAGCGGGTCGATCAGGTCGGTTCGAATATCCGGAAAATCATCCGGCGATTCACACGCGATTCGCAGGCTTTCATCCTGCGGCGGTTCCATGACCGCGGCGGAACAGCGGCCTGCACCCTGAACCAGCGCGGACCTCCCCGGACGCAGCACGACTGCATTCAGCGTGCGCAGGTACTCGACACGCGCCACGCCTTCCAGTGTGACGGGAACGCCGCGCATTTGCAGGTACTCTTTGCGTTCAATCGACATCTGCTGCCAGGTTCGAACGGAGTCCGGAGACTCCTGCAAATCGGCGACGATGGATGCTCCGGCGTCGGAATCGCTGAGGCGCGAGGCAATTGCGGCGTTGTATCGTCGTCCATTTGCGTCGACAATGTTCAGCGAGACTTCCCGCAACCGGAGTGTGTACCCTGGAATGGGACGCAAAGCGAGGGGGATTGCAATACGGGCGCCACCGCCACGCCTCCAGATTCTGAAACTCTGGATGGATAAACGATCCTCACCAGGCTGACTTACACCGATCTCCGGATGCTCTGCCGGAGCGGCAGGTGACACTGCGTTCTCAAGCAGGCTGTCCACACGACTGAGCGGTGCAAACCAGAGCGCGACTGAGAACACCAGCGTAGCGATTCCGGCACGACGCGAAAGACGTGTGGCTTTGCGCGCGTACTGCAACATTGCAATTCGGATGGCGGCAAGTAACATCAACGCAGATACGAGCAGATAGCGCACGTGACCCGGCGACTCGGCAAGGTACTGCGGAGCCATAGGCGCTCCGCAAACCGCCGCCACCGCTATCGCCACCATCAGGAATCGGGTGATATTGCGCACGAGGCTTGCGACGGCGATCGATGCCAGAACAAGCGCCAGGACCGATAGCTGCCGCTCCGCAAGAACTCCCGTGAAAGACGACGGACTGAAGCCACGTGCGCTAAGGATTTCACCGCAGGCAATGAGATACGGCAGATGAATGAAGACGGCGGCAAACAAGACCTTTGACGCGAAGACGTTGGTCCAGCGGCAGGGCGCGGTCATCCAGAATGGCGAGTCGCCGGCTCCGGGATCCTCCAGTACGGCAAGCGCGATGAGCACTGACCAGGCCAGCGGAAGCACGAGGTTCAGCCAGCCTTCGGGCTTGCCGGGGATTGCGACGTCTCTCCAGTTATCGTCGTGTGCGAGGCGCGCCAGCATCACGAGAGTCAGGGCTATCATCCAGCGAAGGCGGCGCGCATCTTTGAAGAAGATGGTCCGAATGAGGCGGAGATTCATTGCGTTGCCTTTGCGTCATTCGGGCGATTCACGACGAAGCCGTTGAGATCGACGTCGGGGAGCGAGAACTTCACGATTCGGCTGCCGAGCGGGCGGCGGCGGCGTAACGGGTAATCCTGTGTGCCACCGGGCCCACCAAGAAGAAGGACGGAGCGGTACAGCGGCGAGAGCCACGAGTCCTGGGGAAGAAACAGAAAGGAATCGGAGAAACTGCGCCTCCATGCGAGGTTTTGTGAGCGGCTGGAACTCGGTTCCGGCGATTCGCAAAACATATAGCGATATTGGGCCGCGATAAAGGGAGCGGACTCGTCAGCCGGTGCCTGGCATCGTCCGAAGCCTGGAATATGCGCGGGCAACTGCGCGGGCAAGGGAATGTTTTCATCCGGCTGGCCGATATCGATGATCATCCGGCCGGCGATAGCTACACGTTCCCTGCGGACCGCCTTCCAGGCATTGGGGTTGTAGAAATTGACTTCGATCAGCCCGCTACCCGCCCGATCGTTGATCCAGTTCAAAGTTGCGACTATACGAAGTGAAGATTGCTCATTTCGAACTGTAGCCGGGAAGGCTTCCCCGTCGGCATGACGGAAGCTCAGCGAAACCAACTCGGGCCGAGCCGCGAGGTTTTCAGGGAGGCCGAGCAGACGGTAAGGAATCGCGAGCGTTGTACGGCGGAAGTTATATAAGGTGCGGGAGGCGAGGCCGGAGACCGCGCCCTCAGGCACAAGCGAAAGGACCGGTACCATGGAGGGCGCCGGCGAAAAATCGGCAAACACGGTCGCCGCGGTGACCAGTGGCATCCACAAATAGAGCGAGACCGAGATTGCAGCGAAGCCGACGCCTATGATCCGCGAAACACGGGTAAAACGGGTGGCGAACTGAATGGCCAAGACAATCAGAGAGCCGATGGAAAGAACCGCCACCGCGACATTCCAGCGAACGTCCCAATCCCGCGGCACATTCCGATAGAAATATGTGTTCGGGGTGAGAAGCACCAGGGCTGCGACGGCTGAGATCGCCACGAGGAGAAACTGGGCAAAGCTTTCAACGGTTGCCGCGATCGCAACAGACGCCATCATCAGTGCCAGCAGGAGCAACTGTTTCCAAAGCAGCAGCGGCAGATGATCAAGAGGATTGAATCCCCGCGCCAGCAATATCGCGAATGTGGCAATGAAGTATGGAAGATGAACGAATGCCGCCAAAAACAAAGCTTTCGCGGTGAGGAGTGGCCACCATCCGCATGGCAGTGTCACCCAGAACTGTTTATCGCCGGTGAGCGGATCCTGCGCGATAGCGAGGGCTGCGATCAGGCACCAGGCAAGCGGCAGCGCCAGATTGACCGATGCGCCGACACCCTGCGCGTAACTTTCCGGTTTCAGATCTGCCCAGGTGAACAGCGCCAGGGGGATGAGCGTGCCTGCGACCATCCACCACAATCGCTCGAGGTCTTTGCGAAAGATCTGCCAGATCAGGTTCATCGCCGGAGACTCAGTTTGCCTTCGTCTGCTTTGCAGACCGCGCCAGCGCTACGAAAATCGATCGCAACGGCATGACTCGCGTCGAGACTTCACGTACATTGGGAAAGCAGCGGCGCAGTTCAGTGTCAGCGGAGGCGGGGTCAAAGCGCGAATCCGTGAGACGGACAACCACTCCGGATTGCTCTACGTTGAGCCACCCTTCGGGCATGATGGCGGGAATGGGCGCGGGCGCGTCAAGCAGCAGTTCCACTTCGCGGAAGCGCGAAGAGAGCGCGGTCATTTCTTCTGTAAACAAAATGCGGCCCTGGTCGAGGTAGGCCACGTGGGTGGCGAAGCTTTCGATCTCGGCGAGGTCGTGTGAAGCGAGAAGCACGGTTGTTTCCAGCCCGGCCGCGAGGATGGTTTCGATCACCTGATCGCGAACGAGCACGTCAAGGTTGCTGAACGGCTCATCCAGAAGCAGCAGTGACGGGTGGTACGCCAGCGAGGCGGCAAGAGCAGCTTTCACGCGCTGTCCGCGCGAAAGAGTCCTCAGGGGGCGATTCAGCGGCAGATCGAAAGCCGTTACGAGTGTGGCTGCGTCATCGTCATTCCATGCAGGGTAGAACGCTTTGGTGTAGGCGAGGAAGCGAGAAACGGTCATCCAGTCAGGCAATTGCCGGGTTTCGGAAACGTAGCCGATGCGCGCGAGCTCTTTGGGGCCGAGGCGCGTGGAATCGGCGCCGAGGAGTGTTGCTTCACCAGACGAAGCCCGCAGAAGGTTGAGGCAGATCTTCAGTGCCGTGGACTTGCCTGCCCCGTTTGGTCCCACGAGGGCGAACACCGATCCTTCCGGCACCGCGAAGGTAAGGTCGGTCAGCGCCTCTACCTTTCCGAATTTCTTCGCGAGGCTCTGTGTGCTTAAGAGGTCGCTCATTTGCCCGTCTCCCGATTTCCGTTTCGTTGTCCCTGAAGCCGCCGGAACTGATCGGCTATGGATTGCTGCAGTTCCTCAAGGCCGATTCCCATGCGGATCGCTTCCACCGCCAGCTGCTCCACATCGGCGCGCAACAGGCGCGTGCGTTCCGGGCGAGGAGCGGTGGCTGGTTGCGCCACCACAGTGCCAATGCCGGGCCGCACTTCGAGCAGGCCCTCCTGCTGCAGCTGCGCGATCACACGCTGCGCGGTGTTGGCGTGGATCTTTACGGCCTTGCTGAGAGCGCGGACAGAGGGGAAGGGATCGCCCGGGCGCATCCGCCCGGAGACGATCGCTTTGCGTGCCGCAAACGCCACCTGTTCGTAGGCGGGCACTCCGGGCTGCAGCAGAACCTGAAAAGGAACCACAGGTGTACTATGTCGCTTGTTACACGAATTGTCAAGCGTAATTCCACTTTTCTCTTGACATCAGGTGTAACAAGCCGCATAGTACACTCATTGCCCTTTCGGGAGGACTTGTGAAATCGTTCTTATTCTGTTTTTGCCTTGCGGCGGTTGCCGCGGCGCAGACGGCAAGTGTGGATGGCGTGGTGGTAAACCATGTTACCGGCGAGCCGATCAGTGGTGCGCACGTGCGCGTATTGACCGGCGACGTGGCCAGCATCAGCGTGGAGCGAGTGTATGGCGCGGTGAGCGACCAGGCGGGGCGTTTCGCCGTTTCCGGTATGCAGCCTGGCCTTTATCTTGTGGTGCCGGAGCATTCCGGTTACGTGTTCACCCGGCCCGCCGGACCGATTCCCGCCACCGTTCTGGCGCTTCGCGCGGGGCAACACGTCACTGGTCAGAAAGTTGAGTTAACGCCGATTGGTTTCGTTTCCGGACGCGTAGTGGACGAAGACGGTGACCCCGTGTCGGGAGCTCCCCTTCAGTTACACGCGGCGCCGCCCGACACAGACTTTGTCAATCCCTTCGCGATTGCCCTGCCTTATCGCACCGACGATCGTGGGGAGTTTCGAATCGTTGTCGCGCCCGGCAATTACTATCTGCAGACAACGCCGTGGCAGCAGTTCGGACCCACCTGGCATCCAAGCGCCGACCGGCAGGATCAGGCTTCGGCAATAGAGGTGAAGCCGGGTCAGGAGGCGACGGCCGATATACGTCTGCGCCGGGCGCCGCCTCCCGGATCCGGCGGGGGCGGGTCTTTGCTCTCGTTGAGCGGCGCCGTGACAGGATCCCCGAATCGTTCCGCGATTGTGATGCTTCACGTCCGTACGAACACCGGTACTTTCCAGTCCTTCCGCGGCTCCGGGACAGATGCAGCCGGCAACTTTACGATTCGGGGCGTACCGCCCGGCAGTTATCGTATCTTTGCGCAGTACCCGCCGGGAAAATTGCAGAGCCAGGTACTGGAGATGCAGCTTTCCGGCGCGGACACAGGCGATGTGCAGCTTGCGCTGAGGGCGGGAGAGAACGTTGATGGCTCTGTTGAAGTGAATGGCTCTGCGCCGACGCGCCGGTTGACAGTGAAGCTGGAAGCGCTGGAGCCGAACGGGCCGGGCACTCCGGAAACCGCTCCCGCCGAAGTGGGCAAGGACGGGACGTTTCGCGTTTCGGGGGTCCTCGCCGGGAGGTACCGGCTTCGCGTGGGCACTTTGCAGGAGGGTGAATTCATCCGCTCGGTAAATATCGGGGGGGCGACTGTTGATGAGTCGGGATTCGAGTTATCGGGCGGCGCCGCCGGACCGGTGAAAATTCTGGTGAGTAACAAGGCAGGCCAGGTGTCCGGCAATGTACTGGATCGTGACGGCAGGCCGGTGACCAGCCCTCTGGCCGCAGTACTGCTTTGGAAGGACGCCGCGCAGGTGCGCCCGGAAATCAATACGGTGTCCGGCGGACGATACGCGCTGCGGGACGTGCGACCCGGGAAGTATCGCCTGCTTGCCGTAGATGCTTTCGACTTCACCAATCTGGCAGGTGCGGGCGATGCTGATGAATTTGCGAAAGCGTTGCTGCCCGCAGCCGAGGAGATTGAAGTTGGAGAAGGCGCGCGAATGGTTAAGAATCTGAAGGTGGCCGCGAAGGAGGACATTCATGTTCAATCGAAATAGTGGAAGGCTGGTCCGCCCGCTGCTCCTGTTGTTGACAGTAGTCGCGGGCGTGCCGGCGCAGGCGCCCCCTCCCGCCGCCAACGGCTCGGTTTCGGGGTCGGTCGTCAATTCGGTGACAAATGCCCCAGTGCCGCGCGCGCATGTGTCGGTGCTGGTGATCACGGGAAACTCGGTGCAGGCCTTCAGCGCCGCAGCAGACTCCGAAGGGCGTTTCACAATCGGAAAGCTGCCGGCTGGACGGTTGCAAATTAGCGCGGACCATGCGGGCTTCGTATCCGGCAGCATGAATGGCGTCCGGCAGCTCCAGGCCGATGAAGCAATGAAGGACGTGAAGGTGACGCTGACGCCGACAGGCGCGATTTCCGGGCGTGTGCTCAGCGCGGCCGGCGGTGAGGTGCAGGGAGCGATCGTTTCTCTGGACGGTTCTGTGTTTGGCGTTAACCAGGCCGTTAGCGATGAGAAAGGGCAATTTCGTATCAGCGGAATTCCTGCCGGACGGTATCGCCTGGTGGCGAATCCGGCTGTGATGCCTTTTCCGCCGGAGATCCGGAGCGACGGGAGCAAAGAAGTCCATGAAGCTCGCACCTACTATCCGGATTCGCTGATTGCAAAGGCGGGGCTGCGCGTGGAGGTTGGCGCCGGAGCCGAGGTCAAAGGAATCGATATCCGGCTGGTACAGACGCCGATCGTCACGGTAAGCGGCAAGGTGCTGGATGCGCCGGCCGGGGGAAAGACTACGGTACGGGCGGTGGCGAGCGCCGCTGCCGGCGGCTTCGTTCAGACCGCAAATCATGTGAAGGCCGATGGTTCGTATGAGATCTGGCAGCTTGATCCCGGTAAATACACGGTAGTTGCGATCAGCACGCCCGCGGGCGGAGGTGCGCAGCGCAGCATTCAGTCTGTGCCGGTGGAGATCGATGTTCAGGGATCGGATATCGGCAAGATTGATTTGCGGATGGTTGCGCCCTTTGACGTTACCGCGCGGGTTGGGTTCGACGATGTGAAGTCTCGGGAGACGCAGGCGACTCAGGGTCCGATGAAGCAGCCGGTGGCGCGGCGAATGGCGCTTTCACCGGAAGGGCAGACTTTCGTGTATACGCAGTCGCTTTATCAGACTGTGGAACTGGGGCAGGGAGACTCGTTCACGGTGGCGGGTCTGATGCCGGGGCGTTACAGGCTGGCTGCCAACTGGGGTGTTTATATTAAGTCGATTTCCGTTGGCGGCGCCGAGACAGCGGGCGACATTCTCGATTTACGGAGCGGACCGCCGGGCGATGTGATGGTCACGGTTGCTTCGGTGACGGGAGAGATATCGGGTGTTGTAAGTGACGGCAATGGACCGGCCGCAGGCGTGACTGTAGTGGCTTTCGGACAGCGGCCCATGAATGCACGTTCCGGCGCGGATGGTTCGTATCGGATCGCGGGGATGCCGCCGGGCAAATACAAGGTCATTGCGGGGGACAATGACGTTTTGCGGCAGATTCAGTTCGGCGGAAATATGGACGACTATTCCGGCGTAATGGAGGACGTCGACATTCATGCGGATGAAAAGGTGACCAAGGCGCTTCGGAAGGTTATGGCGGAGGGGCGATAGCGGTCAGCGTTTCGGTTTCGTCTGCTTCGCAAACGTTAGTGGCGGGGCTACACTAACGATTATGTCCGGCTTGCCCCTGCAGCAGACTCCTTTAAACGAGACGCACCGGGGAAGTTCGGCGCGAATGGTCGATTTTGGCGGATGGGATATGCCGGTGCAGTATTCCGGCATCGTCGATGAGCACAACGCAGTGCGCACGGCGGTCGGTCTTTTCGATGTCAGCCACATGGGCGAGATCGAGATCCGCGGGCCAGAGGCGCTTCAGCTGGTGGATTCAGTTTCCACCAACGCTGCATCGCGGCTGGCGATCGGGCAGGCTCACTATTCGGGACTGCTCTATGAGCACGGCGGGTTCGTCGATGACATCCTCGTTCACAAGGTCGCCGACGATCATTACTTCCTCTGCGTGAATGCCTCGAATCAGGACAAGGACTTCGCGCATATTCGCGATCACAATAAGTTCGATTGCGAGGTGGAGTTTGCAAGCCCGAAGTATGCCCAGCTGGCGATTCAGGGGCCTAAAGCTGTGGAAGTGGCGTCGAGGCTGACGGGCGCGAATCTGGGTGCGGTTCGTTATTACTGGTTTGTGGACGACATTTTCGCCGGTGTGCCTGCGCGGATCGCGCGGACCGGCTACACCGGAGAGGATGGATTCGAGATTTATGTCGATCCTTCGCATGCCTGCTCCGTGTGGTCAGCAATACTTGACGCCGGCGCCGGATTCGGCATCAAACCCTGCGGTCTCGGGGCGCGCAATACCCTGCGGCTCGAAGCCGCAATGTCGCTTTACGGACATGAGATCGGAGCGTCCATCACACCTTACGACGCGGGTCTCGGCTGGATCGTGAAGCTCGATAAGGGCGATTTCATCGGGCGCGGCGCGCTGGTAAAACAGAAAGATAAAGGTGTTACGCGTGCGCTTGCGGGCTTCGAAATGCGCGGCAGGGGCATCGCGCGGGACGGCTACGAAGTCGTGATCGACGGCATGCTCGCCGGCTGGGTAACCAGCGGATCACCGGCGCCAACATTGAATAAGAACATCGGTCTCTGCCTCATCCCCAGGGACCGCGCGGTGGCGGGTGCGAAAATCGGGATTCTGATTCGCAACCAGACGGTGGAGGCGGAAATCGTGCCGACACCTTTCTACAGGAGGGCAAAATGAATTATCCGGAAAATTTCCGCTACACCAAAGAGCACGAATGGGTTTCGCTCGCGGGTGACGTCGCCACTGTTGGAATCACGCATCATGCGCAGGAAGAACTGGGCGATATCGTGTATGTGGACCTGCCCAAAGCAGGCACGGCCATTGAGAAGGGCAAGACCTTTGGCTCGGTGGAGTCTGTGAAGGCGGTCTCCGATATCTATGCACCGGTGTCGGGCGAGGTGACGGAGGCGAATGAGCTTCTGGCCGCAAGTCCGGAAAAGCTCAATGCCGATCCGCATGGCGACGCATGGCTGATCAGGGTTCGCGTAGGGAATGCGAACGAGTTCGCGCAACTTATGACAGCGGCCGATTATCAAAGCTATGTGGGGGCTCAAAGCTAGGCTTGCGCTATCTTCCGAAGTCAGAAAGTGAACGCCAGGAGATGCTCGCGGTTTGCGGCGTCGCTTCGGCGGACGAGTTGTTTCAGCAGATTCCGGCGTCGGCGCGCATCGATCATTCTCTGAAGATTGCGCCCGGGCTTTCGGAGTATGAGATTACAGACCTGTTTCGCGGGCTGGCGGCAAATAACGCGACCGGATACGCGAGCTTTCTGGGCGCGGGCGTCTACAACCATTACCGTCCGGTTGTTGTGGACACGGTGGTTTCGCGCGGCGAGTTTCTGACGTCGTATACCCCTTATCAATCGGAAATTTCGCAGGGTACGCTGACAACGATCTTCGAGTTTCAGACGATGATCTGTCAGCTCACCGGCATGGACGTGGCGAATGCGTCGATGTATGACGGTTCTTCGGCAATACCCGAAGCGGCGATGATGGCGGTGCGCGTTACGAAGCGCGAGCGGATTCTGGTGGCGCGATCGGTGCATCCGGAGTATCGCGATGTGCTGCGGACGTATGCGAAGAATCAGGGATTGCCCGTGGAGGAGTTTGGTTTCGATCCTGCCACGGGGCAGATTGACCTGGCCGATCTGGAAGGCAAGCTGAATAGCGAAGCCGCGTGCGTGATTATGCAGTCGCCGAACTTCTTCGGCATTGTGGAAGATACGAGTGCCGTGGCGGAACACGCGCATCAGCATGGCGCACTGCTGGTTTATGCGTTTGCGGAAGCGGTGTCCCTTGGGATTCTGGAGCCGCCACGCGCCGCGGATATTGTGGCCGGCGAGCTTCAGTCGTTTGCGATTTCGCCGAGTTACGGCGGACCTTTCGCCGGCATCATGGCGGCGAAAGAGCGCTTCGTTCGTCAGTTGCCCGGACGGTTGGTGGGTGAGACGAAAGATTCGAAGGGGAATCGCGCTTTCACACTGACGCTTGCTACGCGCGAGCAGCATATTCGCCGGGAGAAGGCTACATCCAACATCTGCACCAATCAGGCTTTGATTGCGCTGATGGCGACGGTCTTCCTGGAGCTTTACGGGAAGCAGGGTTTGCGTGAGCTTGCAGTGCAGAATCTGTCCAAGGCCCGGTATCTGGCTTCGAAGCTGAAGAATCGCTTCAGCGGTCCGTCGTTCAACGAGTTTGCAGCTTCGTGCGCTTCGCCGGACGATATAAACCAGCGCCTGCTCGATCGAAAGATTGTGGGTGGTTTACCCCTTGGGAAGTTTTATCCGGAACTTGCGGATACAATGCTGCTCTGCGCTACGGAGATGACGAAGCGCGCGGATATGGACAGGCTCGCGGAGGTCTTCAACTCATGATTCCGGCCAAGGTTCGCAGTCATCTGGTTCAGAACGAAGACCTGATTTTTGAGCAGAGTTCGCCGGGCAAGAAGGGATATCAGCTTCCCCCTTTGGATGTGCCTGAGGTGGATCCCTCGCTTGCGCTGGGCGCTTCTGCCGTCCGCGCGGAGATTGAAGATTTTCCCGAAGTCAGCGAAGTGGAAGTGATCCGCCATTTTACGCGGCTTTCCACCTGGAACTACGCGATTGATCTGGGGATGTATCCGCTGGGTTCATGCACGATGAAGTACAACCCGCGCATTAACGAAGCAGTGGCGCGGATGGAGGGGCTGGCGTGGGCTCATCCGTATCAGCCGGAGTCGCTTTCACAGGGCGCGATGGAAGTTGTCGCGCGGCTGGAAGAGGCTCTGCTGGAGATTACGGGCCTCGATGCGATCACTCTGCAGCCTGCGGCTGGCGCGCACGGAGAGCTTACCGGCATCCTCCTGGTCCGCGCGTATCTGGAAGCTCAGGGCAGCGCTCGCCGCTATATTCTTTCGCCGGATTCCGCGCATGGCACGAATCCGGCAACTGCGGGGATAGCCGGATACGAAGTTCGCAATATTCGCTCAAACGATCAGGGGATGATCGACCTGGAAGAGCTCGCCCGCGCGGTCGATTCCGACGTTGCCGCACTGATGGTGACGAACCCGAACACGCTCGGCGTTTTCGAAGAGAACATTGTGCGAGCCACTGAGATTCTTCATTCGAAAGGCGCGATGGTCTATATGGATGGCGCGAATATGAACGCGCTTGTCGGTATTGCCCGTCCGGGGGATTTCGGCATCGATGTGATGCACCTGAATCTGCATAAAACGTTTTCCACACCACATGGCGGCGGTGGGCCGGGCAGCGGTCCGGTGGCCGTGAAGAAGCATCTGGAGCCGTTCCTGCCGGTGCCGCGTCTGGCTCGCGCGGGCGATGCTTACACGTGGGACTACAATCGGCCGCAGTCGATCGGCAAGGTGCGCGCATTTTACGGAAATTTCGGTGTATTGGTCCGTGCACTGGCCTACATCTATGCGCATGGCGGTCCCGGACTGCGCAACGCGACGGTTGATGCCGTACTCAATGCGAACTACCTGCGGCGTCGTCTCGCGCCATACTTCGATCTGCCCTACGACCGGCCGAATATGCACGAAGTTGTGTTCAGTGACGATCGGCAGGCCGCACGCGGTGTTCGCACCGGCGATCTGGCGAAACGCTTGATCGACTACGGATTTCATCCGTATACAGTCAGCTTTCCGCTCATTGTGCATGGCGCGTTGATGATTGAGCCGACTGAGACGGAGTCGAAACGCGAGCTGGATCAGTTCGTGGAGGCGATGATCGCTATTGCTTCGGAAGTTGAGAGCGAACCCGATACTGTTCTGAAAGCACCGCACATGACGCGCACCACAAAGGTGGACGAAGTCACAGCGGCGCGCAAACCGATACTGCGCTGGCGTCCCTGACCTGCTAGGTTTGTAGCGAGGGTCCAGTCCAATGTCGAATATTCTGCCGGCCGGAACGCCCGCGCCGGAATTTACGCTTCACGTTACGCCAGATCAGACGATTTCGCTTTCCGAGCTTCGCGGCAATCCGGTGATTCTGGCTTTTTATCCCGCAGACTGGAGTCCTGTTTGCGGCGATCAGATGGGGCTTTATAACGAACTGCTGCCGGAGTTTCGTAAGCATCACGCCGAGCTGTTGGGAATCTCCGTGGATGGCGTCTGGTGCCATGCGGCTTTTGGGAAAGACCGGAAATTTCATTTCCCCCTGCTGGCCGATTTCGAGCCCAAGGGCGCGGTGGCGAAGCTGTACGGCGTGTATCGGCCGGAAGGTGTGACGGAACGTGCGCTCTTCGTGGTCGATAAGAACGGTGTGATTCAGTGGAGTTACTGTTCACCGGTTGCGGTGAACCCGGGTGCGGACGGAATTCTGGACGCGCTGGAAAAGCTGGCGAGGTGAGGGCCTGACAATGCAACTGAAAACACCGATTTCCGGACAGGATCATGTTCAGGGCGATGCGAATGCTCCGGTTACGCTTGTCGAGTACGGGGATTATCAATGTCCGCACTGCGGGCACGCACATCCCGTGGTTCAGCGGCTGCAGAAACATTTTGCCGGGCGGCTACGCTTTGTGTTTCGCAATTTTCCGCTGAATGAGATGCATCCGATGGCGGAAGATGCGGCGGAGACAGCCGAGTTCGCAGCCGGGTATGGCAAATTCTGGGAAATTCACGACGCGATCTTCGAGAATCAGGATCGGCTTTCGCCCACCTATCTGCTTAGCCTGGCATCGAAGAACGGCCTGGATGAGGGCGAGCTGGCCAATGCGCTGGAGAACTCTGTTTTTACGGAACGTGTGAAGGCGGATTTCATGTCCGGCGTTCGCAGCGGTGTGAATGGTACGCCGACATTCTTCATTAACGGGCAGCGGCATGATGGCATGCCGGATTATGCCAGCCTGAGCGCAGCTATTGAGGCAGCGGCCTCTCATGCCCACGGGCAGTAACATTTTCGATACATTGAACTTCGCCGTCCGCTATCAGCGCGGCGTGGTCGAAGTTGTTTACCGTCGGGCAGACATGGCGCGCCAGCAGATAGACATGACCGCCGATTGCGGGTAGTTCTTCGCCTTCGGCGACTGCGATCGGCAGGTGTTCCTCGCTCGGCTTCAGCGGCTTCCATGTGGGGTGACCGAGGACTTCACAGGTGGGCACGCCGGCATCGGCTGAGACGCTCTTGTGGCCCGCATCGCAGGTGAAGATTCCTCTTGCCGGATGGCTGATGACGGTGGCCAGAACGAGTGCCGCAGGCTGGTAGCCCATGCCGGACAGTTGTCTCAGGCTGGACATGTCGTTATATACGACGGTGCCCGGCGAAACGCGATGAACAAATGAGCGGTTGCGGAATCCCGCGTAGCTCAACGCGAACGGCGCTGCTGGCGTGCCCGAGGTGATCAGTTCATTTGGCGCGCAGCCCTCTGCAATTCCGAGCAGGCGCGCGTAACCGGCATGCGCTTCCGACTCAGTGGCGACGTGCCCATCGTAGTAGTGAAGCCCGCGGAGTTGCCGGCCGATGCACGCGGCCAGTCGATTAATTTCCGCCGCGCGCTCCTGTGAGATGCCGGTACGGTCCATGCCTGGGTTCACATCGATGAAGATGCCGATGTTCGTATCCGTCCATGCTGCAGCCTGCTCCGCTGACTCGTTCAGGACGGAAGTCCTGACGTTCGGAAAGCGCCTCGCGAGATCACGCACGCGCCGCGCGTTCGCGCCGACTACCGGGAACGCAACCAACACATCTTCCGCGCCGGCTTCGCAAGCCGCCGTGAGTTCGAGCGTAGTGGCGCACTTGAAGGTACGGATACCGACAGAGACCATCCGGCGCATCGTGTAAGCCAGTTTCGCGGTCTTCACGTGCGGTCGCCAGCGGTTGGCGTCTCCGTCCATCATCTGCAGCGTCGCGCGGATGTTGGCACCTACAGCTTCGGGGTAGATCAGTAATGCCGGCGTCAGCAGCCGCTCCGGATTCCGCAGTTCGTAACTCATCATGCGAAGACAATTCTCGCGCATTACAATCGGGGAATGCGACGCGGCGCTTTGCTGCTGATTCTGACGGCTGGCTGGGCATGCGGTGCGGATTTCTCCACCGCGTCGCTGCAGGGGCTTTGGAGCGGTACGCTTAACGCCGGCGTGCTCAGCCGCCGTATTACGATTCGCTTCGATAAGAACGGTACGGGTGCGCTCGACAGCCCGGAACAACGCGTTGCCGGAATCGCCGTTACCCGGGGCAAGGTTGAGCTGTTTCGTGTGAGTTTCCAGGTGGACGCTGTGCACGCTACGTTCTCGGGCATTGTGATGGGCGATGGTACGCGGCTGGAGGGCGAATGGTTCGAAGGTATCCCGGTTCCGTTTACGCTTGTGCGCGAGGGCGTTAACGTTGCGGTGAAGCGCCCGCAGACGCCGCAACCGCCGTTTCCCTATACGGAGCAGAATTTCAAGTATCCGAGTTTTGCGCGCAATGTGTTTCTGGATGCGACGCTCACTGTTCCGGAAGGTTCGGGAAGGTTTCCAGGAGTAGTGCTGGTTTCGGGATCCGGCCCGCAGGATCGCGACGAGTCGACGCTGGGCCACAAGCCGTTTCAGGTGATTGCGGATTACCTCGCGCGGCGCGGCGTTGTGGTGTTGCGTTCGGACGATCGAGGGACCGGAAGATCGACGGGCCGTTTCGCGGGTTCCACCACGCGCGACTTCGCCGATGACGTTGCAGGTGCGGTGCGGTTTTTACGTTCGCGCGAATTTGTGGACCGCATCGGCCTGATCGGCCACAGTGAAGGGGGGCTGATTGCTCCGATGGTGGCTAGCGATCGGGCGCTGGGCGCGAAGGATGTGGATTTTCTGATTCTGCTGGCCGCGCCTGGAGTGCCGGGAGATCAAATCGTCATTGAGCAACAGATGATGATCAGCCGGGCGATGGGTTTGTCGGAAGTGCTGATTGAGCGCAATCGGGCGCGCGAGGAGAAGATCCTTTCGATCGCGCGATCGGAAACCGACCCGGCGATTACTCGTTCGAGGATGCGCGCTGCGCTGGGGGACTTCGCAACGCCTCAACTGAATCTGCTGGACTCGCGAGTGGATGAGGCGGCCACTCCGTGGTTTCATTTCCTGATTAACTACGATCCCGGACCCGCTCTGCGCGCTCTGAAGCAGCCAGTGCTGGCGCTGAATGGTTCCCTCGATATGCAGGTGCCGCCAGCGCAGAATTTGCCGGCGATCGCCTGGGAGCTCGAGGCCGGTTCGAATCAGGATTATGAGGTTGTGAAGCTGGCTGGGCTGAATCATTTCTTTCAGACGGCGGTGACGGGCGCGCCTTCGGAATATGGGGAGATTGAAGAGACAATTGCGCCGTCTGTGTTGAATCTGATGTGGGAGTGGATTGCCAGGCATGCCGGTCAACCTAATATCAGGAAGACCCGCTAATGGGGATGGCAATTCGGTAAACAACAGCGAATTGGAGCCGCGGTGTGGCAAAGATGCCATCCGGACGTTCTCGTACAGGAGTTGTTGGTCGAATGCTTCGAGGAGCAGGCAACAATTGTGGCGCGGTAGAGCGCGGCTCTGCCTCACTGCGTCGGGGCGAATCTCTGAAGGATGACGAGGCGGACCGATTCCTGCAGATGAGTTGATGGACATCCGATGGTCGCCCGAAGCGGCGAACGACCATGAGACAGATCTGTTAAAGAATCTGCTTCGGACTACGGAGGCCAACTTGCCCTCGTGCTTCAGCTTCGTGGCAGCCCAGCGAATATCAGATTACCAGGAGAAAAACCTTCCGCCATGGTGCAATTCTGTTTCATGGTGCTTCCGGATATACTCACAAACCTCCAGAACGCTCGTGCGGCCTTCCAGTGATCGCAGCACCTGGAGTATTCATGGTTTTAGGTCTTCACGCGTCGTAGCATCGCCTTTCCAGATACGCGGTACGACGCGCTCGGGCGATAAGCTATCGCTGAATGCCCAGTGCAGCTACCGCCCGGTCGATCGCACTCACCAGACGCTCTACATGAGCTTCGGTGTGCGCTGCCGTGCAGGAAATCCGCAGCATATTTTGCGACGCGGCGGGACGCAGAATCGGGTTGATGTAAATCCCGTCCTCCAGCAGCCACTTACTCAGCATGCAGAGCTCGGAATCCTTCGCGAATACTACCGGAACAATCGCGGTCTCGCCATCGAGCACCGTGTAGCCGCGCGTGCGCAGTTCTTCGCGCAGAAGCGACGCGATCCGCAGCAATCTATGCCGCCGTTCCGGCTCCGTCTTGATGATCCGAAGCGCGACAGCTGCCGCCGCTACTGACGCAGCCGGAAGACTAGCCGAAAACACAAACGGCCTGGCCGTGTGCTTCAGGTAGTCGATTACAGTCTTCTCGCCGGCGATAAAACCGCCAACCGAAGCCAGCGATTTGCTGAACGTACCCATGACGAGGTCCACTTCATCCAGCACACCAAGATGCTCGGCCGCACCAGCGCCGGTCTCACCCAGCACGCCAATGCCGTGCGCTTCATCCACAAACGTCCGCGCGCCGAACTGCTTCGAAAGCTTCACCAGCCCCTGCAGCGCGGCAATGTCGCCTTCCATGCTGAAGACGCCTTCGGATACCACCAGCACTCGCTCATCCCACTTGCAGTTTTCGAGGCAGCGTTCGAAGTGGTCCATGTCGTTATGGCGGAAACGGACCATGCGGGCCGTGGAGCGGAGCGCGCCTTCCACCAGACTGGCGTGCAGATTGTGGTCGCAGACCAGGGTATCGCCCTTATCGGTGAGCGCGGAAAGAGTAGCGTAGTTCGCCTGGAAACCTGTGCCGAAGATGATCGCGGCATCTTTGCGTACGAACGAAGCCAGTTCGGCTTCGAGCTTCACGTGAATATCGAGCGTACCGTTGAGGAGCCGGGAACCACTGCATCCGCTTCCATACCTCAAAGCTGCATTCGCCGCCGCTTCCATCACTTCGGGATGCGTAATCAGGTCAAGATAATCGTTCGACCCGAACATCAGAATCCTACGGTCGCCGCGCCGCACTTCGCCTGGTGCGCAGCCTTCGCGGTCACCAAAGGTTTCGAAGTACATGTAGAGCCCGTGCTCCTGCAACTCCGAAGGACGGGTGAAGGTGCGGCACTTCTCGAAAACGTCGTTCGTCTTCGTCTTCGGGATCGTGGTGATCCTTGCCGTGGATGCGCTCATGCTTTTCTAATTCCCACCTGCCGATTGATACAGGCGGTACGACTTGGTCCGCCTTGCCCCCATCAGTTCCAGCGATCTTGTCATCAAAACGTTATCTTCCAGTATCCACGACATCTCGCATTCCTGGTCATAACCCAGCCTGCGAGCGTTCCGCACCAGCGCCGCATAGAACCCCGCGGCGACTCCCGAGGCCCGAAACTCCTCCACCACACCAAGCGCCACGACACGCACGGCCCGAATCCTGCGCTGATGCCACAGAATTTTCAGCAATCCCGTGGGCAGCAGCCGCCCGTTAGCCGGTTTTAACGCGACGTTCACGTCCGGCAGCGCAAGCGCAAAGCCTATCATACGTCCCGCGATCTCGCCAATCAGCACCATGTCCGGCTTCAGGATCTGCTTCATCTCCTTTCCCATGAGAAAGAATTCTTCCTTCGTCATGGGAATGAAACCCCAGTTCTTCTCCCAGGCGGCGTTGTAGACTTCCCAGATCCGCTCCACTTCGCCCTGGAAATCTTTCATGTTTACGGGCCGAATGGTAACTTTGTGACGCTTCAGTGCACGGTCGGCAACTCGCCCGATCTTATCCAGATCCACGCCGTCGGCCGTATTCACGAAAGCGATGAGATCCTTCACCTTCGTCAGGCCGGTCGCTTCCAGTAACTTTGGATAGTAGCGAGGATTGTAGGTCATCATCACCATCGGGCTCGAATCGAACCCGTCAATCAACGTGGCGCACTCGTAGTTGGTGGAAGGATTCACAGGTCCGCGGAGAAATTCGGCGCCCCGATCGGTGACCCACCTGCGTGCGGTTCCGATCAGCGCCCTGGCCACTTCCGCGTCGTCAACGGATTCAAAAAAGCCGAAAAAGCCGGCTTTCTCCTCGTGAAACTTATTGTGATTTCGGTCGATGATCGCGGCGATTCGCCCCACAGCCTTGCCGTCGCGCCGCGCCATGAAGAATTCCGCGTCCGCATTTGCGTAGAACGGGTGCTTCTCCTTGTCCAGCAGCTCTTTTACGGCGATGTGCAGCGGCGGCACCCAGTGAGGATCGTTTTTGTAGATCGAATGCGGAAATTCTACGAACTCCTTCAGTCCGCTCTTTCCGCTGATTGCAGCAACCTCAATCGCCAATCGATTCCCCTTTGTCAGATAGCCCGCGATACAGCGCCGGTGAGACCAGAATCAGGATGACGGCCACCGCAATACCCGCGAATATGTCAGCGGTGTAATGGTATCTCAAATAGACTGTAGCAAAAACGATCCCACAGGTGTATAAAGAGTACGCACGGAAAAGAGGCTTCGAAACACGCCGGCTGAGCCAGAAAGCAAGCACGGTGATTTCGGTGTGACCGCTGGGAAAGCAGTCAAAATGGTCCTTTTCCAGACGGTTCAGCGCCGCCTGCATGGTGTTGAAGAGCCACAAACCCTGCAAAGGAACGTGCTGGAGCGAGGCGAGCAGGTAACGCGGACCTTTCGCCGGGAGGATGATATAGCCGATGTATGAGGCGAGAAAGCCCAGTGCGAGCAGAAACGCCATGTATCGAAACTCACGATGTTTGCCCCTCCACCAGGTGATCAAAGGCGGGAACAGGATTGCGGGTATAAATAAGGTATAAATAACCTGAAGGAATTCGGTCAGGGCGGGGGTGTACCAACGCTCCAGCCATACGCACGGATTCGCGCCCCAAACCCTGAAATCCAGATCCGCGAGCGCGCGGTCGAACCTCGCATGGCGAATGTCCGGAATTAGTATCGACATCTCGCGATAACACCAGGCCACAAAGAGCAGGGGATACCAGTTGCGGAATCCCCACACGATGCGGCACAGGCGGGATTTGCCGGGACATGGCGCCAGACGCGCGGCCAGCAGGATAGTGACGCCACCCAGAAGGTGCAGGCCGATCAGCCATGGCGCTTCCGGGATCTCGCGGAACCAGGCCAACTCCACCACGCACATTGCCGCGTAATAGGCGAGCACGACCTTGTCGGCCGGCATCAGCCGCCTCAGTATTTCAGCCAACCGGCCTCCCGGTACCAGGACAGCGTGGCGGCCAGTCCTTCGGCCAGCGGGGTTTTCGCTTCGAAACCGAGTTCGGCTTTGGCGCGGCCTGTTTCGCAGGTCCAGTATTGGCAGAGTGCCTCAGCGATTTTTTCGCGCGAAATGATCCCAGGCTTGCGGGTGACTTGCGACCACAGTTCGCCGCCCAGTCCGGCCATTCTCGCAACCGGCACAGGAATTGTCACCACACGAGGCTTGCGGTTCATGATCGTTGCAGCGATGGCGCCCAGTTCCGACCACGATACCGCTGTCCGATGCGCCAGGGCGTAAGTGCGACCTTCCGCACCGCGAGCAATTGCCGCTGCGTGAAGTCCCTCCGCCAGGTCTTTCACGTAGATCGCGCTGAACCAGCGCTCGCCGCCGGCGATCGGCGTCATGATGCCTTTGTTGATGGACCGCAGCATTTCGAAGACATCGGTATCGCGTGGGCCGTAGACTACAGGGGGCCGCACGACCACCGCATCCGGCAGAATGCGCCGCATCGCGCGTTCGCCTTCGAGCTTGGATTTGCCGTAATTGGTCAGCGGATGCGGCTCCGCATCTTCCGCGACAGGTACACCATCGAGTGAAGGACCGATCGCAGCCAGAGAACTTACATGGACCGTTCGGATTTCGCGCCCGGCGGATGCGATTGCCCGCGCCAGGTTCTCGGTCGCCGTAACATTGCCGGCATAGTAATCCGCCGTTGCCAGCGCCTTCGTCACGCCGGCAATGTGGATAACCGTGTCGACGCCTTCAAGCGCGGCCCTCAGACCTTCCGCGCGTAGCAGGTCCCCACGTACTACATCCACCGACGTATTCTCAAAGCCGCCGGAACGCCGCAGCAAGGCACGCACGGGCAGATTGCGCGCAAGCAGATGCTCCACCAGGTGGCTTCCGACAAAGCCGCCACCGCCGGTGACCAGGATCATGACTGAGGATTATTGTGGAATTCGATCTCGCCGAAGTAGCTTTCAGCGCGCGAGCCGGTGTGCTGGGAGTTGATCTGCAGACGCAGGCCTTTTACATGCGGCGCGGACTGGCCGAAGGCCTTTTGATAATCGGCCGCCACGTTGCGGGTTTCCTGTACCCACTGATTAATGTCCGCAGCGCCCGAACGGCAAACGACCGCGTAGATGTGGACGAGCGGCAGCGAACTCGCGCTTTGCATGGTACCCTGCGGGGCGCTGGAATCCCAGATGTAAGTGATGATTTTGCGGTCAGTGAATGCGACCAGCAACTGGGCGGCCTGGTCGTCGGTTGAGCTGTGGCGGAAATCACCACCCTTCGGCAACTGCGCAACCTTCCAGCGCCAGCTTAGCAGGGGCGTCGCTTTGGGATCGACCTCAATATCGCGCTCGAGGCCAAAGGAAGCCTTGTCGCTGCGGAAGTGGAGCGCGGCGCCGTCCCCACTGTCGCCAACTGCGATGTCAGGATGTCCGGCGTTTACTTTCAGCTGCCAGCCGGGAGGAACGAACCCGACGGCAGGTTTGTCCGTGAAAACCGGATTGAGGACAATCACGCCGGGCGCCCCGAGATGGGACTGAAAACCGACAACGGCGCTCACTCCGGCCAATGCCAGCGACACCACGCCCGACCACCTGAAGAATCTGCCCGCCGCCATAGCTTTTCTAACCATTTTAAACGACGCTTGCCGGTGGGGCCAGGATTCAGGATTTCGGATTGATTACCGGCAGTCCCAGCGTAGTCGCCACCTGCTGAAGGACCGAATCGGCCGTCACGACGAAGTCGACAAGCCCCTGGGTTCGGAGGTCAGAGGCAACTGCAAGTTGAATGGCATCGGGAGATCGAAACCGATAATCGAGAGCGAATCGGCGCACAAGGCCTTCCGCTTCGACGTAATGCCGTTCCCGGACTGCGTACGGTTCGATTCGTCCCCAGGCGAGATCAGCCCGAACGCCATCGCTAAGTATCTGAGCCGCTTCCCGCGTAAGTTGGCGCGATCGGACTTTAATAGCGAAGGCCGAGTGAATCTCGACGAGGCCAGGCGAAGAAACGCTGACGACGTTCTCTCGCGAAGAATATGACGTTCACGCTCGGGTCGCCTTCTTTCCTGTGATAACGCTTCACCAGGGCGCTCGTGTCGAAATAATATTGAGCCAACACAATACTCGCCGCGCTCGGCGATGATATCGTCAGACCAGCTCCCAGGAATCGAAGCCGTCAACCGGCGGATTTCTTCTATGTTTGGAACGTCCCGTCCCGCGAGTTCCGGCGCGCCCTCGCGATCATCGCCGTGTCAGGAGTGGAGTCTTCCGCCGCGGTCGAAATTCGCACTCGCACCCTCTCCGATTCCGCCAGCGTCAGCGGCGAAAAGCGGCCGAAGGACACCGTTTTCATACACGGCCTCGATTTCCTGCGCCATATGTATCTGATCCTGGCGCGTTTGCCGCATCTCGTAACCCAACAAAACCCGCCCACCCATCCGGCTCACCAGCCCTGCTATACTAAGACGGTTGTACCTCGCATTAGAATCTATCGGAGTCGTGTGTCCATGAGTACCGTATTCCCCACAAAGCAGGGGATTGAAAGAAACTGGCATGTCGTAGATGCCAACGATGTCGTTCTCGGCAAGCTTGCCGCCCAGGCCGCTCGCATCCTGATGGGGAAGCACAAGACGACCTACACCCCCTTCATCGACGCTGGCGATCACGTGGTGGTGATCAACGCCGAAAAAGTTAAGCTGACGGGTAAGAAAGATACCGATAAGGTCTATCGCCACTTCACCGGTTATCCCGGCGGACTGGTCGAAACCGGCGCTGCCCGTGTGCGCGCCACCCGCCCCACCCGGATGATCGAAGAAGCGATCTCGGGTATGCTGCCGAAGACGAAGCTCGGCAAACAGATGTACCGCAAGCTGAAGGTTTACGCGGGCGACAAACACCCCCACGCCGCTCAGAAGCCGGCGGCGCTCACGATTAAGTCCGGCCGTAAGGTCGCATAGGTTTATTCAGTCAGGAAGGTATTGGATTTTGGCAATCAAGAAACTTGAACAGTATGTAGCAACCGGCCGCCGCAAGCGCAGCGTCGCCCGCGTGTTTCTGCGGCCCGGCTCCGGCAAAATCACAGTGAATGGCCGTCCGTTTGAAGAATACTTCCCCACCGAGGCGGGCCGGATTCCGGCAAAGTTCCCGCTGACCGTTGTGGAAATGGCGGATCGCTTCGACGTCATCGTTCTGGCTGATGGCGGCGGTGTGGCTGGCCAGTCCGGCGCGATTCGCCTCGGCATCGCCCGCGCCCTTGTGGAATTCAACGCGGAACTCCGCAGCCCCCTCAAGAAGGCCGGCCTGCTGACGCGCGACCCGCGTGAGCACGAGCGCAAGAAGTACGGACAGAAGGGCGCACGCGCGCGCTTCCAGTTCTCCAAGCGCTAAAGAGTTTTTGTTATGCGGTCCGGGGCGCGGGTTGGTTACCGCGCCCCGATTTTCTGTCAGCAATTGCCTTCCGTCGTTCTTCACACGCAAATCTCGCTTAGGGCCGCGTGTGGCCTTCGGTCCGGCTCGGTCGCCGCACTACTCCCGGGGTCGCTCCCGCATCGCAGTTCGGCTGAAATCAAGGAGTTAGTTTGCCTGCTATTTCAATGAAAGAATTGCTCGAAGCCGGCGTTCACTTCGGGCACCAGACCAAGCGCTGGAATCCAAAGATGAAAGAATACATCTTTGGCGAACGTAACGGTATCTACATCATCGACCTGCAGAAGACGCTGAAGCTCTTCAAGGACGCGGCTCGCTATGTTGTGGAAATGTCGGCTCAGGGCAAGAACGTGCTCTTCGTTGGCACCAAGCGCCAGGCGCAGGAAGCAATCAGCGAAGAAGCCACCCGCTGCCAGATGTACTACGTCAACCAGCGCTGGCTGGGCGGACTGCTCACCAACATGACGACAGTGCAAAAGTCCATCAAGCGCCTGAAGGAACTGGAACAGATGGCCGCCGAAGGGTCTTACGGCGGGCGCCCCAAGAAGGAAATCGTGCGGCTCGAGCGTGAGCGTAAGCAGCTCGATTCGAACCTCTCCGGCATCAAAGACATGCCCGGCTTGCCGGACGTCGTCTTTGTAATCGATTCGAACAAGGAAGCCATCGCCGTCAAGGAAGCTCGCCGTCTGGGTATTCCGGTTGTCGCAATCGTCGACACCAACTGCGATCCCGATGAAGTCGATTGGGTTATCCCGGGTAATGACGACGCCCTGCGCGCCATCCGTTTGTTTACGAGCAAGATCGCCGAATCCGTCATCGAAGGTCGCGCCCTGGCGACCGAGCACGACTTCACCACCGCGAAAGTTGAGGCCGACAACGAAGACGCCGGTGCGCAGGAAGAGTTGCCCGCCGAGTATTCGCAGTACGTGGACCCGCAGTACGCCGCTCAGATCATGCAGGAAAGCCTCATGGTCGGCGACGGCGGAGCCGCGGCCCGCAAGGGACCGGCTTCGGAAACCGCGCCAGAGGCGCCTGCCGAAGCCACACAGGCCTAAAAGTACGGACAGAACAGGAACATGGCAGAAATTACAGCAGCATTGGTAAAACAACTCCGCGAGCGTTCCGGAGCCGGAATGATGGAGTGCAAGAGCGCCCTCGCGGAAGCAAAGGGCGATCTCGCCGAAGCCGAAGTCGTGCTGCGCAAGCGCGGCATCGCGTCGGCCGGCAAGAAGGCAAGCCGCACCACGAAACAGGGTACCATCGGAACCTACGTTCACGCCGGCTCACAGCTTGGCGTGATGGTGGAAGTCAACTGCGAGTCCGACTTCGTGGCGCGCACGGACGACTTCCAGGAACTGGTTCGGGATGTCGCGATGCACATTGCGGCGACCGATCCGCAGTTCATCCGCAAGGAAGATGTGACGCCCGCCGCGCTGGAGAAGGAAAAGGAAATACAACTGGCGCGCACCATCAATGAAGGAAAGCCTGCCGCGATCGCAGCGAAGATCGTGGAAGGCCGCATGTCGAAATATTACGAAGAGGTCTGCCTGTACGAGCAGCCGTTCGTGAAGGACAATGCGACCACGGTCGATCAGCTCATCAAGGCGAAGATCGCCAAGCTGGGCGAGAACATCACCGTAACGCGGTTCGCACGGTTCAAGGTCGGCGACACCGCCGCCGAGCAGCCGGAAGCCGCAGTTTAGTCTTCAATCTAGTTCGATGGAACACAGGGGGGCGGATTATCCGCCCCCCTTTTCTGTTCCCTACCCCCGCATCACCGCCACAATATCCCGCGCGGCACTTTCCAGATCCCGCTGCTCCGCGAGCTGCGAAAAGATATCGGCGAGCGAAGGCAACTGCATCAGCTTCCGCAGGTTGTCCACCGAATCCGCCGCCTGAATCCGGCCTTTATAAATAATGACGATCTGAGCGCACGCCTGCTCCACTGCCTCCAGAACGTGCGAAATATACAAAATCGCCTTTCCCGCAGCCGCAAGTTCCTTCAGCAAATGCGTGAACAGCAGCGCCGACGTCACATCAATCCCCGTCAGCGGTTCATCCAGAATCAGCAGATCGGGATCGTGCAGCAAAGCCGCGGCAATCAGTATCCGCTGTTTCATCCCCTTGGAATACGCCGAGATCGCCGCATGCCGATGCGGATGCATCGCCAGCAATGAAAGCAGATCGTTCGCCTTCCGATCCACCAGATCCGACGGCATCATGCGAAGCCGCCCAATCAACTGCAGATATTCGAGTCCGCTCAAATAGGAATAGAGATGCGGCTCCTCCGGCACATAACCCAGCCGACGCTTGAACGTCGACATATCGGACCGGATATCGCGACCATCCAGAAGCACCCGTCCTCTGCTGGGCTCGATCATGCCCGTAATCATCTTCACCGTGGTCGATTTACCCGATCCGTTCGGCCCCAGATACCCCGTAACTTCGCCCGGCCTCACCGCAAAGCTCACATCGTCCACCACGGCAAGGTGCCGATAGTATTTCGTCAGCGACTGAATTTCCAGCATGATGTCTACTCCAGTCCGAGCGACCGAACCATCGGGTCGTCGTCGCCAAGGTATTCGAAGCGTTCTTCTGAGTTGAAACGCTCACGCCACTTCCAGAGCCACGCGCAGCAGGGCGCCGCAAGGGCAAAAAAAAGCGTCGCTTCGAGCGGACGGGCCAACAGCCGAATCTCAAGGTCGGCCATCCTGCTGCCGTAGAGGATCAGTCCCGTCACATACATCGCAATCAGCCAGACAAGGTTGTTGCGCGACGGAAAATAGCCACAGGTGAAGGGAATCCTTACAAAGTCCGGAAAAAACAACTCGGCCAGGAACGCGCTAAGCATGACTCCATACACGAATTGAAACAATGCGGTCTGCCACGGGAAGAATGCAAGGCTGAAGGGAATCATCAGCAGGAACAACGGAACAACAGCGCAAACCAGAATCCACTTCCGCATCGCGGCCATACACGGACCGGTCTGATTGGCGCCGCTCATCTGAAACGACCAGTTGGCCGAAAGCTCCGCCGGAAAACTGAACGCTGCGCGCAGTCCCGAGATCATCACAAAGGAAAGCATCAGCGGGACGCCCATCATGGCGGCGCGGGCGGTATCGTCAGTGATTGAAATCGTCGGTGCACCGTGCCGGATGACCGCAAACGGCGCAACAGTGATAATCACCAGCGCCGCGCCAAATCCTGCGTAAACCGCCAGAAACATCCGATGCTTCATACTTCGCGCAATCGTCTGGCCGATGTAGTGAAACACGGCCTCCTGCATGGGCTCGCGCAGAAGCCACCGATCCAGCACGCTATTCAGCCCCCGATGAAGCCCACCCGGACCCGAAGCATGGACCGGTGGAGGGTCAGCCAGCTTTCGCGTGTGCCGCAGGAAGAGAGGAATGTGCGTGAGCGCGAACATACCCGCCGCCCAGCCGAGCGCATGCAGTGCAATCGATCCGAAGTCCATCAGCGCCGGACTGTGCACGGCGGGAAGCATGCGCTCATGCAGGCCCAGAAACAGATAAGCCGGCATCCATCGTGCAATCGAAACATTCTTATCGATCAAGCCTGCGCCGCCCGCGATAAACGGCGAAAGCAGCAGCATCATAACCATCACGGCCATCAGCATCGTCTGCACACAGGTGACGACCGAACGGAAGTATCGCGCCGGCGCCACAATCAGCAGAACTCCCTGAACCGATGCCGCCACGAATGCAATAAACAACCCCGAAGCGACCGCGGCCACCAGATGCGAAGCGATCACTTTCAAAAAATTGCCGCCAAAAAGAACCGGCCACAACAACGCAACAGCGCCATTCACGGCCAGCAAAAACATTCCGAGAAACAGGAGGAATGCCGCGGTCTTCGCCAGGAACAGCCGCCACATCGGCAGTGGCAGCGGGAACAGCACCTGAAAATCCCGGCGATCGGGAAAGATGGCGTCCCACTCGAACACCACCGCGAAGCCAATGACCGCCATGGAGAACGTGAGGAACAGACAACGCAGCACGACGATATCCTGCGGCGTCACCGGATTCGGATTGAAGAAGAGCAGCAGCAAAACGAACACGCCCGGCGACGCCAGAATCCCCAGCGTCTGCACCACATTCGCCGAGGGCTCGCCCTGCGGCGACAGCGATTCTTTATCGAAGAACCGGCTGAAGAAGAGCCACAGCAAAGCACCGAAGGGCCCGTCAGCCGCGCGATCAGTCCGTGACCTGGTCCACATGGAGTTTCGTTCCCGGCGGAAACAGTGCGCGCAGCAGAATAATGAACATCCAGCACAGTGCGCTTGCTTCCGAAGGGCACCAGTCGGGCAGCATCAGGCCGTTCTGGAGCGTCATCAGCAAAATGAACTGTGAGAGCGCGGCGGCGGCCATAGCCATTCCGATATCAAACGTGACGGCGTGGAGGCGCCGCTCCACCAGCGGCGCAAAGCCATTACGAATCAACAGCGCCAGCAGCGTCGGAATCGTCGGAATCGCCAGCCGCAGAATTCGATGGTCGATGTCGGTCGCCAGCCCGTACGAACCGGCCGCGAACGAATAAACAATCGCGAGCGCTGTAAAGAGGAACACGTGTAAATCCGTATTGCGCCGAATCTGACTGAGGATTACCCGCGGAACCACCTGGGTCGCGCTCGCCAGATATCGCCGCACCGAGGCGCAGCTTTCAAAGAGATCGCCCAGCACCTCTTCCCGGCACGCGGGCGGCAGGAACCATCCGGCGAACCCCTCGGCAAAACCCAGCGCCCAGCCTCTCATTTCGCGCCTCCCTTCGCCCAGTTCGGTCCCCAGACCTCGGTGGCACTATCCCAGATACGCCCGGCCGTAACCGCCGCTTCTTCCAGCGCACGCCGGCCGGAAGGCTGCAATTGATAGCAACGCTTCGCCCGCCCGCCACGCTCCGGCGTCGGCTCGGTAAGCTTCGAAGCGATCAACCCTTTGTCTTCCAGCCGGTCCAGCGTAACGTAAACCGCGCCGATCGAAACCGTCTTCGGATGCGACAGTTGCTCCGCCCTCTCGCGTATGGTCACCCCATAGGCGTTATCGCGCAGAAGCAGCAGCGCGGTGAGTATCACCTGTTCGAATGAGCCCAGAGTTTCGGCTTTTGACATTAGGCTAACAGCGTAGTATAAATACACGCCCGCGTCAATCCCGCCGTACAACTCTCTCCGTTACCATAGAAATTCAGCGTGCCGAAATACGAACGCATCCTCCTCAAACTCAGCGGTGAAGCGATGGCCGGACCCCAGGCCTTTGGACTCGACGCCGCCAAAGTCCGCGAACTTGCCGAAGAGATCGCAGCCATCGCGCGCGAAGGCGTGCAGGTCGGCGTCGTCGTCGGCGGCGGCAACATTTTCCGCGGCATCGCCCTTGCCGCTAAAAACATGGACCGCGTCACCGGCGATCACATGGGCATGCTCGCCACCGTCATCAACTCGCTGGCGCTCCAGGACGCGCTGGAACACATCGGCTGCCACACCCGCGTGATGAGCGCCATCCAGATGCATCAGGTGGCCGAGCCGTACATCCGACGCCGGGCGATTCGCCATCTGGAAAAAGGCCGGGTCGTCATCTTCGCCGCCGGCACGTCGAATCCGTTCTTTTCCACCGACACCGCCGCTACTCTGCGCGCGCTGGAAATCAAGGCGCAGGTGATAGCGAAGGCAACCAAGGTGGACGGCGTTTACGACAAAGACCCGATGAAGCACGACGACGCCGTCATGTTCCGCCACATCGAATACACGCGCGTTCTCACCGACTCGCTGGGCGTGATGGACGCCACTTCCATCGCCATGTGCCGGGATAACCGCCTGCCCATCATCGTGTTCAATCTGCGCACGCCAGGCAATATAATGCGGATGGCGAGCGGTGATCCCATCGGAACAATCATCGGCCCCGCGCCGGCTGAAAACAATTCTTAAGACGACGAACAGACCATGAATACAGTAGCGGAAATCGAAGCCGGCGCAAAGCAGCGCATGGAAAAAGCTCTTAACGATCTGCAGCAGGCCATGGGCGCGATACGCACCGGCCGCGCCTCCATTCATCTTCTCGATAGCGTGCGCGTCGACTACTACGGCACGCCGACGCCGCTCAACCAGGTCGCGAACCTTCACGTGCCGGAACCGGGCATGATTACCGTGCAGCCGTGGGACGCAAGCCTGCTGGGCGCGATCGAGAAAGTCATCCGCACCTCCGACCTCGGCATCAATCCCGCGAACGACGGCAAGATCATCCGCCTGCCGATTCCGCCGCTGACCGAAGAGCGGCGCAAGGAGCTCGCTAAGAAGCTGCACGGAGTGGCGGAAGATCACCGCGTGGCGGTGCGAAACATTCGCCGCGACTCCAATGAGCACATCAAGCGTCTCTCGAAGGATAAGAAGATTTCCGAAGACGACGACCGCCGAGCCCATGACGAAATGCAGAAGCTGACTGACGGCTGCATGAAGCGCCTGGACGACATGGCCAAGGCGAAAGAAAAAGAGATTCTGGATATTAAGTAGCGCGCTCCCGCTATTGTTTCGTGTCGTCGCGCTTAAGCTTCAGTTTGCTTACGTCGATCGTATGATCGGGCATCCAGCGCTCGACGCTCCACTGCGAATCCGCGGAAAACAGCATCTCCACGCGCCATCCAAGCAGGCCGTCTTCCACCGACACAACCTGCCCGGCGAACGAAACTTCTCTCGTAGAAATCATCGCGAGCCCGCCGCTGGTCACAGCCTCTTCGCACTCAAGGACGGCCCCGGTGTCCCAGATCTCTTCAAGATTCACCCACTGCTCTTTCCCGTCCGCAAACAGGCGGACCAGATGCGAGCAGAGATAGCGTGTGCTCATCCAAAGCTATTCTAGCGGCTGCCCCGACCCCCATTTTTCGCGCCGCCGCAGGGGGCATCGGATAATGGCAAATTGGCCCCTGTCACTACTCTCCGTGTCCCCGGCTCCAGCGCGAACCTCGGACCTGGTTTCGATGCGCTCGGCATCGCCCTCCAGGTCTGGCTCACCTGCCGCTTCTCCCTCAGCAACAAGCTCAGCATCCGTTACACAGGACACGACGCCTCGCTCGTCTCCTGTACCGAAGACAATCTGATCTGGAAGACCGCGCAGACTATCGCGAGCCGCGCTCATCGAGCACTGCCGTCAATCGATCTGGAGATTAATAACGACATCCCGCTCGGCAAGGGACTCGGTTCCAGTGCTGCTGCCATCACCGCCGGCGTGGTCATCGGCGAGCGCCTGCTGAATCTGGACTGGAAGCCAGGGCGCATTCTCGACGAGGCGGCGCGCATCGAAGGGCATCCCGATAATGTTGCAGCGTGCGTGCTCGGCTCAGTTGTGGTCAGCGCAGTGGAACCTGGCGGAAACACAAAATCGATTCGTCTGGACATGCCATCGAACATCAAAGTCGCGGTGGTTGTACCGAACTTTTCGCTGCCGACAAAGGAAGCGCGCGCCGTTCTACCCGATGTCTATTCCCGCGCAGATACCACTTTCAATGTGCAGCGCGTCGCGCTTCTCACGGCCGCTCTCGTAACCGGCGATACGTCGGTCTTCCCCGCGGCGCTCGATGACCGCCTGCACCAGCCCGTCCGCGCGCAACTCATTCCGGGACTCACCGAAATCCTGCGCCTGCGCGCGCCCGGCCTGCTCGGCTGCACGCTAAGCGGCGCGGGCCCGAGCGTGTTGGTCTTCCACGAGCGGGGCTATGAGCGAGTGTGCGATCTCGTGCGCCAAAGCTTCGCGATGAACGGATGCACAACCGAAGTCATCACCGCGGGCGTCTCCGCCACTGGCTTTGAGTTTATTTAAACGCCGGCGCTATCGGAACTAAGACCAGCCGCCACCCAGCGCGCGATAGATCTGCACCAGTGCGCTGCGCTCCGCGAGCCTCAGTTGCGCGAGCGTCAACTGCCCTGCAAAGAGATTGCGCTGCGCGTCCAGAACCTGAAGATACGTATCCAGGCCACCGCGATACCTCAGGTCGGAAAGCCGTACCGCATCTTCCAGCGTGTTCACCAGCTTCTGCTGCTCTCCGCGCTCTTCCTTTAAACGATCAAACCCGATCAGCGCATCTGCCACTTCCTTCAGCCCCGTGTAAATCGACTGCTGATAAGTGACCAGCATTTCGCGTTCCTGCGCTTCGCTCAGCCGCACCTGATTCTTCAACTGCCCGCCATGGAAAATCGCCTGAATCGCGGAGGGCGCTGCTGTATAGACCCGTGCCGGAGCGGTCGCCAGGTCAAGTAAATAGCGGCTCTGCGCGCCCGCAAAAGCACTGAGCGAGATATTCGGATAGTAAAGCGCGCGAGCCGCGCCGATTTCCGCATTTGCCGCGATCAGATTCTGCTCCGCCTGGCGGATATCCGGACGTCGCTCCAGTAACTGAGCAGGCGTCCCGGGCGTTACCTCCGCCGGAATCGGAATTTCTTCGAGCTTTCGTCCCCGCGGCTGTGCATCCGGCGCATTGCCCTGCAGCAGACTGAGCTGATTTTCCGTTTGCGCAATGGCGCGCTGCGCAGCCGCAATTCGAGCGGTTGCCGTATATAGCAACTGCTCCGCTTCCCGCACATCGAGAGCGGAAGCCGCTCCACCGCTGTGCCGCAGTTCCACGATTCGCAAACTATCCTGCGCGGCCGCCACGGTCTTCCGGCTGATGTCCAGTTCGGAATCCTGCTCCAGCAACTGGAAGTAGCTCTCCATCACGTCCGAGACGAGTGACACCTCAACGGCGTGCCGACCCTCCTGCGAAGCGAGGAAGCCGGCGCGCGCTGCCTCGGTCAGTCGCCGCAGACGGCCCCACAGGTCGACCTCCCACGAAAGAGCCGCGCCCACAGTTGTATACGAATCGCGAATCCGCGCTGTCGCAGGAACCAGCGGACCCGCGCTGCCAATCGACGAACTGCGGCTTCCGGTAAAGCTGGTTTGTGCATCTACAAAAGGAAATTGATCCGCGCGCGTGATGCCGAGCTGCGCACGCGCCTCTTCCACGCGCTCCACGGCAATGCGCAGATCGAAGTTGTGATCAAGCGCCTGCGACACCATCTTGTTCATGGTGTCATCGGCAAAAAGCGTTTGCCACTTTGAATCACCAAACGCGCCGGATGCCCCGGACGCGCCGGAAGCTCCCCGAAACACGCCCGGCACCGCTACCTGCGGCCGCGAATAATTCGGACCCACCGTGCATCCGCCGCCCAGCGCGGCCGCTACAACAGCTATCAGCAGCCGTCTCATCGCGCGGGCTCCGGCAACGCCGCAGATTCTTTTTCGGGCCGCCTGCGTTCCACGTAGCTTTCAATCAGCACATACAACACGGGCACAATGAACACGGCCAGCAACGTAGCCGTAAGCATTCCGCCGAATACCACAGTGCCCAGCGAACGACGCGCCGCCGAACTCGCGCCCGTCGCCACCACAAGCGGAAACACGCCGAGAATAAATGCGAACGATGTCATGAGAATTGGCCGCAACCTCAATCGTGCCGCCTCGATCGCCGCCTCGCGAATACTCTTCCCCTGCTCATGACTGTCTTTCGCGAACTCCACAATCAGAATTGCGTTCTTCGCCGCCAGCCCGATCAGCGTCACAATGCCGATCTGTGTGTAAATGTCATATGCGTAGTCGCGCAGATACACGCCCAGCAGCGCGCCGAACATCCCCAGGGGCAACGCAAACAGAACCGCGAAGGGAATCGACCAGCTTTCATACAGCGCCGCGAGGAACAGGAACACGAGCACCGCCGCAAATCCAAAGATCGCGCCTTCGTTCCCCTGCGACTGCTTTTCCTGATATGTCGTGCCCGTCCACTCGTATCCAAACCCCGCGGGTAGCGAAGCCGCAACCTCCTCCATCGCGGCGCTCGCCTGACCCGTCGAATAACCCGGCGCCGGCGTGCCCACAAGCTGAATCGCGCGGAATCGGTTGTAGCGATAGATCACATCCGGGCCGCCCGAAGGCCGAATCGTGGCCAGCGTAGAAAGCGGCACCATCGCACCCTGTCCCGTGCGTACAAAGTAGCGTCCGATATCGGAAGGTTGATTACGAAATTCCGGCTCGGCCTGCAGCAGCACCTGCCAGGTATGCCCGAACTGATTGAAGTCATTCACGTACAATCCGCCGAGGAACGTCTGCAGCGTGTTGTAGGCGTCGGTTGTCGAAACGCCCAGCGTCTGGAGCTTGTCGTTATTCATCTCGACCGCATAAGAAGGCACCGCCACGCGGAAGGTATTCACCACACTCGCCAATTCCGGGCGTTTCTGTGCGCGCGCTACCAGCTCATCGGCAGTACGCGCGAGAGTAGCCACGTCGGTTCCCGCTCGATCTTCCAGCATGAACTGAAATCCGCCGGTCGGACTCAATCCAAGAATCGGCGGCAGCCCGAACGCGAAACTGAACGCCTCCGGCACCGTTGCGAATCCGCGCTGCGCATTCGCGAGGATCGCCGGCTGTTGCGTCTCCGGGGTCGTGCGCTCATCCCATGGCTGGAACGTTGCGATGATTGTCGCGACATTCGAATTCGACGTACCGGTAGCAATGTCCAGGCCCCCCAGTACAAAATACTTATCGATGCCCGGAATCTTCCCCACAACATTCTCGATCTTCCGGCAGGCCGCATCCGCACGCTCCGTCGATGCGCCGTCGGGCAGTCGCACGCTGGCGAAGAAAGCCCCCTGATCCTCAGTCGGAAGGAAGCCGGCGGGCAGCCGTTTGAATAAACCACCCGTCAGCAGCGTAACGGCAAGCAACGCGATTACCGCAATCGCGCCACGCCGAATCAGGCCCTTCACAACGGACAGATATCCGTCCGTCGCTGCCCCGAACCCGCGATTGAACCACTCAAACGGCTTCGAGAGCCAGTTCTTCGATTCCGTATGCGGACGCAGCAGCAACGCCGCAAGGGCCGGGCTCAGTGATAAAGCGTTAAAAGCGGAAAGCAAAACCGATACGGCAATCGTCAAAGCGAACTGCTTGTAAATCTCGCCGCTGATCCCGCCAATGAACGCCACAGGAACGAACACCGCGGCCAGAATGAACGCGATCGCGACCACCGGCCCTGACACCTCAGCCATCGCCCGCGCCGTGGCATCCTTCGCAGGCATGCCATCATCAATGTGCCGTTGTACGGCCTCAACCACCACAATGGAGTCATCCACCACGATGCCGATCGCAAGCACTAATCCGAACATGCTCGTAATGTTGATGGAAAAGCCCAGCAACGGAAACACAGCGAACGTGCCAATGACAGCGACTGGCACGGTCAGCAATGGAATCAAAGTCGCGCGCCAGTTCTGCAGGAAGACGAACACAACGAGGATCACAAGGCCGATCGCCTCAAGCAGCGTCTGCAACACATCCTTAATCGCCGCGCGCACAAACATCGTGGAGTTATACGGCACCACATAACTGATACCCGCGGGAAAGGTCTTCTTCACCGACTCCATGTAGGCCAGTGCCGAATCCGCAGTCTTCACCGCATTCTCGCCTGGCGCCAGATACACAATCACGTTCGCCGAAGGCCGCCCGTTCAGACGTGAGAATCCGCTGTACGTCTGCGCGCCCAGCTCCGCATGGCCTACGTCGCGCACCCGAAGCAGCGACGCATCGGGCCGCGCGCGAATTACGATGTCTTCAAACTGCGAAGGATCGGTCAACCGCCCAGGCGCTGTAACCGAGTACTGGAAGTCTGTGCCATTCGGCGATGGCGGCTGCCCAATCGCGCCCGCCGGGTTCTGACGATTCTGCGCCTGAATCGCGTTGTTGACGTCCGTCGCCGTGACGCCGAATTCCGTCATCTTGTCCGGATTCAGCCAAACACGCATGCTGTAAACCTGCGCCGAACTCAGGCGCGATTCACCCACGCCGGGCAGGCTCCCCAGCTGATTCACCAGATTGATCTGCGCGTAATTCGTCAGGAACAGCGCGTCATACTTCGGATCGGACGAAACCAGGCTGATCGCCATCAGAAACGCGGTCGATACCTTCTTCACCGTCACGCCCTGCCGCTGCACTTCCGGAGGCAGCCGTGGCAGCGCCACGTTCACGCGGTTCTGCGTCTGTACTGTTGCGGTGTCCGGATTCACGCCCAGCTTGAACGTGATGTTGATCGTGAGCGATCCGTTATTCGCCGAAGTCGACTGGTAGTACAGCATGCCGTCGAGCCCGACAAGCTGCTCTTCAATCGGCTGTGCAATCGTCTTCTCCAGATCCTGCGCGTTGCCGCCCAGATAATTCGCCACAATCTGCACCTGCGGCGGCACAACATTCGGATACGCGGCAATCGGCAGGCTCGGAATCGCCACCGCGCCCAGCAGAATAATCACGATGGCGATCACCATCGCAAACACGGGCCTGCCAATGAAAAATCGCGCCATGTTTACTGCGCTCCGTTCGCACGGGCGGGCGTCTTGTCAACCCAGGGCTCGGGCCTCACGGAGGCGCCAGGTCGCGCCGAAAGCAGACCTTCCACAACGACGCGATCGCCCGGCTTCAGCCCATCCTCAACAATCCACTTCTCACCGATGCGCGCTCCCGTCTTCACCGCGCGCGCCGCTATCACGTTGTCCGTGCCCACCGTATAAACGGTCTGCAAACTCTGGTTCTGCTGCACCGCGCGCTGCGGAATGAGAATCGCATTCGCACGATGTTCGCCCACGTACCGAACCTTCGCGAACTGGCCCGGCAACAGTTGCGCCTTCGGATTCGGGAATTCTGCCTGCACCTCCATAGTGCCTGTTCGCGGATCGACCTGATTCAGCGTGTTCGTGATCTTCCCTGTGTACGGAAATCGCGAATTATCCGCCAGAATCAACTCCAGCGCGGGACTTCCATGCGCCGGATTCCCCTTCAGCTCCAGCCATTGCGACTCGCTCACCTGAAAGCGAACCCAGATCGGATCGAAGGGAACAATCGATGTCAGCGCCTGCGCCGCAGTCGGCGTCACCAGTCCACCCACCGGTACAGTCGTATCGCCGATAATGCCGCTGATTGGCGCTGTAATCGTTGCGTAGTCCAGATTGAGCTGCGCCGTTTCGAGGGCGCCGCGCTGCGCCGCCACCTTCCCTCCGGTCGATTGAATCTGCGTGTCGGTAGCAATACGAGTCTGATCCACCGTCGCCTGGTTCGCGCGCACGGAAGCCTGTGCCGCCGACAGGGCCGCGGTAGCCGTATCAAGGTCCTGCTTCGCCGCGGCATCCTGCGCTACAAGCGGTTTCAGACGATCGTAATCCTGCTGAGCTTTGGTCAGATTTGACTGCGCTACCGCAAGGTTCGCTTCCGCCTGACGCAGCGAAACCTGCCGCTTCGCAAAATCGAGATTGGCCTCGCTCTCCCTGAGGTTTCCCTCGGCCTGCGTCACCTGCGCGCGGAACGGCCGCACGTCGAGAAGATAGAGTTTATCCCCGGCCTTCACCTGCTGGCCCGGATGGAACAGCCACTTTTCGATGTATCCTTCCACTCGACCGCGCACTTCCACCATGTCGCGCGAATATGTCTGCGCCGGATACTCGACGTAGATATCCGCCGATGATTGCGTCACATCCGTCACCTGTACCAGCGGCGGAGGAGGCGCTACGGGCGCGGCCTTCGTCCCGCATCCCACCATTCCCAGAACGGCGGGAGTTACTAACAAGCCAAATTTTTTATACCAATTCATTGTTTCCTCACGGGAAACTGCAGAAACTTGCAGCTCTGGATAAGAAGTTGGTTAGACTATGCGACCCGCCCCGGGGATTCAAAAGGGGTAGGCGTGCGCGGACAAAATGTGCGAGGAATCGTACGGTTGAAAAAAACTAGCGGATGGACATGCCTTTATACTGCCCCGCCGAAGCAGCGCCTGTCAAATTTTGGCCTGTAACAATGCGATTACTTTCGGAAGTTCGTGTCGCCCACCGTAGCTTCTTCGCCATCACTCTTAATGGTTCCAGGATGCCACTGGCGAGCAATATCGATGTCGGCGCTCGCCGCCGCGGTCAATGCATTCAGATCGACCACCCGATTGAGACGCCCGAGATACTGGGGCTTGTACTGGCTTGTCGCCACCGAGGCATAGGCCTTCCAGTGCGTAAGCGCAGCCTCAAGATGCCGCACGGCCGATGCCTGGTGCTCCGGCTTGCTGTCACTATCGAATTGAACGAGATCCGCAGCCGCGCGAATCTTCTCCGCGTAGTACTCACCGAGATCGGCCATGGCCGTGGCGTCTCCCAGCGTGAGACGAAGCTCCTTGTTCTTCACCGCTGCCGGCGTCGCCGCTTCCACGGCGCGATGCGAAGCTGCGGCATTCTTCTCCAGTTCCGTCGCCACGTCAAGCGGTGTTATGCCGTCCATCTTCACGCCCCTGGCCAGCCGCGCGCGCCACTGGCGCAGATTCAGAATGCCGCTGCCGGGCATCGTCTGGCCATCGATGAAATCCCTCACCGTGAAAAATCCATCGCCATGCGCGCTCTGAATATTGCCTTCGGGGAACCACTTGAAATCCAGATCGCGCCAGAAGAAGCGTGTAATCTGCGGCATAGTCTTCGACGCAGCTGCGACGGCATCAAAAACCTTATCCGCAGGCGCACCGGGAAAGCGAGCGCCCAGCATCTGCTGAAACAACGAATTCGGCAACTCCGGCTCATAGCTCAGCCGGCCCCACAGCGCGAAGCTATACCATTGCTTCTGCATCACGAGCTGACGTGGATTCTCCGGCTCTTTATCAATAAACTCGCGGCCCCACGTGTAGCCATCCGGTCCCATCAGAAACCCCGGCACCCGATCCGGCCCCGGAATATTCCGCACATACTCGCGCGCAAAATCCGGATCCCCCCAGCGATAGCTGTAGATATCGTCATTGCGCACTTCCACCCACGTGCGCAGATTCTTCGGCATCTCGGTCAATACCGGCTCAATAAACGGCGGCTTCGTTTCCGAATACATATGCGCCACCGAATACTTGAAGCTGAAATCGAACGGACCGGGATAATCTTTGAACGCTTCCAGCGTGCCCGTTTGCGACGTCTGGTGATAGCGATTGATTAGCCGGAACTCGCGCTTCGGTTCGCCCTTCAGCCCGTCGCGCACGCCTTCACCATACGTCTTCCATAGCCAGGTCTCATGATCGAATGGACCCTTCGTGCTGTTCATGTTCTCGCCCGCCGTAAAGCCAATGCCCGCCAGCAGGGGATACGTCTTCACCATCTCGCGCACGCTGGCGCGGAAGTACGCAATCGTGTCGGGATTGTTGCCATCTTCGGTGAGCCCGTATTTGCCCTCCGTGCCCCACACGAAAATATTCCAGGTGATCCAGTAAACATCCACGCCGCGATCCTTCGCATACTGCATCACCTCACGCCAGAAGCGAATCTTGTCGTCGATGGTCATGTGGTTGACCACCTCCACCTGTCCCAGCTGAAACGGCTGCGCCATCGCGTGTCCGTTCATGTTGAACTTCAGATCGAACGGCGCCTTGTTGCCCCACACATCGTTCAGAGCCACGTCGGGATACTCCGGCACCTTAACAAGCGAAGGAAATGGATGCAGATTCCACAGCGACAGCGCATTGAATCGCTGGCGCGCCATCTCGTCGAGGTAGGTATGCCAGAACTCCATGCTCCACATCTCGGGGATGTTGGACTGCGCGGAATCGCTGCTGTCCGAGTACGTGGGCGTGCGCCGATCGAGCGGAATATTGAATTTGATTCCACGCTGCGCGATATGCGCCGAGTGATCGGAATTTCCGGTCTTCGCGATCGTCCCGAGCCGCACCGCTTCAGCCGCATCCAGCCCGCCGTACATTGCGCCGTTGGCATCCGCGCCCAGGATCGCAATCGTGACGCTACCCCTCTGTTCCACCCGGCGAATTGCGTAAGATTGCGGCGCAGTATTCTTCAGTGGCGCAACACCAAGGGTCTGCGCCAACCGATTCGATTCAGCAACATCCCCCGCGATAGCAAAGCGCAACGAACTCGTATTCGCAGCAAGTTCGCGGAGAGAACTATCCGGCGCCGTACCCTTTGACCCGAGTGCGCGGGTTATCTCGCGGGAAGCAAACGACACCTGCGGCGACGCGCTGTCATGGAAAACCGGTTGCGCGAACAGACCAGTAACGAGGAACAGGGCGGAAGAAATTCGGAGCAACATTGTCAGTGTCTGACTATATTGCTTCCTTTAACGGGACGCAAGACCCGATGTCAGGACGGCACGCCCGGGCTCACCTGCAGGCAATCTACTTACACTTCTTATCCGCGATCTTCCGCTCCACTGCGGCCATCAATCGCGAATGAATATCGTCGGGGATCGAGCAACTCTCCATCCCCTTATAAACCTGAATCGTCTTCTTCGTCGTATCGCAGATCACCCAGCAATTCGGGCACTCCGTGATATGCTTCTGCAGTTTTGCCTTCAGCTCGGAACTGGTCTTCTCGTCCAGATAATCCGTGAGCTCGGACAAAAATTCCTTACATGTAAGCAAAGGCGTCGTCTCCTTTGCGTTTGAAGAATCGATTCAGCCGGTCTCGCAACTGCAGCCGTGCCCTCAGCAAACGGCTCTTCACAGCCGGCACGGTCAGATCCAGCACTTCGGCCGTCTCTTCCGTCGAAAGCCCATCCACATCGCGCAGCGTGAACACCGTCTTATAGATCGGCTGCAGCCCGTCGATCGCCTCCGACAAAATCGACTTCATCTCATCCTGCGAGTAACGCTCCTCGGGATCGGGATCCCAGGCCGCCACCTCGCGCACCACCATATCCTCGCCGGTATCGATCTGCTCATCAAGCGACACGGTGCGGTCCGTCTTGCGCTTCCGCAGCTTCATCAGCGCCTGATTCACCGCAATCCGCACCACCCACGTATAAAACTTGGAATTCCCCTGGAACTGATCGAGGTGCTCGTATGCCTTGAAGAACGCTTCCTGAAGCACATCCTCCGCATCCTCGCGGTTCTGCGTGATGTTCATCGCCAGGCGGAAAATCTTGCCTTCGTACTTTCCAATCAGCTGCGAAAACGCGGACGAATCCCCCGCCTTCGCGCGGTTCACCAGGTCGAGTTCTTCGCTCGACACCTCAAATGGCGCTGCTGGTATCGTTTCGGTTGCCATAACCGGCGCTGTTTTATTCTCCCATGTGTTGGCGCTGGTTCGCGCAGCGGGCTCATTATTTCGCGAACAGGATCGGCCCAGCCACGCCATCAGCGGGCAGTTGCAGCCGGATTGAGATTGCGCGAGGTGCATGCAGGTCGTTGGATGAACCCCCGCGCCAAAAGTTTCAGATTTATTGAACGGGCGCCAACGTCGGCGAGGAATTCCACGCCTTCAGCACCCGCAGAATATATTGATGCGTCTCGCGATAAGGCGGAACCCCGTGATATTTCTCCACCGCCGCCGGACCCGCGTTGTAAGCCGCCAGCGCCAGCAGTACCTGATCGGGACGATCCTCATATCGCGCCAGCAAGTCCCGCAGATAGCGCGCCCCGGCGTCGGCATTCTCCACTGGCTTCGCCGCATCCGCGCCCAGCTCTTTCGCCGTTCCCGGCATCAGCTGCATTAAACCGATAGCCCCCTTCGGCGACCGCGCCGCCGGATTAAACCCCGATTCCGCCTTCATCACACCCGCCACAAAGGCATCCGGTAATGCATATTTACGAGCCGCACTCTCCGCAAGTTCCCTCGGCGATGCGGGAACCGGATCAACCGTCGGCGTCGGAACCGCAACGACCGCAGGCTCGGAAACCGCCGCCTTTACCGGTTCCGGATCAGGCAGCACTTCAACCGATGCCACCATCCGCGCAGGCATCTCCGTCACGCCGCTTCCCGAATAAACCCGCAGTGTCCCGCCATCCACCTCATGACGATCCGCCGCCAGGCTAAATCCGGTGGTCAGAACGATGTTCTCCGCCGCCTCCAAACTCACGCCTGCCAGCGCCAGCCCCAACGCGATAATGAAACGAACCCGAATCATGCCGACCCAATCATCTGTGACGCACCTGGAGTGCAGTCTGTGCAGCCGCACCTTCGACGCCGGCCGCATCCACAACCTCTGCGAGTGCGGCGGCCCTCTGCTCGTCCGCTATGACCTCGCGCGTCTCCGCGCCGAATGGCCCCGCGAATCGCTCCGGAGCGCAGCCACTCCAAACACAATGTGGCGCTACGCCCCCGCCCTCCCTGTCCAGAACCAAACTTCCATTATCTCACTCGGCGAGGGCATGACCCCACTCCTGGCCGCCCACCGAACCGGCGCCCGCATCGGCGCCCCCAACCTCCTGATAAAGGACGAAGGTCTCAACCCCACCGGTTCCTTCAAAGCGCGCGGACTCTCCTGCGCCATCTCCATGTGCGTCGAACTCGGCGTAAAAACCCTGGCCATCCCTTCCGCCGGAAACGCCGCCAGCGCCCTCTCCGCCTATGCCGCGGCCGCCGGACTTGAAGCCCACATCTACATGCCGTCCGACGTCCCCCAGGCCAACTTCATCGAATGCAAAGCCTACGGCGCGAGAGTCACACTGGTTGACGGACTCATCAGCGACTGCGGACGCATCGTCGCCGAACGATGCAAAACACTCGGCTGGTTCGATATCTCAACGCTCAAAGAGCCCTACCGCATCGAAGGCAAGAAGACGATGGGCTACGAAATCGCCGAACAGCTCAACTGGAAACTGCCCGACGCAATCCTCTACCCCGCCGGAGGAGGTGTTGGCATGATCGGCATGTGGAAAGCCTTCGCCGAAATGGAAGCGCTCGGCTGGATCGGCTCCGCCCGCCCGAAGATGATCGCCGTACAGGCCGAAGGCTGCCAGCCTATCGTACGCGCGTTTAACGAAGGAGCCGAAGCCAGCCGATTCTGGGACGGCGCATCGACACTCGCCGCCGGACTCCGTGTCCCCAAGCCACTGGGCGACCGTCTCACGCTCCAGGCAGTGCGCGAAAGCAATGGTTGCGCGATAGCCGTCGCCGATCGCGACCTGATGGACGCCGGCATCCGCCTGGCATCGGAAGAAGGAATCTTCGCCGCCCCGGAAGGAGCAGCCTGCGTAGCCGCCGCAGAGCGCCTTATCCGCGATGGTTTCCTGAAATCAAGCGATCAGATCGTCGTCTATAACACCGGCTCCGGCCTGAAGTACCTGGAAGCCTACTCAGTGCGCTTCCCCAGAACAGCAGCAGGAGAGCAGGACAAACTAGGCGGCCTCATCACCCCACGCTAGTAATGAGTTATGAATCCCCGGACCAACGAAGATCTACTCCTTCGGCGGATTCACCTTTTGCCGCCCGGAACGATCATTCCGAAGCCGGATGCCAAAGCAGATTTCACTATAAAAGGGCTGGGGAAACGAAGTCGCGAAACGGCGCTGGTCTACCGGATACCAAATCACAGTGGCGGGAGACCGTACGAAAAAGGGATTACCGACACCGACTGGCGACTGGCCCTTCAACAACTGATCAAAGCTGGTGAACTTACGCGAGATTGGTTCAACTCGGCGATGCCTCGTTGCGCGAAGGAAGGGGGATGCAATTTCACGACGATCGGCGGAATCCTGTCTCTTCTGCGAATCGCGACTTACACCGCGAGAGGAACGTACTCGCTTGTTGACGAAGCGTTGATCAATTCTCCGTCGGTACCCGCTCCACATGATCGACAACCAGCATCTCCACCGAGCCCTTCCCCGTATCCAGCCGCAATCCCAACTGCTCCTGAACGGCCGTAAACAGACTCGGGCCGCTCGTCGAAGCCGCATCGTCCGGCGTCCATCGCAAGTCCACGTCGAAACTACCCGCAATCCCGGTGTGATCCTCCACCGGACCGTGCAACACGGTCGATAACGCGCCGGCCAGCGCCCCAACCGGAACGCCCCGCGCCGCGATCACTCCGCGCCCGACCGTCACTGGCAACTTCGTTCCCCGAACCTGATCCACCTTCGGTGCATCCTCGGCAGCAGGCTCCGGCGTCTGTGCAACCTTCAACTTCGCTCCGCCCTTGCCAACATTCAGCAAATAGACCCGTTGTTCGCGCCAGGCCCGATGCACCACCAACCCAAATCGCTCCTTCAGCAATCCGAGCAGCATGGCAGGAACCTGATCCTTCGAACTTCCGGCCGGAAGCTTAGCCCCCACATCATATTTTTGATCGTCAACAAACCCCGCCCCATCCTCAATAAACTGCGTATCCACCTTGTAAGCGATAGAAATCATCAGGCGCAAACTGATATTGGAATACCGAACCATCCCCGCACTGGTATCCATCGAAACGAACCGATCCGTCCCCGTGCGCGGAGGCGAAAGCCTCACCGAAGCCGCCTCAAACGCCGTCTGCGCCGGCGCCACTGCAAACGGGCCAACCGTCAGAAGCGCGACCACGACAACTCTCAGTACTTTCATTCCGAACGATCATACCTGATTTTCAGAACCGCCGATCACGACCACAAGTCACAATTCCCGCGGAGTCTTCACAATCGACGCAATGCGCGGTCCAAATCGCACGAAGTCACGAACATTCCACGTAATCAGAACATCGGCGCGCACCTTGAGAGCGCACTCTGCAATGAGCGCATCATAAACGGCTCCGCCAACAATGACACCGGACAAGCTCTTGATGGCTGACACATACTCACCCTCGCTTAGTGAAATGACAGTCAGCGCGCGGATCTGTTCCACCACGGCCAAGCCATCAGTCCCCGTGATCCTCGGACGTACCGGCAACCCGGTCAGAACGGCATACACCTCGCCCAGAGTTCGCAGCGCGCAAAAAGACTCTTCGCGCGATGCCGCCCGCAAAGCGGCCGCGCTCGAATCATGTCGGCTGTCGAATTTGTAAAAGGCCGGTATGAGAACCGAGCTATCGAAAAACCGTTTCAATTATCGAGGCCCAGGAGATGCCTTGATCGCTCACCACGCGCGCGCCGAATGCTGGCCTCAATGAAGCCCTCAGGAAGTACCGAACCAGCGCCATAGATGAGTAACTCATCTTCCCAAACCATGCCGCTTTCCTCCTGCAGGGTGTTGTCCGAGCCTTCAACACAAAGAACTCTCTCAGCCAGTCGCTGAAGATAGACCTCCAGCGTCACGCCTGCCGCTCGCGCGTTCGCCGCCAGACCGGCTTCGATTTCGGGCTCAAAATTCAGAATTACAGACATGAAGCACTCGGCATCTTCAGTCTAACTTGCAAATCTGTAAAAAAGGAACCACACCCCATCCACCCCCGCAGTCGTATCATGAGGATGACTCTATCCGTTGGCCTCACCGCGCGGAGAATCCAACCTCCCGCCGGTGTCATCAAAACGATTGAAAGGTTATTGAATGAATAATTCCGTGCTGGTCCCCATGGTTGTCGAGCAGACCTCGCGAGGCGAACGCGCCTACGACATCTACTCGCGCCTGCTCAAGGAAAACATCATCTTCCTCGGCACCCCTGTAGACGACAATGTGGCCAACCTCATCATCGCCCAGCTCCTCTTCCTGGAAGCCGAAGACCCCGAGCGCGACATCTCCATCTACATCAACTCTCCCGGCGGTTCCATCACCGCGGGACTGGCGATTCTGGACACGATGGCCTTCGTGCGCCCCAACATCGTCACCATCTGCGTCGGTCAGGCCGCATCCATGGCCGCCGTTCTCCTCGCCGCCGGCACCAAAGGTAAGCGCTTCAGCCTCCCCAACTCCCGCATCATGATTCACCAGCCATCCATGCAGGGACTCGCCGGACAGGCCACAGAAATCGACATCTACGCTCGCGAAATCCTGCGCATGCGCGAAATCCTCAACAAGATCCTCGCCGACGCCAGCGGTCAGCCCATCGAGCGCGTGGCCCGCGACGTGGAACGCGACTACATCATGAGCTCCGATCAGGCCGTGGAATACGGCATCATCGACCGCGTCATCACCAGCCGCGAACTCGCGCCGGGGCCCGTCTCCAAACCCGCGTAAGACTACTTGTCCTTCGTGCCGGAAAACGTGCCCGAAACACCGGCCACGGCAATATCGCCCTTGACCGCGGTTCCCGCCGCGTCAAGGGCGCCTGTGTACGTCATGCTGTAAAGCGCTTCCACCTGCACTTCGTTCTGCAACACCAGCTTCCCCGCATCCACAGTTCCCGTCGTCGGACTCTCGCCAACCCCTACGTACGTGCACTTGCCCAAGACCTTGGGCGACTCCTGCGTCAGTGCGCACTTCATCGTGATGTCCCGACCCGCTACCTCGCCTGTGATCGTCCAGTTGCCGGAAACGTCAGGACCCTTCGCAGCAGCCGGGGCCGGCGCGGACGCCTCTTTCGCAGCCGTGAACGTGCCATTCACGTTGTAAGCCGGTACTTCAATCCCGCCCGAAATCTTACTCCCCGCCGCATCCAGCGTGCCGGAGTAATCCAGTTCCAGTTGCCCGTTGTACTCCACCTGGTGCGTGAACACCACCTTGTCGCCATTCACGGAGCCCTTCACGAATGACGATGATGACCCGCTGGTGCACGTCCCGGAAATCGCCGCCGCCGACTGCTTCAGCATGCATTTCACCGTGACCGCATTCCCCGCCACATCACCCGAGATATCCCACGTCCCCGAAACATCTGCCGCCGCCAGCGGCAGCGCAGCCACGCTCGCCGCAAGAGCGGCTAAAATCGTCTTCTTCATTGTTCCCTCACCTCCTGATAAATACCGGGCCTGAAAATCTCCATGTGTTTCGAAGGATCGCGCAGCTCGGCGAACCCGAACTTCCGGTACAACCCGTGAGCATCGCGGGTCGCCAGACCAAATCGCCGCAACCCCTGTAACTCCGGATGTCGGTAAACTGCCTCCATCAGCTTCGTCGCCAATCCCTGCCCCCGCCACGCCTCCAGGACATACACATCCGCTAAATACGCATAAGTCGCCCGATCGGTCACAACGCGAGCGAAACCAATCTGCTTCCCTTCCGCGAACATCCCGAAGCAAAGCGAATTATCCAGCGCCCGCTCCAGCGTCTCGCGAGGGATTCCCGCCGCCCAGTACGAATGCTTCCCCAGATACTCGTGGATCGCCTCTGTATCGAGCGCCCCGCGATCCGTGGTAATCAGGACCTCCCCGCTCACTGCACCTCCAGCGAAAACGGCATCATCCGCATCATCCCGCCCTCCATCCACACCCGCAGATGGCTGTTGCGCAAAGCCGAACGCAGCGGCCCCACCCCGGCTTTCGCCGCCAGTGAAGCCAATGCATCGTCGCCGTCCCCGCCGCCGCCCATTGCCTGCATGATGTACTCCAGCAGCGATTTTTTCGCCGGATAAACCGTCAGCCCCACACGACTGGCCGACGGAATATGCGCCAGCGTTCGCGCTTTCTGAATCGCGGCATCAATCCCGCCAATCTCGTCCACCAGCCCTCGCTCCTTCGCCTGGTCTCCCAGCCACACTCGCCCCTGCGCCACCGCATCCACTTCGCTCACTGTTTTATGCCGCGCCTTAGAAACTTTATCGAGAAAATCGTCGTACGTTGCATCGATTCCCTCTTTCAGCTTCATCCTCTCCTCGGGCGTCAGCGGAGCATAATCGGAATCGATCAGCGCGAACTTCCCGCGGCTTACCGTCTCCTTCGTAATCCCCAGCTTGTCGTAAAGTCCATGCAGATTCGGCTTCCCGAACACCACGCCGATTGATCCCGTGATCGTCCCCTGATAAGCAACAATCGGACTCCCGTTCATCGCCATGTAATATCCGCCGGAGGCCGCCTCATCACCCATCGAAATCACCACGGGCTTCTTCTGCGAAAGCCGGTTCATCGCGCGCCACATATCGTCGCTCGCCACCACTTCCCCGCCCGGCGAATTGATGCGGATAATCGCAGCCTTCACGCCACTATCCTCACCAACCTTCTCCAGCATGCGGTCGAACGCGCCCGATTGCAGCCCGTCGCTGTCGGAATCGTCCCCGCGCGCAATAGCGCCCTCGCCAACCACAAACGCAATCTGATCCTGCGCGCCCATCTCGGCCGACGCATCCGTTACGCGTCCATACTCGCGCTCGCTGGTCTTCTTCAGCTCTGTCTGATGCAGCGCGGTCTTCAGTTCGCCGAACACCTCATCCTCATACTTAAGATCGTCAATCAGCCCGGTCGCCTTCGCCTGCTTCGCCAGAAACGGGCCCGTATCGATAATCCCCCGTACCGCCGCATTGTCCTTATTGCGGCCGTTCGCAATCACGCTCACCAGATCGCCATACAATCCGTCCGCCAGGCTGTTCATGACCTCGCGCGTCTCCGGACTCATGCCCGCCTTCGTGAACTGATCCCCGTAGTCCTTATATTTCCCGGCGTGCTCCACATCAACCGTCACGCCCAGCTTGTCCAGCGTGTTCTTGAAATACATCATCTGGAAACCGATGCCCTTCAGATTCAGCATGTCGGTCGGAGGCATGTAAATCTTCCCCGCCGCCGTAGCGATGTAATAATCCCGCAGGCTCGGCGACTGCAGCCACGCGATTACCGGCTTTCCGGATTTCCGGAAGTTCTCAATATCCGCATGGATCTCCTGCATCGCGCCCCACCCCGCCCCCACATCGCGAGGCTCCAGCACCAGCGCCCGGATCCGCGAATCCCCGGCCGCGCGCCGCAGTGTGGCCCATACACTTTCCACGGTTACCGTGGCATGCTCGCCGATTCCCGGAATATTAAATTCAATGGCGGGCTTCTCCCCTACATTGCCCACCAGATGCATCACCAGCGTGGACCCATCCTCCACCGTCGCGGGCTTCGTCCGCAGCGATGCGATCGCGAAGAATCCGATAAATCCGATCAGCACCACCAAAATCACGCCGGTCAGACACCCCAATAGAAACTTCCCCACGAGTAAGCCGACTCCTTCCAGTTAGAACGGTATCACGCGGCGCGCGCCCCTGCTTTCGTATCGATACTCACACTACAGCGCCCCATTCAACCAAATACAGCTAGTCCATGCCGCAACAAATCGCTACCATTGTTTTTATAAGTACGCGGTCGGCGCAACGCCGGGTCCACCGCGTGATGACTCCCCGCGGGATCGTTATGGCTTCCAACGAAACAGAGTCCCCGGATCGCAGTCCGCAAAGGGATTCCTCAAATCTCATCTGGCGTGTCTCACGCAGCGTCGGCGCGCTAACCGACGGAGAGCGCCACATCGGCCACGTCGTGCGCAATCAGGGGCGTTGGGATGCTTTCGACGCCACGCAGCTCGCCTCCGATGGCGAAGGCTTTCTTCTGGTAGGAACCTTCCACACGCTTGAAGCCGCACAACAGGCGCTGGAGCAGGCGTGGCTCGATCCGGCGCCACCAAACGCCAGAGCCGCGGGCGCCTAAAAAAACTCTATACAAACGGATCGCCGCGTACCGATAAGCCAGGTATGTGGAACTCAATCGTATCCCGCGTTCGCTCCGCCAAAGCCGCTATCGAGAACCGCCTCGTGAATAACAACGATGCGGACTATATCAAGCCGGCCCCGGAGTGGTATACCGGCCTCGCCGTAAGTCCTGTGGCTTTCAGCGAACAGTTAGGCAATCTGCAGCTTTCCCTGCAGCGAGCCAACGCCGGACATCCCGCTCCGGCCGCCGCACAAACCATCCGTTAAAACGCGTATAGTGTAGGGATGCTTTTTCGTCATCCCGCCGTCCTCGCAGCAGTCTGCCTGCTGGCGCTGAGCGCATGCCGCCCGGCTGCCACAACCACAGCCGCCGGACCCGACCCCGCAAAGGTCTTCGACAAAACACTCTCCAGCACCGAAAAGGAATTCGTCTCGCTGGTAGAAGCGATGCCGTCGGACAAATTCGACTTCGCTCCCACCGCCGGCAAATTCGACGGTGTCCGCACCTTCGGCCTCCAGGCTCGCCACGCCGCGTATGTTCTCAATGAAATCTCATCCGCACTCCTCGCGCAGCCGAATCCCTCCACCACAACGGCGCATGAAAACGGACCCGACAACATCGGCTCCAAAGAACAAACCGTCCAGTACGTCAAGGATGCCTTTGCCCTCGCCCACAAAGCCATCGCAACCCTGACCGCCGCGAACCTCCTCGAAGAAACCCCCGACCCCTTTGACCCCAAAGCCAAACGAACCCGAGTGGATTCCGCCGGCATCATGTTCTGGCATACCTTTGACCATTACGGGCAAATGGTGGAATACGCCCGAATGAATAGCGTCGTCCCGCCCGCCAGCCAGTAACGGATGCCCCTCAGTTGCCGGCAGGGTTTGCGTTCGCCTTATCGAGAACCAGCACGTCTGTCGGCAACGCCTTATCGGGATCCAGCTGCAACCGCAGTTGTTCGCGAATAACCGCGGTGAGCGTCGGATAGGTGACGCCAGACTCGGAAGCTGCCGCCGGCGAATTGATGACGGGCGGCGGCATCATGACGACATCCCCATTGGCGCGCGGTCCCGATTCCGGAGGGGCGAACACCAGATCGAAGTCGTACTCCCCGTCGATTCCCGTCGCATCGATGACAGGCGTCCGAAGCGCCTGCGTGAGGTAATGGATGAGTTTCGCGATGGTCGCCTTGCGTCCGTGAATCTGCTCGTACTCGGCCGTGTACAGCATTCCCGATGGAGCCTGAGGCGCTAAGAGCCGAATTCCGCTTTTCGTGGCCACGCTGTTCGAACCGTTGAAGTCAATCAACTCACCCTCGGCAGACATCCGCAGCTTCGGTCCACCCTTCGCGATCGCTAATCTGTAGCCAGGCAGCTTGCGTGTCTCGTGATGGACGGCCAGCCCAAAGCGCTCCGCCAGAAGATTTTGCAGCATCTCGTGCGCCTGCTCAGTCGTTGCCTTTGCAGGAAACGTTGCAGCGATGTCGTAGCGCTCCGTTCTCACCCACGAAATTGCGGTCTCGATCTGGTACTGCTCCTGGAGGCCCCACGCCTCCCACACCAATCCAAACAACGGGATGTTTTCGGCAACAAAATGCCCTGCCGTCCACGTAGGAACCTTGACGGCTCCCCCACCCCGCGAATTGGAACGCCGGACGGACGCGACATCGAATGCCGGCGTCTGAAGTGAAACAAGGACGGAAACCGCCAGGATCAAAATCCGTATATTCATCGTCTGGACACGCGACGTTCGGCCGCGTCCTCCTCAATTCGCCAATGGCTTCTCAATGTGCACGATCTCAATCGTCTCAACCTCAGAGGTCGTCGAAGTCAGCTTCAGTCCAAGCTGCTCACGAATCGCAGCCGTCAGGTCCGGGCGATCGTCCCGTGGAATCATCGGGGACGACCATTTGAGGTCGAACTTTTTTTACACCGTGCCGAACCACGAGCTTGCAACGCTCCGCCAGGAGCGCCTGAAGCCTCATCTGCAGTTCCTTCGGCCTGCTCCCGCCTTTGTCCGCGCCGACCTTAGCGGCAATATCCCAATCGTCCTGAACAACCCACGCCGGGTATCCCGAGACCTGATAATCATCAACGCCATAGGCTCCCATGATGAACGCAATCAGCGGATCGGAATGAACCGTGATGTCGCCCGAAGGCGAGGTTCTCCACGAACTACTCTCATGCTCGCCCGCTGGCGTAGGGCGAATCGAAATCACCTCAAACTGCGGCGTCTGCGCACAAACGGAGCCTGAGGCGCAGGCAAATCCGACGGCACAGCAAATAGCCACCTTCCAAAACTCCATTACGAGGAAGTATATCCCGTCTCAGCCCACAAAAAATGTATCGTGATACGATATGTTTGTGGACGCCGAGCACGACCTCTCGCCCGACCAGTACCGCGATCTCGCCGAATTCCGCCGCCAGATCCGCGGTTTTCTCCACTTCTCTGAAGCCGCCGCGCGTCAGCACCACCTCGAACCCCAGCAGCACCAGCTCCTCCTCGCCATTCGCGGACTCCCCGAAGGCGCCCGCCCCACCATCCGCGAACTCGCCGCGGCGCTCTTTATCCAGCACCACTCAGCCGTAGAACTCATCAACCGCACCGAAGCCACTGGAGCCATCGAGCGTCGCCCCGGCCAGGAAGACAAGCGCGAAGTCTGGATTCGCCTCACCCCCACCGGACGCGCCATCCTTCGCCGCCTCGCCATCGCTCATCGCGCCGAACTGGAACGCGCTGGCCCTGACCTGGCCTCCGCCCTCAGAGCCGTACTCCGTCAAAGCAGCAGAAAGTCCGCAAAATGAAACACCAGCATTCCGACAACTCCCAAAAGCTCGGCGATTTCACCGCCACCACACGCATCATCCCCATCTCGCTTCTCGCTATGGGCATCGGCGTCGTCGCCACTTACGTAGCCTGGGCCCTGCTCCGCCTGATCGCCTTCTTCACCAACGTCTTCTATTACGGCCGCGCCAGCACAGTCATGGTGTCGCCCGCCGCCAATCATCTGGGATGGTGGGCCGTCCTCGTGCCCGTCGCCGGCGGCCTGATCATCGGCGTCATGGCCCGCTACGGTTCCGATCGCATCCGCGGACACGGCATACCCGAGGCGCTCGAATCCATCCTCATTAACGGCAGCAAAGTGCAACCGCGCCTCGCGGTTCTCAAGCCCGTCTCCGCCGCGATCTCCATCGGCTCCGGCGGACCCTTCGGCGCGGAAGGACCGATCATTATGACGGGCGGAGCAATCGGCTCGCTCATCTCGCAGTTCTTCCATCTCACCGCTGCGGAACGCAAGACCCTGCTCGTAGCCGGAGCAGCCGCCGGAATGTCCGCAACATTCGCCGCGCCGGTCGCAGCGGTTCTTTTGGCGGTGGAACTGTTGCTTTTCGAATGGAAGCCGCGCAGCATCATTCCGGTCGCCCTCGCCAGCGCCACGGCCGGCGCGGCCCGCCGCTATGTCCTGGGTCTCGGCCCGATCTTTCCCGTCCCCCACCATGAAATCTTCCTCGGGCCGAAGGGACTGCTTGGCTGCATCGTCGCCGGCCTGCTCGCCGGAGCGTTGTCATCGCTGCTCACGCAGGGCGTGTATGCGGCGGAAGACGCCTTTCATAAGCTGCCTTTCCACTGGATGTGGTGGCCGGCGATCGGTGGTCTCGCGATCGGTATTGGTGGCCTGATCTTTCCCCAGGCGCTCGGCGTCGGCTACGACACGATTCAGAATCTGCTGCAGGGCGACGTTCCCCGCGCCGTCATTGCGGGCGTGCTGCTCGTGAAGTCAGCGATCTGGATTCTTTCGCTCGGCTCGGGCACTTCAGGTGGCGTTCTCGCGCCGTTACTGATGATGGGCGCGGCGCTGGGTGGAGTGGAAGCAATGTTCCTGCCCTCCCTCGGTGCGGGCTTCTGGCCGCTGGTCAGCATGGGAGCCACCCTTGCCGGCACGATGGGGGCGCCGTTCACCGCCGTTCTCTTCGCCTTCGAACTCACCCATGACGTAAACGTGTTGCTGCCGCTCCTCGTTGCCGCCACCCTGTCGTACGGCACATCGGTGCTTCTGCTGAAGCGCTCCATCCTCACCGAAAAAATAGCGCGCCGGGGCTTCCACATTACGCGGGAATACGCGACAGACCCGCTCGAAATTCTCTTCGTACGGGAAGTGATGCGGACACGAATTGCAGCGCTGCCCGCCGAGCAGCCGCTGGCCGCCGCCCGCCGTCTTGCAGCACAGCCCCGCGAGCGGGGACAACACCTGTATCCGGTAATCGACAATGCCCGTAAAGTCGTAGGTGTAGTGACGAGACGCCAGATGATGAAATTCGCCGAGCAGCCTTCGGAGGCTTCTCTCGCCGAAGCGCTGAGACCACCCGTAGTCGCTTACTCCGACGAACCCCTGCGCCTGGTAGTAACGAGGATGGCCGAAACCGGCTTCACCAGAATGCCGGTGATCAACCCGGAATCGAACGCCCTGGCCGGCATGGTCTCGCTCGAAGATCTGCTGAAGGCGCGAGTGCGCAATCTGAGCGAAGAGCGCAACCGCGCGAGGGTGATGGAATTACGCCTGCCTCTACGCAGGGAACCCACGACACCGATCCGCTAACTCGCCGGATCTCCGCTGGCATGGACCAGCGGAGCAAAAGCATCCGATCAGGTGCTGCCCGCAACAGCCTTAAAGCCCGCCGAGCCCGTTTGACAAGCTCGACCGCAATATCGATAATCGTTTTTCAGTACATCGTTATTCATCGTAAAGTCAGAGGTCCCATGAGCCCTGTTCGCGCTCGGCGAACGTACGCACCCCTGCTTCTCGCCCTCGGAACAGCGGTGATCGTGCGACTCGCCTTCTCCCAAACCACTGACAAACAACCATCCTTCGAAGTCATTTCCATCAGGCCCCGCTCAGACGCAGGCGGCCCGGCCCAGCGCCCGACAACCACTCCCACCGGATACCGCTCCATTGGTCTCCCCCTGATCGCGATCTTCCAGACCGCCTGGGCGCCCCCGAACCAGCCCGGCGTTCTTCGCGGCGATCTCATAGCGGGCGCTCCATCCTGGCTGCTCGAAGACAGATATGACGTCGAAACGAAGGTGAACGAAGCTGACCTCGCCAACTGGCAAAATCCCGCCATGACCCAAAGCATGCTACACGCAATGCTCCGGTCCATGCTCGCCGAGCGATGCAAGGCAGAAGTGCATCACGAAACCAGAAGCGCGCCGGTCTACGATCTCGTCCTCGCCAAAGGCGGTCCAAAGTTCAAACCCGCAGCGACTACCAATCAGCAGGAACTGACGCAAAAGCCCGGCGGCGGAGGAATGATGATCGGGACCGGCGTCAGGGCGATACCCGGCCCCGACGGCATCGGCTACTACGGCATCTCAATGTCGGTAGTGACCCAAACGATCCTGCCAGGCCTCGTAGGGCGGCCAGTGTTAGACAAGACCGGCCTCACCGGATTCTTCGACCTGACCATCCCCGACCTCGCCGTTCGCTCAACGCGCGCGGAGTCCGGAGACGAGCAGTCCATCTTCAGCGCATTACCGGAAGCCCTCGGCCTGCGCCTCGAATCGGCAAAAGGCCAGGTCGAAATGCTTGTACTCGACCGCGTCGAGCGCCCGACCTCCAACTAACCTAATTCAGTTCCCGAACCCAGATATTCCGATAGCTAACCGGCTCGCTGCGGTCCCCGTGAGCCTGCAGCTTAATCGGGGCCGAATCGTACTTCTTATAAAACGGCTGTCCGATGTAAAGCGTCTCCCCCTTCAGCTCAAAGTGATTCTGCACCAGCACACCATTAAAGAACACCGTCACATAAGCCGGAGTCTTCACGGACCCGTCGCCGTTAAAAACCGGAGCCTGCCAAACCACGTCATAGCTCTGCCACTCGCCGGGCTTCCGGTTCGGATTCACCAGCGGAATCGCCTGCTTATAAATACTCCCGGCCTGCCCATTCACGTAAGTCTTATTGTTATAGGAATCGAGCACCTGCAGCTCATACCCGGCATCGCCCGCCCCGGTGGAAGCCAGAAACACGCCGCTGTTCCCGCGAGCCTGATCCGTCCCCGTAATATTCTCCGGAATCCGCCACTCCACATGCAGCTGATAATTCTTAAAGCTCCGCTTCGTCTCAATGTTCCCGCCGCCTGCCGCGCCCTTCTTCACGGTCAGCACCCCATCCGCAACGGTCCACTTCGCCGGAGACTTATCCGAAGCCGTAACCCACTGATCCAGATTCTTCCCGTCGAACAGAACAATTGCATCCGACGGAGGAGCCGAATCCACCGCGCCGGGCGTCACCACCTTCGGCACCGGCTCATAAATCTCCGTATCCTCATGGCGAAGACCCGAAGCCCCCGCCGCACCACGCTGCGCCATCAAGGGTGCCGCCACAACTACCGCCAACACCACCCAGGAAATTGATTTAGACATAATTTCACCCGGTAGTATACACCCGATTTTCCGCGCCAACCCGTGCGCTACAATTCGTTTCGATGGCCCTCACCACAGTCAAATCCCAGCTCATGAGTGCATCCGAGATTGACCGCACCCTGGTCCGCCTCGCTCACGAAATTCTCGAAAAAACCAAAGATCTGAACAAGCTTGCCTTCATCGGCATCCGGCGCCGCGGCGTCCCTCTCGCCCAGCGTCTCTCCGCCAAAATTGAAGCGCTCGAAGCCCGCAAAATCCCCGTCGGCATCCTCGACATCAACCTCTATCGCGACGACCTCTCCACCGTCGGCCACAAACCCCAGGTCAACAACACCGAAATCAACTTCGACGTCGAAGGCCTCCAGGTCATCCTGATGGACGACGTCCTCTACACTGGCCGCACCATCCGTGCCGCGCTCGATGCTCTCTTTGACCAGGGTCGTCCCGCTATCGTCCAGCTCCTCGTCCTCATCGACCGCGGCCACCGCGAGCTCCCCATCGAAGCCCAGTACGTCGGACGCAACGTCCAGACCACTGACGCTGAGATCATAGAAGTGAAGTTCCAGGAAATTGACTCCATGGAAAAAGTTCTGGTATGCGAACGCAGCGAGGCCTGACAATTTGAAAAGTCCGATCGGACTACTGGATATAGAGAGCCTTCAGCGCTCTGAGATCGAGGCCATCCTCGAACGGGCGAAGTTTTTTCAGCCGCCCCCCAACGAAACCTACCGCCGCCTCGAAACCCTCAAAGGCCGCACCATCGTTAATCTCTTCTTCGAAGCCTCCACCCGCACCCGCGTCAGCTTCGAAATCGCCGGCCGCCGACTCGGCGCGGACATGATCTCCATCGCCGCGCAGCAATCCAGCGTCTCCAAAGGCGAATCGCTGGTCGACACTCTCAACACTCTCGTCGCCATGCGCCCCAACGCAGTAGTGATGCGCCACTCCGCGTCCGGCGCCCCGCACTTCCTCGCGCGCCACCTGCAAATCCCGATCGTTAATGCAGGCGATGGCACTCACGAACACCCAACCCAGGGCCTGCTCGACGCACTCACCATCCTCGATCGCCGCAAGACTCTCGAAAATCTCCGCGTCGCCATCATCGGCGACATCGCGCACAGCCGCGTCGCCCGCTCTGACATCCACCTGCTCTCGAAGTTCGGGGCCGACATCGTCCTCTGCGGACCGCCTTCTCTCGTCCCGCCCGAGCTCGCCCGGCTGGCGCCCGGCGTGCGCCTCTCCTACGACATGAAGGAAGCCATCAAAGACGTCGACGTCATCATGATGCTCCGCGTCCAGCTCGAACGCCAGCACGAAGCCCCCATGGCGGCGGGCGAATACTTCCGCTTCTTCGGACTCCAGCTCGAGCACCTCGCGCTCGCGAAACCCGACGTCATCGTCATGCATCCTGGTCCCATCAATCGCGGCCGCGAGCTCAGCTCCGATGTAGCCGACAGCCAGCGCTCCGCCATCCTCAATCAGGTGGAAAACGGAGTAGCCGTCCGCATGGCAGTCCTCGAAAGGATCTTCGCTTGAGTTCACTCCTCATCAAAGGTGGCCGAGTAGTAGATCCCGCCTCCAGCTTCGATGGCCCCGCCGACGTTCTGATCGTCAAAGGAAAAATCGAAGCCGTAGGCCCGAACCTCAAAGCCGCCGGCATCCCCACGCTCGACGCCGCCGGATCCATCGTCGCCCCCGGTTTCATCGACATGCACGTGCATCTGCGCGAGCCCGGTATCGAACACGCCGAAACCATCGAAACCGGCGCGCGCGCCGCAGCCGCGGGTGGCTTCACCACCATCTGCTGCATGCCCAACACCAGCCCGGTGAATGACAGCGCCACTGTCACCAGCTACATCGTGCAGCGCGCCCGCGAAGTCGCGCCCGTCAACGTCTTCCCCATCGGCGCCATTACGAAAGGCAGCAAGGGCGAAGAGCTCGCTGCCATCGGCTCCATGCGCGAAGCCGGCATCGTGGCCATCTCAGACGATGGACGCCCCGTCATGAACGCGCGCGTCATGCGCCGCGCAATGGAACTCGCCCGCTCGCTCAACATCCCCGTCATCGACCACTGCGAAGACCTCAACCTCAGCGCCGGCGGCGACATGCACGAAGGCCCCATGTCCGTGCGCCTCGGTCTGCGCGGCATTCCTTCCGCATCGGAAGACGTCATCGTCGCGCGCGATCTCCTGCTCGCCGAACTCACCGGCGCCTGGTTCCACGTCGCGCACCTCTCCACCATGCGCTCCATGGCGATGGTCCGATTCGCGAAAAAAAGCGGCATCAAAGTAAGCTGCGAAGTCACCCCGCACCACTTCGCCATCACCGACGCCGAACTCACCGCCTACGACAGCAATTACAAAATGAAGCCGCCACTGCGTCATCACCATGACGTAGACGCCATTATCGAAGGCATCAAGGACGGCACCGTCGACGCCATCGCGACCGACCACGCACCGCATCCCGGCGACGAAAAAATGCAGGAGTTCGAACGTTGCCCCTTCGGCATCACCGGCCTTGAAACCGCCATCGGACTCACCCTCTCCGAACTCCTCCATCCGGGCCACATCAATCTCATGCGCACCGTCGAGCTCTTCACCACAGGCCCTGCGCGAATTCTCGGACTGAACCGCGGAACACTGGCCCCCGGCGCGCCCGGCGACGTCACTCTCTTCGACCTCGAAACCGAATGGACCTTCGACGTCCGCGAATCCCAGTCCAAAAGCCGCAACTCCCCGTTCTCCGGCCGCAAGTTTAAAGGTGGACAGGTCGCAACCGTCGTAGGAGGCGGTATTGCATGGCAGAGAGACTGATCAACGGACGACGCCCCCCACGCCTCGGCCTCATCGCCCTCGGCGCCGCCGCCGTGATCATCCTGGCCTTTGCCGGTTGGGGCGCCTCGATCCTGATCGACTACTCATGGTGGAAGGAAATGGGCCAGGTCAACACCTGGCTCGATACGTATGCGTGGCAAACCACGCCTGTTCTCGTCGCCACCGTCATCGCCTGGATCGTCCTCCTCATCACCCACGCCCGCGCCATCCGCTTCGCCGGAGGCCGCTCCAGCGACTACCCCATCTACTCCCGCCTCGCCGCCATCGCGCTCCTGGTTCTCTCCTTCCTTGCTGCCGATGCCACACTCGACGGCCCCACCATCATGCGCTTCGCCGGCAGCCGCGCGCTCGATACGTCGAAGCTCTTCGCCGACCCTGTCTTCCACAAATCCGCCGCGTTCTACATGTTCGACCTGCCCTTCTGGTCGGACCTGCGCGGCTTCGTCCTCGCCATCGTCATCCTCGCCATCCTCACCTATCTCCTCGTCGCCAGAGGCTGGCAGCTCCGCTTTACTCTCCCCGATCTTTCACAAGGTCACGCCGACCTCTCCTTCCTCAAACTGGAAGGCGGCCTCGAATCCCGCTTCCTCCGCGGCGCCGCGGCGTTCTTCCTCATCGCCGTAGCCTGCCGCTACTACCTCGACCGTTTCGCCATGGTCTGGAACCAGCACAGATTCCTCACCGGCATCGACTATACAGACGACCACTTCGTCCTGCCCCTCAACGCGCTCGTAATCGCCGCGCTCGCAATCGCGGCCGCTCTGATCATCGCGAAGCGCTGGATCGCGGCGGGCGGAGTGGCAGGCGTCAGCCTCCTTCTTCTCTGGATCGTCCCTTCGCTTGCCAACTCCTTCTACGTCAAGCCCAACGAAATCTCGCTCGAGCGCCCCTACATCGCCTCGCACATCGAAGCCACTCGCGCAGCCTACGGACTCACTTCCGAAATCCGCGAAGTAGAAACCCACACCAACCCCGGCGACGCCATCGACACCGCAAAGAACAAGCTCCTCCTCGACAACGTCCGCCTCTGGGACTGGCGTCCTTTCCACGACACCGTCACCCAGATGCAGGCCCTCCGCACCTACTACGCCTTTCACGACACCGACGTGGATCGCTACAACATCGATGGCCAGCCGCGCCAGGTCCTGCTCTCGCCGCGGGAGCTCGATATCAACCAGCTCTCCGGTGGCCAGTCCAGCTGGATCAACTCGCACTTCATCTACACGCACGGCTATGGACTCGTCCTCGCCGAAGTCTCAAAGCTCACGCCCGAGGGCCAGCCGGTCTATCTCGTCAACGACATGCCGCCCGAGATCCACACGCCCAGCGTCAAGCTCACCCGACCCGAGCTCTACTACGGCGAACTTCAGCAGGACCCCGCCCTGGTCAACACCGAGCAGATGGAATTCAACTATCCGCAGGGCGCCGATAACGCGAAGTCGCACTACGCGGGCAAAGGCGGCTTTCCCATCTCGTCTCTTCTCGTCCGCGCCGCCGCCGCTTGGCACTATGGCGAGTCGACCATTCTGCTCACCAGCTATCTCAACGACAAGAGCCGCATGATGATCCACCGCCGCGTCCGCGACCGCGTGCAGATCCTTGCGCCCTACCTGAAGTGGGATAACGACCCCTACCTCGTCATCACTCCCGAAGGACGCGAAGTCTGGATGATCGACGGCTACACGACATCCGACGCATACCCGTTTTCCCGCGAGATCCAGACCTATGACGGCATTAACTACATGCGCAACGCCGTCAAGGCCACCGTCGACGCCTATGACGGCGAGACCCACATCTACGTCTTCGACAAATCGGACCCGGTGATCGGCGCCTACCGCGCGCTCTTCCCTTCGCTCTACGAAGACGCGGCGAAGATGCCCGCCGCAATGCGAGCCCACACCCGCTATCCCGAAGATCTCTTCCGCGTGCAGGCCGATATTTACCGCCTCTATCACATGCGCAACCCGCAGGCCTTCTACAACAACGAAGACGTGTGGGACCTGGCCAACTATTCCAACGGACAAAACGGCCAGCCGCAGCCCGTCGCGCCGACCTACGTCTACGCGACCGTGCCGGGCGAAACGAAGCCGGAGTATCTGCTGATGACCACGTTCACGCCGGTGACAAAGGAAAACCTGATCGGAGTCATGTTGGCACGGTGCGACGGTGAGCACCTGGGCGAATTGACCGTAATGCAGCTCTCCAAGCAGGAATTGATCCAGGGACCAATGCAGGTGAACGCCCGCATCAACCAGGACCAAAACATCTCAAAAGACCTGACTCTGTGGAATCAGCAGGGATCAACAGTTCTCAGAGGACAAACCCTCGTCCTGCCCATCGGCGATACCTTCCTCTATATCTCTCCGATCTACCTGCAGGCAACAGAAGCCCGAATGCCGCAACTGAAGAAGGTGGTCCTGGTAATGGGCAATCGCATCATCTACGCCGACACCTACGAAGAAGCGTTAGCGCAGATCAATGGTGTAAGCGCAGCGCCGGAATCCGCGCCCGAGCCATCGCCCACTCCACAACAACCGACGGCGGCATCGCCGGCAACAGACCCCAGAATCCAATCCATCCGCCAGCACTTGGACCGCTACAAAGAGCTATCCAGCAAAGGCAAATGGTCCGAAGCCGGCCGCGAACTCGACGCAATCGAATCCGAAGTCTCGAAGTAGTATGAATCCATCGCAACGTCTGACCGCGATCATCGAACGCGAAGACGGCGGGTACGTCGCGCTGTCCCGGAACTCGACATTCCAGTGAAGCCGCGTCACGAAGATTCGCGGAAAAACGCAATTGTAACTCTGAATCTGTTTCTTGAGACGGCCCCCGGCGATCAAACCTGCAAACTGCATAATTGGCGGACTTGGTCAATCACCACCAGTGCGTCCCGGTAGTACTGCCCCAACGTGACCAGCGTGATTCCCACGGACTCGCCATGAGCTATCTTGTGCCTGTTGCCGACAATACTATTGACCGATTCGGCCAATCGCCCAACAGTACTCAGTTCCAGGTTTTGTCGCCACTCTTGGCTGAAGCCTCCAGCCAACTCCAGGATAGTCCCCATCTTGGGGTTCTGAAACTGCCTGAGACGGCTCTCGACAAAGTTGCTAACCGAAGAATCGGCCCGATTTCGAGCGTACTCGGCGTAAGTAAGTCGGATCGAATTCTCAAGGAAGCCGCTTACCAAAACGCACAAGTATCGCGACCAGTGCGATTGAAACTCCGCGTCAGGAAGGCTCTTGGCCTTTTCGAATAGATCGTCCAGACGCTGGCGCTGACGGGTGATCTCGACGTGGCTCATATAACCACAGCAAACGCCGCCTCTGCAAGACCCAGGCGGGTGCGAACACGCTCATTACCTGCGGTTCCACGCCCGCAGGCATCAAGAAAATCCGCGTCCGAAAGGAGCGCGCGATAGGCAGTCTCGAATGAGCCAGAGTCTGTCACCGGACCCGCTTCAAGACGTTTGGCCGCCCCCACAAGAACGGAGTCAAACACTGCAGCATTCAATGCTCGTACTGGCCGAAACGCCCGCGTTCCAACAGCTCGATAAACCAGATCGATAGCGCTCCGGAAACTCTCACTCAACGCAGTAGCGTCCCGATCGCTCAGGTTCTTGTGCCTGCCCATATAAGAGTTGAGAAACGTAACCATCGGCTTTTGATAACTCCGTCCTTCGTGAAGGAGCGCCAGAAATCGGAGAATGAGCTCTTGGTCTCGCATCCGGCTGTCTTCCGGTCCGTAAATTTCACGCCAGGGGCCATACTCGTTGAGTTCGGCCAACAGATCACGGATGCGCCCCGAGTGGTGAACAGCGCTCCGAACCTCCTGGGGCGTGAGTTTCTTTCCGCCCGTATTGAGGCGCTGAAAAACCTCATAGACACTGCTCTCATCCTGCGAGGGCTCGTCCTGCTTAAACACGATTGCGTGCAGAATCGCATCATCGAGTTGCCGGCGGTCCTCTTCTCGTAGCTCGCTATAGGTTCTACCCTCAAACTCTGGCTGAACACCTTTTAGACGGAATTCCTTTCCCGTAGGCTCCCAGATGTCCTGATAAAAGCTGCGGAGCGAAAGAAGTCGCTGCTGACCGTCAACTACGAGGAGTTTGCCTGTCTCGGGTTCTTTGGATAAGAAAATGCTTGGTACCGGCAACCCAAGTAGCAGAGACTCTACGAAGCGAGACGCCTCTTTGATATCCCAGACAAACTCTCGTTGGAATTTAGGAACGTAGATGGCGCCGTCTCGAATACGCTTTACGAGCCCATCAACCGGGTAGTCGGCGCCGTAACTTGAGATCGAATATCGAAACGGCTGGACTTCTTGCGCGTCGCCTTCCTCCGTCCGCTGATCTTCTAGCTCAACAAGCTCGTTATCTGTTTCGAAGAGCGTGGGCATTATTATGTGGTCCACTCCTGTGCCTGCAATTGTACTAAATGTCGCAGATATTCAGTTTGATAGAACGCACGAACGGAAATAATTGACGGAGCCGCCGTGCCTACCGCCTCCTCGCCCGGTCTCCGAGAAGCGGCCCGAAAAGTCCGATGGGCCTTTGTCTGTCTCAATTCCTTTCTTCCTCGTATATATTCCTTGACGCGAATATGCGTAATGGCGTATATTAACTGCGTGACCAACGCGTTCGAAATTATCGCCGAACCCAACCGCCGCGCCATCCTCTCTCTCCTCATCACCTCACAGCAATCCGTCGGAGAACTCGAGCGCCGCCTCCACCTTTCCCAACCCGCCGTCTCCCGTCACCTCAAAGTCCTCCGCGATGCAGGCTTCGTAGAAGTCACCGTAGACGCCCAGCGGCGCCTCTACCGGCTCCGTCCCCAACCCTTCGAAGAATTAGACAACTGGCTCGCCCAGTTCCGCCGCTTCTGGTCCAACCGCCTCGACGCTCTCGAACGTCACCTCGACCGCATAGATCCCCCAACGCCGCGCGCAAAGAAACGCACTGCGGCCAAACGAACAAAAATAAGAAAGGCAGCAAACTAATGACGCCTCGCGAACAATACAACCCCGGCCCCGCCCGCGGCGCCGAAATCCTTAAAGACGGCGACAACTGGACCCTCGTCGTCACACGCGACCTCCACCACTCCCCCGAAAAAGTCTGGCAGGCCCTCACCGATCCCGCACAACTCCGCGAATGGTGCCCCTTCGATGCCGACGCCAGCCTCGCAGCCACAGGCAACAAAGCCCACCTCACCACCGTAGGCGCGCCCGGCATGCCCGCCAGCGAAACCACCGTCAAGCGCGCCGACCCACCCCGGCTGCTCGAATACAACTGGGGCGGCTTCAACCTCCGCTGGGAACTCGCCCCCACGCCCACGGGCACTCACCTCAGGCTCTTCCACAACATCGCAAAGCCCTACATCTCCATGGGCGCTGCGGGCTGGCACATCTGCCTCGATGTTCTCGACCACCTCATCGCGGGCGATCCCCTCGGCCGCATGGTCGGTCCCGACGCCATGAAATTCGGTGGATGGCAGCGCCTCAACGGCGAGTATGCGGCACAGTTCGGAATCGAGCTGCCAAAATGGAATCCGCCGGGCGCGTAGCGCCAACTTACATGGCCGACTTCATCTCCATTCGCGGCGCACGCGAAAACAATCTCAAAGACGTATCGCTTGAAATCCCGCGCCGGAAACTCACCATCTTCACGGGAGTTTCCGGCTCGGGCAAATCTTCCATCGTCTTCGACACGCTCGCCACCGAAGCCCAGCGGCAGCTCTACGAAAACTTCTCGCTTTTCATCCGCAACTTCCTCCCGAAGTATCCGCAGCCTGACGCCGACGCCATCGAAAATCTCACCATGGCCGTCGTCGTCGATCAGAAGCGCCTCGGCGGCGGCTCGCACTCCACAGTAGGAACGGTCACCGACATCCAGGGCGTTCTCCGTCTCCTCTTCTCGCGCGTGGGAAAGCCATCCGCCGGACCGGCCATCGCCTACTCTTTCAACGATCCGCGCGGAGCCTGCACCGAATGCGGAGGTCTCGGCAGGAAAGTCGGCGTAGTCTCAGACGATTTTCTCGACCTCACAAAATCCCTCAACCAGGGCGCCATCCAGGTGCCCTTCTTCGGCGAATGGGAGAACCAGGCCTACACGCTGAGCGGCTACTTCGATAACGATAAGAAGCTCTCGAAATTCACCAAAGACGAAATGCAGCTTCTGCTCTGGGGCAAAGACAAGAAATTCCAGGTGCAGTTCGGAGGACGCAACATCAACCTCACCTATGCTGGCATCCTCGAACGCATCGAGCGCTCCTACGTTCGCCGCGACATCAAAACCCTGAGCGAACGAACCCAAAAAGCGGTAATGCCTTACCTCAAGCCGCGCGAATGCCCCGCCTGCAAAGGGCAGCGCCTCAACGCCGCCGCTCTCGAAAGCCGCATCGACGGACGCAATATCGCCGACTTCGCCGCGCTCGAAATCGGCGACCTCCTCAAACTCGTGCGCGCCATCAAAGATCCGAAGGCCGCGCAAATCGTCGCGGCCGTCACGCATCGTCTCCAGGCCGTAGTCGATATCGGCCTCGACTACCTCAGCCTCAATCGCGAAACCGATACCCTCTCCGGCGGCGAATCGCAGCGCGTCCGCATGGTGAAGCATCTCGGCAGCAGCCTCGTGGATGTCACCTACATCTTCGATGAACCGAGCGTCGGCCTGCATCCGCGCGATGTGCACCGCCTCAACGAACTGCTCGGCAAACTGCGCGACAAGGGCAACACCGTGATCGTCGTCGAGCACGATCCCGCCGTCATTGCAGCAGCCGATCACATCGTCGATGTCGGTCCCGGAGCAGGCAGCGCCGGCGGACACATCGTCTTCGAAGGCAGCTACAAGGGCCTTCTCAAATCAGGCACGCTGACCGGGCAACACCTGACCCAAACGTTGCCCATTAAGAAAGAGGTACGCAAGACCTCAGGCAAACTGCAAATCAACAATGCCGGCGTCAACAACCTGAAGAGTGTCTCAGTCGATATCCCAAAGGGAGTCCTTACAGCAGTGACGGGAGTAGCGGGATCGGGCAAGAGTTCACTAATCAACGAAGTCTTCCTGACGCAGCATCCCGGCGCAATCGTGATCGATCAGTCCGCCGTAGGAGCAACCACACGCAGCAACCCCGCCACCTACACCGGCGTAATGGACGACCTCCGCAAAGCCTTCGCCTCCGCCAACAAAGTCGATGCCGGCCTGTTCAGCTTCAATTCAAAAGGCGCCTGCGAAGCCTGCAACGGAACCGGAGTGGTCTACACAGATCTCGCATTTCTCGATGCCTTCAAGTCCCCCTGCGAAGTCTGCCAGGGGCGCCGCTTCCGTGACGAGGTTCTCCAATACAGGCTCGACGGCAAATCCATCACCGACGTCTTAGCGATGACGGTGGAACAAGCGGTGCAGCATTTCAGCAAACGCCGCGAAATCGTAAAGCGGCTGCAGGCAATGCACGATGTAGGCCTCGGTTATCTCACCCTGGGCCAGCCGCTGAGCACGCTCTCCGGCGGCGAATGCCAGCGCATCAAGCTCGCCAGCGAACTCCACAAAGAGGGCAGCGTCTACGTGATGGACGAACCAACCACAGGACTCCACATGTCCGACATCGGGCACCTGCTGAAGATCATCGATCGCCTCGTCGATGCAGGCAACACCGTAATTGTGATCGAGCACAACCTCGACGTAATCCGCCGAGCCGACTGGATCATCGATCTCGGCCCCGAAGGCGGAGCCAGAGGCGGCGAAGTGGTCTTCGAAGGAACGCCTTCCGCTCTCCTCAAATCGAAGCGATCGTTAACCGCGAAGTACCTGGCTAATTAGCGCTGGGTTTCTCAACGTGATCGATCACCAGAAAATCGTAAGTGGCCTTGCCATTTTCCAGTTTCAGCCCCATCGCCCTGACTGCATCCTGCAGCGTGCCGCCAGGGTCGGACGCCGTGCCGGCCTCCTGCGCAGCCGGGCGCGCTCTCATCAGATCGGTGAACGGTACATCGATGTGCCCTTCAAAGCGGCCTTCGATCCCGGTCCTGTCGACGACATCCTTTTCCGAGAAGAGCGATAGCTGATCGGAAAGCCCCGCGAACGACAAGCCGCGCAGATCCATCCCCTTCGGCGAACCACTCAGGCCGCAGATCGGAAGTGGAGCAGCCGAGCCTGCGGTCCGTGGCGCCGGATGACTGTCGTTCGTCACCTGGAAGCAACTGCCGGCTTTGAACGGCTTCAGATGCGAACCGCCTTTAGCCACGGTCAGGAAGTAAACGGAAACTTCACGCGGTTCGGTATGAATCTTTAGATGGAATCGGTCGCGAAGAAGTGCCGGCAGCATCTGCCCATACATCAAATCCGGATTCGCCGGCACCGCAGCCCGCGCATCGATGTTATACCGTTGCGAGTTCAGCCATCCCGGACTTCCCTTGATGGTCTGACTCCGCTGGCGATTTGAAATCTTGAACCCGGGCTCTCCGGTCTTTGGATCGGTCTTCCAATAGGTCGATCCGTGCCAGAGGTGCGCATATCGAACCATCTGATCGACCGTCACACAAATAAAACGAAGATGCCCGGGCGCTTCCTCAACGAACTTCGCACCGTCATAGGGCGTATCTCGGCACGGACGGATCGCAACCGCTTCGAACTTCGCCTGTCCCCAGGCAGTTCCGGTCAGCAACAGCAATAACAGGACACGAATCATCATTTTCTGTAGGTTGCGCCCAGGTCAGATCGCAATTGTCACGACTTTGCAATCTCCGCAAATTGAAACATCTGCGGCTGGGCCAGGCGTTTGTAATCCTCAATCGGCATGACAATCGAGTCCGTCAGCGATCCGGCATTAAATGCCACCCGGGAATTCTCAAACACTGACGGATCGACGTACAACGGGAACGGAAGTATCGGCGCTCCGAATGGCGGTACCGAACCCGGAACCAAACCAGTCTTCTCCATCAGTTCCTCCGCGGTAGCGAATCGGGTCTTCTTCGCGCCAAAATGCGTTTTGATCGCCGCCGAATCCAGTTTTCGCTCCGCGCTCAGCACAAAGAGCCGAAACTCGGAATCCACCTTAACTAGCAGCGCCTTCCCGCCAATCTTCAGTTCTTCGCCGCGAGCCCGAGCCGACTCCTCCGAAGTCCGCGTCGGCTCATGATGGACTTCGCGAAAATGGACGCCTTCCCGTACCAGCCATTCGCGGATGTTGTTTAAAATCAGCACTCCGTCCCGACATGGTACTATAAAGACAAGGCTTTGCGTGTCTGCCCTCGACTTCACGCTCGCTCGTATTATTACAAGGAGTCATCCCCAACAATATGGCCAGTTATAACCAGGGAGCTCAGGTCGAGCACCTGACCTTCGGTCTTGGCACCGTGCTCTCGCACACGGAAGAGCGCATTGTCATTAAGTTCGACGACCACGGCGAAAAGAAGTTTGTCACCGGCATGGTCATCGGCAATCTGAAGAAGAGCGACCGCCAGCCCCCGGCCGAAAAGCGCGCCCGCGCCCGCAAGGCCAAAGCCGAAGTCACCGCCGAGGGCGGCGAGGCGGAAGCTCCCGCGAAGGTCAAAAAGACCCGCGCGAAATCGAAGGCTTAGTACCAATTAAGGATTCCCCGACTTGAACGCCAGACAGCGCCGCCTTTTTGAAGAAGCACAGAAGAAAAATCCCAATCTGAAGATGCCGTCCGAATCGAGTGCGCCAGCAGGCGAACTCACGGACGAAGATCTGGCGCTGCTGAAACAGGGCGTGGGCGATAAAACCGGACGGCCACAGGCTGCCGTTGCCGCAACCGGCGAAGGCGGCGAAGACGCTCCGGCCGAAGTTCAGACCGGCGCCATCATGACCTACTTCGGCGAAAAGGGCTTTGGATTCCTGCGCCCCGATTCCGGCGGCAAGGATATCTTTTTCCACGTTTCGCGGCTCCAGGAAGGTGACGCCACCGAACTCCTGCCCGGCAAGCGCATCGTTTACGAACTCGGAATGGACCGCAACGGAAAGATCGCCGCCAGCAGCATCCGCTTCCTGCCCCCTGAGGAAGAAGCTCCTAAACCCGCGGAAGCTTAGTCCAGGATTCCAAGTCTGGAAGGGTGAGTCTGGAGCGCACCGCTTCGCCGTTTCCGCCCGTTTTTTGACCCCCTTTTGTAAAGGGTGGGAATCAACCGGACGTCCTTAGGGGCCATCCACCGGTTAAGACCGGCAGGGACCAGCGCACAGACGCCCATGGGCCAACTCCCTCATTCTTGAGTGTTGGATCAAAAATGATGGGCCTCCACCTGCGTCGCAGGAACGCTCCAAGTAAGACGATAGCATGGAATCGGTATGGCTAACCTGATTGAAATTCGGGACGTTCTGATCGACGCTGTACTTGCCGGAGGGCGGGAAGTTCTGGCCATCCGCGCGGGCGGCGACACCGGCGAGAGCTATAAGGATTCGACGGAACTGGTAACCCGGGCGGACCGGAATTCGGATGCCGCGATGCTGCGGGTATTCCGCGAACGCCTCGATTCCACAATCACGTTCCACCTGGAAGAGTCCGGCGTTATCGGAAAGCCGGGCGCGAAGATTGTCGGCGCCGATCCGCTGGATGGAACGAATCACTTCGCGGCGGGCGGCAACTGGTACGCAGTAATGGCGCACTATGTGGTTGACGGAATTCCACAGATCGGCGTCGTGCTTCAACCCGAGGTGTTTATACCGCTTTCCGAAGAGCCCGTTTGTCTGGGGCGGCTTGTTTGGGCGATTCGCGGCGGAGGCGCTTTCTTTCAGCGCAGCGCGTTTCGGAACGGGAACTTCGAGTTGGGCGAGACTCGGCAGGTATCGAAGCGCCCGGCTCGATCGCCGCGGGGGTTCGTGGCGTGCGTGCCGATCAGCAGCAAGATGAACGAGAGCGAACGAGAACGTGCATCGCGGGTACATCAGAGCGGACTCGTAGCGGCATCGACCGGCGCGGGTAACGCCGGGGGCAACGTCATGCTGTGTCTTTTCGGGGGACAGGATGTTTACGCGAACTTCGGGGCCGGAGAAGATCTCGACCTGATTCCGCCTCAGGTGATTGCTCTCGAGGCCGGCTGGACGGTTTGGGGATCCGAGCGAAAGGAGCCGGTCTGGAATGTTCGAAAGCAGCCGTTCATCGTCGCTCCAAATGCGGAGATTGCCGAGCAATTCTTTCAACCGGCAGGCCCACGATAAAATGGGGCTCGGATGAAGATTGCTATCGCAGCGGATCATGCCGGTTTCCCGCTTAAGAATCGCCTGATCGAGGTCGCAAGGGGCCTTGGGCACACGGTTACAGATCTCGGAACTTGTTCGACCGATCCGGTCGATTATCCCGATATCGCGCGACTTGTGGCGCAGGAGATTCAGAGCGGACGCGCCGAGCGGGCGATTTTGCTCTGCGGCAGCGGCGTTGGCGCCTGCATCGCGGCGAACAAGTTCAAGGGTGTTCTGGCCGGCACTTGTCACGATACGTTCTCGGCTCACCAGTGTGTGGAAGACGATTCCGCAAATGTGATCTGCATGGGCGCCCGAGTGGTTGGGGAGTCGCTCGCGGTCGAGATCGCAACCACTTATCTGAATGCGAAGTTCTCCGGGGCCGAGCGTCACGCTCGCCGCGTCGGTAAGATTCTGGAGATTGAACGTGAGCGCTAAACGCGTTGCAATGCTGGTGGACCAGCAGTATCAGGAGATGGAAGTCTGGTATCCGCTTTACCGTCTTCGCGAGGCCGGAGTTACGGTTGTGACCGTGGGAGCCACGGCCGGGGCGACTTATCCGAGTAAGCTGGGTTATCCGTGCAAGGCCGAGATTGGCTATGACACCGCTAAGGCTTCCGACTTTGACGGCGTGATCGCGCCGGGCGGCTTCGCTCCGGATTTCATTCGGCGGCACAAGACGGCGATTGACTTTGTGAAGGAGGTCAACAGCCAGGGAAAGCTGGTCGCGGCGATCTGCCACGGGCCGTGGGTATTGTGCTCGGCGGACGTGCTTCGCGGAAAGAAAGCTACTTCCTTCTTTGCGATCAAAGACGATGTGGCGAACGCGGGCGCTGTCTGGGAAGATTCCGAAGTGGTTCGCGACGGAAATCTGGTGACTTCCAGGAAGCCGGACGATCTGCCGGCGTTCGCGCTGGCTTGTCTGGCGGTCCTGAACGACCAAAAGTAGCTGGGTTCCGGGGCGGCTTGGGCGGTGCTCTCCTGCCTGCGCGCCCCGGTAGGAGCGTACTGCTGTTGGATAGAGTGCGATCCCCACGAAACGTTTCTCAAATATTTTCACAAAATCGACGCTCCGTCCGACGGAGTGCATTCAATCACTTGCGCTCGGGGATAAGCGTTTCGGATTGACTCGCTGAATTGCCGGACCGATCCCGATTCGACCAGGTTTACGGTGCAGCCTCCGAACCCTCCTCCGGTCATTCTGGCTCCGTAGCAGCCGTGGATCTTCGACGCGGTTTCGACCAGGAAGTCGATTTCCGGGCAGGAAATTTCGTAGTCGTCGCGCATGCCTGCGTGGGACTCGAGGAACAAGCGGCCCATGGTTTCAAGGTCGTTGCGGCGGGAGGCTTCCACGAAGTCGAGTACTCTTTGGTTCTCCATCACCACATAGCGCCCTCGTTTGCTGTGGGCCACCTGTTCGAGCGTCGCGTCTCGCAATGACGCTACTCCCGCTTCGCGGCAGGCTTCGGCACACTCGGCTACCCGCGTTCGATAGGCGGAGTCTCCGAGCTGGTGCTTGACCATCGAGTTCACGGCGATGATGGAGACGCCATCCGGCAGAGGAACCGATTCGGATTCGAGCGATCGGCAGTCGATCTTCAAAGCAGCGTGGCGCTGGCCGAAGATGGAGACGTACTGATCCATGATTCCGCAGGGCATCCCTACGAATTCGATCTCGGCTCGCTGGCAGAGTTTGGCCATTTCGAGGCGATCCATCGATTCGGCGAACGTAAGCGCTGTGGCTACTTCCAGCGCCGCCGAAGAACTCAGTCCCGCTCCTTCGGGCACGGTGCTTCCGATCTTCATGGACAAGGGACGCCAGGGCAACTGCCGCGCTACTCCGATTACATAGTCGGTCCAGTCGTTTTGGCGTGTGGCTGAGGACGGGTTTTCGAAGGTCCGGGTTTCATTACGCGCTACCGAACGGACGTGTAGCTTGCCATCGGGCGACGGCTCCGATTCGATGCGCGTTTCCAGCTGAAGGGCAATCGGGAGGACGAAGCCCTCGTTATAGTCCGTGTGCTCTCCGATGAGGTTGACGCGGCCTGGTGCGCGGACCTTCACGCCTTTGCCGCTCGGCGCGCGAGCAGCAGGAGCACGATGCCGAAGGCCGCCATGAAGGCGCCCGTATAGACGTTGATATTCGCGGGGATCGCGATGCCGTAGATCACGAGCGCAATGCCGGTGATGGCGAAGAAAAGTCCGGAAGGTAAACGTAAGTCGAGCATGTTTTTTCGCCTAGAGGAAGATCAGATTCAGAGCAATCAGCGCGCCACATACGACGAGCGCCAGCGGAGCGGGCCGCTGATACCAGGGCCTGCCTTCGTCGCGCGGAACGTCGGTGAGTCCGTAGACAAGTCCGCGAAGTTCGGCGTCGGCTTTGGGGCTGGTGGCGAGGCTGACGGCGATCGTCACGAGGAAACAGGTGGACCAGGCGAAGATGGCGATCCAGAAATTCTGCGCCATTGTTGACGGGAAGGTGTGAATGTTCCTGATGAAGCCACCTTTGTCTTCGGCGAGCGTGAGTCCGTAGGTTGTAGCCGCGGCGGCAGTGCCGGTGAGAAGGCCGAAGAAGGCGCCGTGTCCGGTGGTGCGCTTCCAGAACATGCCCAGCAGGAAGGTGGCGAACAGCGGCGCATTCACGAAGCCGAAGACGAGTTGCAGGAAGTCCATGATGTTGTTGAACTGTGTGGCGAGGTAGGCGGTGGCAATGGAGAGCGCGATGCCGACAACGGTGGTGATGCGGCCGACGTTGAGGTAGTGGGTGTCTGTGGCGTTGGGGCGGATGTAGCCCTGGTAGATGTCGTAAGTGAAAACCGTATTGAACGCGGTAACGTTGCCTGCCATGCCGGACATGAAGGATGCCATGAGGGCGGTGAGTCCAACGCCGAGAATGCCGCTGGGATAGAACTGCGCCATGAGGGTGGTGAGGGCCTGGTCGTAATCGTAGCCCGCGCCTTTCATGGGGAGTGCGTAGCCGCCGTTGGATTTGGTGAGTGCGAGGGCAGCGATGCCCGGGACGATGACGATGAACGGCATGACCATCTTCGGGAAGGCGGCGAGGAGCGGGGTGCGGCGCGCGGCGGACATATCGGGCGCGGCCATGGCTCGCTGGACAACGAGGAAGTCGGTACACCAGTAGCCGAAGGAGAGGACGAAGCCGAGACCGGCGAAGAGGCCGAAGGCTTCGACGCCCATGGGGTTTTGGGTGGCGTCGCCGATGTATTTCCAGGTGTGGGTCATTACGTCAGGCAGGCGCTGCTGCATGCCGGACCAGCCGCCGGAGCGCTGCACGGCGACGATGGAGAGCGGCGCGAAGCCGATGACGATGAGGAAGAACTGGAGGACCTCGTTGTAGATGGCGCTGCGCAGGCCGCCGAGGTAGGTGTAGATGAGGACGATGACTGCGGAGAGGATGACGGAAGCGTCGAAAGACCAGCCGAGGACAAGCTGAAACATGCGACCGAGGGCGTACATGGAGATGCCGGAGGAGAACAGCGTCATGACGGCGAAGGCGATGGCGTTGAGGCCGCGGGTTTTTTCGTCAAAGCGGAGCTTGAGGTATTCGGGCACGGAACGGGCGCGGCTGCCGTAGTAGAAGGGCATCATGAAAACGCCGACGAAAAGCATGGCGGGGACGGCGCCGATCCAGTAGAAGTGCGAGGTCATGATGCCGTATTTGGCACCGGAGGCGCACATGCCTACGACTTCCTGAGCTCCGAGATTGGCGGCGAGGAAGGCGAGGCTGGTGATCCAGAGGGGGACTTTGTGGCCGGCGGTGAGGAAGTCGCCCGCCGAGGTCACGGATTTGCGGAGACGCCAGCCGATGCCCAGGACGAAGGAGAAGTAGAGCACCAGGATGGCGTAGTCAATGAAGGCTAGTTTCATGAGGCATTGAGAGTATATCGTCTGAGTCGGGTGTCCGTGATTCAGGCTCGTTTCTTTTCGAATTCTTCGGGGTGGTAGTGGCGGCGGATGGCTACCGATTCCTTCGAGATGCCGTGGATTTTCTTTGGGGCGTTCGAGGGTGGCGGGTATCGGGGGATATCGACGAAGAGGTCGGGGTTGCCGGCGCCGGTGTGGCCGAATTTGCGCCAGGGTTCCCAGGTGTTGAGGGTGTAGGCCGCCGCTTCCAGGTTGCGCTGGCGTTCGGCCGCGCTGGTGATTTCGTGGGTTGAAAAAACGAAGCCATTGGGCGTTAGGGCAGGTGGTGCTTCGTATTTGGTTTCTTTGATTTCGTGGAAGCGGGCGAGGAGGATTTCTTCTTCACGTTGCCGGGTTTGGCGGGTCTGGCGATCGGTTTGTAGGACGCGGAGCAGCTCGCGGTTGCGGTGGAGGTTTCGGGTTAACCGGGTTTCGTAGAGGCTGAGGAGTTCGAGGCGGCGGGAGTGAGTGAGGAAGGTGTGGGCTTCGGCGAAGGCAGTCAGGAGGGGATCTTCCTCGTTGCCGGCATCGGGTTCTTCCTCGTCGTTTTCCAGGAAGGTGGCTATGCCGTGGGCATGGATGTTCATTTCGGTGGCTCGGATGCGGTCGAGACGCCAGGCGTCCCAGGCTATGGCCTGTGCCAGTTTGGTTTCTTCGGGGGTTTGGGGATTGAGGGCTTCGATGTGGCCGGCGCGGATGGATTCGAAGACGGGACGTTCTTCATTGGTGAGAGTGGTGATCTGGCCGGTGATGTTGTCGCGGATGGCGTTGAGGCGGGAGCGGGCTTTGCCGAGGGCGGTTTTGGGGCCGGTGGATTTTTGAGAATTGCGGCGGTTTGCTTCGATTTGCTTTGGTGTTGCCATGAGTGTGAGTTGTCTCCTCGGTTTGAGGGATAGCATGGCGCCAACGGTCTGAATGGCCGTTTTTCGACTAAACGGTTTGGAATCAGCGAAAAAATTCCTTGAGATTTTGGTGACTACTGGTTCGTTAAGCGGCCACGCGACACGGTTTCACCGATTTGTTGATGTCGCGTCCGGATTGCGCTCGGCGGTGCGTAGTTCGCAAAATGCTTGGCAGGCCTATCCGGAAATCGGCGGAGGTGTGGAAGTAGCGAGCGAGGCGGAGCGCCGTGCCCGCAGTTATGCCGCGTCGCCCAAGCACGATTTCGTTCAGGCGAACGGTGCTGACTCCGAGTTCCCGGGCAAGCGCGGAGACCGACATATCGAGAGGGACGAGGAAGTCTTCTTTGATCGTTTCGCCGGGGTGTGGCGGGGGTATTGTACGCATGGATTTCCTTGCTTAGCAAGAAAGGCTACGGCATGCCCTTTCTTGAGCGGTTGGTGATCCAACACATGATACTCGAGACGAAAGCCCACACGTCACCATCCACCGGCCCGCAGTAGTCGGCTTCGGACGGATTTGAGCCCATCCGGATAAACACTTCTATGAGCCAGTTTGGGGCATGACCTTCAACTTTCAGCGCTGGAAGCCACGACTCCAGTTCGCCCACAGGGACGAGGAAGAGCCCGTAGTCCGCAAGATCACTCAATAGTTTTTCGACGACAGGCTGCAAATCATTTCCAAAAGCACGTAGTCCCTGAGCCTTGATCAGGTGCTTTAATTCCTTGTAACCCTGATTATTCGCAGAAAAGCGCCGCTTTGTCTCTCCCACGAGGTGCGTCCGAGTAATATTCAACCCATGTCCAATCATCTCGGGAATCGAGCACGCAGCGCTCAATGCAGTGAACTGTTCGTTGAGCAGAACGTCGAGGTCCGCGATGCCAGCTGTCGGAATTCCTAAACTCCGCAGAGGACCCAGAATCTTCTCGATCGTTTGCCAGTTTTGGGCGTTTACGAAATGACATCCGTCCAGCCCGGGCTTCCCTGCCGCAAGGAGCCTCTCGTTTATCTCCTGATAGAACGCCCTGTCACCGTCTGCTTCGCACACTATGACACCCTGGTGGAAAAGCCCGGCCAGGAAACCTGCGGACCGAAGGAGCGGATCGCGCATTAATCCCGATAGGTCGTCAAAACCCAGTAGTTTAGCTGAAGCGGAACAGCCATCGTAGGTCATCCGCACGACGTTAGTATCGACGCCAGACTGAATGCAACCCATAACGAAGTCGGAGCTGTGGGTTGCGGCAAAGATCCGAGTGCCCTGCTGTGCCGCCGTCTGGCACAGGAGTTTCGCAAGTCTCCTTACCAAAGGAGGGTGAAGGAACGCTTCCGGCTCATCAATGAAGATGACGTCGTAATCCGCACAGAAGACGGCGGCGCACATTCCGCAATATGCTCTTACACCGTCGCTGGAGCGCTGGAGAGGCGTGCACTTCCGGAAGAACTCTATTGCCTCGTCTGTGAATGAGCGTTCAAGATTCGGAACGGACGGTTCAACGCGGGAAAGGGATACGCTGTAGTTCTTCAGATCGGTCGGGTCAAGAAGAGGGTATTGTCCAATTGCATCGTACACACTGGAGCGCCATCGCTGTCGTTGGGTGTCCTGCAACAGGAGCGCCTGGCCCACGGTCCGCGCGGGCTTCTTCAAGTTTCCAATTGATCGAGGCGCAAGAATGGATAGACGGGTTGTGCCGTCCAACATTAGAGTGCGGTTCCTAAGCGCGAGGTTTCTAGCCATATCAACGGCCCCTGGTTCGCCCGCGATCAAACGGTCTCGGAAATCAGTCCCGAGGTTCATTACTGCGTTTTCGATCGCCTCAGCTGGGCTTGCAGTAAATTCACACTGGAGGTTTGTTTCGTCTTGAACGACGTACGACTCAACCTGCTTCCTGGGATAGTCCAGGGTCACCGAGGTCTTGGCAACGATAAGCCGGAGGTCTTCCGGCATACAGTGTTTGGGGGCGAATTGAAGATGGTGGGGATTCTCGCGATTCCGATCACCGTTCTCCTCTGATTCCGATCAGTATTCTCCTGGTCCCGATCAGCGAGGTCGGAGCGAAGCGACGCTGGCTTT
>JBEHXG010000011.1:0-111989 GCA_048498815.1 Acidobacteriota bacterium | reverse complement strand
ATTTTGTTCGATGGCACGGTAGAAAAGCCGATGCGTGGGGCTGGGTCGCTCCTGAAGAGGCTGAAGGGCGCCGGGGTGGAATCCGTTGCGATTTGTCTGCTGCATTCTTATCGAAATGACGCTCATGAGCGTCAGCTGCTGGAGGAACTGCGAGACGCCGGATATGTTTGTGCGTCGTGCGAGATTTCACCGGAGTTTCGCGAGTTCGAACGTGCATCCACGACCGCGATTAACGCTTATGTAGGTCCCTTGATGGATCGGTATCTCGGGGAGTTGGAGCGTGGGTGTTCGCTGCCGCTTTCGGTGATGCAGTCGAATGGCGGGCTGTTGACTGCGGAGCAGGCACGCCGGCATGCGGTGCGCACGATTCTTTCGGGTCCGGCCGGGGGAATCGCCGGGGCGGTTGAGATTGCGCGGCTGGCGGGGTTCCCGCGGGTACTTACCTTCGACATGGGCGGTACATCAACGGATGTGGCGCTGGCGGGGGCCGAGGCGCGATTGACTACCGAGGCCCGCATTGACGGGTTTCCGGTCCGCGTGCCGATGCTGGATATTCATACGGCTGGCGCTGGTGGCGGGTCCATCGCGCGCATCGATGAGGGCGGAAGTTTGAGGGTGGGTCCCCGGAGCGCGGGAGCGTCGCCCGGTCCGGCTTGTTATGGAGCAGGTGAACTTGCGACTGTAACCGACGCTCATGTGGTGCTCGGGCGGATTGGCGCCCATCAACTGGTTGGCGGCGCGGTGCGTGTTGATCCTTCGCTGGCGGAGCGTGCCGTCGGGCGGGTTGCGGAGCGATTGGGGATGAGCATTGTGGCCGCAGCCGCTACGATTATCCGAATTGCGAATTCCAATATGGAGCGGGCGATTCGCGCCATTTCCACGGAGCGGGGGGAAGATCCCAGGGAGTATCCCCTGGTGGCGTTTGGGGGGTGCGGTGGTTTGCATGCGTGCGAGATGGCAGCCGAACTGGGAATCCGAACGGTGATTGTGCCGCGTTTAGCGGGTGCGCTGTCCGCGCTGGGGATGCTGCTGGCGGATCGAATGCGGGATTATTCCGCCGGGGCATCGGGCAGTGCGGGCTGCGAAAAACAGTTTCGGCGCCTGGAGACTGCTGCCCGGAGGGAGATGCGAGGCGCGAAAATCGGCCGGTTCGTTGACGTGCGCTATTGCGGCCAAAGCTATGAATTGACGGTGCCCTGGGCGGGAAACGAAGCCAAAGTGGCTTCATTTTTTCATTCTGAACACGAGCGGGTTTACGGATATTCCGATGCGTCGCGGCCGGTTGAAGCTGTCACGTTGCGAGTCCAGGCAGTACGGGCCGTGGATCGGCCATTGCTGCGGATGCAACGACAGCGTGGGGTCACCGGGACGCGCCGGGTCTGGATTGGCGGGCGATGGAGAAACATTCCTTGTGGAGTGCCGTCCATCATTCGCGGGCCGCTGCTGGTGACGGACTATGGGTCTACGACTCTGGTTCCGCCAGGGTGGTCGGGAACGGTGGACCGCGCCGGAACGATGATCCTCAAAGCTAAAGCACAGTAGAATTCCGCCGATCTGATACAACGTGTCTACGGTTTGTCTTCCGGAGAGTCGTTGTGAACCTTTGAGGCCCGATTCCGCGCCTGAACTGGCGCTGGAGTCGATGCGGCGTTACGAAGTTCCGGTGACTCCCGATAATTTCGCGCTTTGGTACGAGTATCACTCCGGGGAGAACCCCGCCCTGGCGCGGACGATGGACGTCATCATCTCGAACCATGGCGAGTTCGATGAGACGATCCTGCACGACTTATATGCGAGCTTCATTTCCTCTGCACGCGAGGAGGCGATTGTCCGCGAAACGCTGGCGAGCCTGCTTCAGGTTATCCGCGAACTCATTCGGGTGGCTCGGCGCGCCGGAGCGAATGCGGCGGAGTTCGGCAACGCGCTCACCGCGATGGCCGCGCGCGAGTATGATCATACGCGCGAAACGCTTCGGGTGCTGATTGGCGATCTGATTCGCGAGAGCCAGCGGCTGGCCGGGACCACGCAGAGCGCGGGGGATCAGATGATTGATTCTTCCGAGCAGATTGCGACGCTCGAGCGAAAGCTGGAATCGGCTTTGGCCGAAGCCCGGATTGACGGGTTGACCGGGTTGGCGAATCGCAAATCATTCGATGCGGCGGCTCGAAGACTTGCGGGCGAGGCGATGAACAGCGGCGACGATCTAACGCTGATGATGATCGACGCCGATCACTTCAAGCGAGTGAACGATACCTGGGGTCATCAGGTGGGCGACGAGGTTCTGTGCCATATAGCGTCGCTGCTGAAACGGTCGGTTCGCGGCGAAGATTTTGTTGCGCGATATGGCGGCGAGGAGTTTGCGATTGTCCTGCCACGAACGGATTTGCGAGCTGCCGAATCGGTGGCAAACAACATTCGCCACGCGCTGTCACGCGATCCATTGCGACTCAACCTGATTCCGCCACTGGGAAAAATAACTGTTTCGGTTGGCATCTCGCGATACGAACCGGGAGATCCGCTGGCAAGCTGGATTTCTCAGGCGGACAGCGCGCTGTACCGGGCAAAGAATAACGGGCGCGACTGCGTGCAGTGCGCGTGAAAGCTGAAATAAATATGATCACGAAGCAATGTTTGATTGCGGACGACTCTCCCGTGGTGCGGAAGCTGGCGCGCCGGATTCTGGAGGATCTCGACCTCGAGATTGATGACGTTCAGGACGGACGTGCCGCGCTGGATCGATGCGAGGTCAGCATGCCGGACGTGGTGCTACTCGACTGGAACATGCCGGTGATGAACGGGCTGGAGTTCCTCCGGGCCCTGCGGAAGATGGACGGCGGCACTGAACCCCGGGTGATCTTCTGCACGACGGAATCGGATGTGGATCATATTCGCGACGCGATGGCCGCGGGCGCGGACGACTACATCACGAAGCCGTTTGACGCCGAGATTCTGCTTGAAAAAATGAGCATGGCGTAGTTTAGTTTCCGAGTGTGTCCATGTTGCCGGGGCCGCAGATGCGCTCGATTTCGGCTTTGAATTCCTTGTCGGGTCGCACTTTAGCGGGAACATCCAGGATGACGGAAAAGTCTCGCGGGTATTCAAGGCGCAGGCGAACCTGAGTGTCGCCTGGCTTGCGCTGGAAGAGCTGGTGCAACTCGCTGGCGCGATCGATTCCGTTGCGGCCTACGAAGACCTTGATGCTGATGAGCGAAGGCAGCGAGATCCGCGCCACATCGAGCGGAATCACCTCTTTGATGGAGATTTTCGTTGGGTTGCCTTCTTCGGGTAACGCCATTCCCCGGATCAGGACAGCCTGATCTTCCACAAGTTGCGGCGCCAGGCTTTCGTAGGCTGTGGTGAAGGCGAGACCTTCCACGGAGCCGGCGCGATCTTCAATGGTCATCATCGCCCAGGGTTTGCCTTCTTTGTTGCGGCGGCGCTGGACTCCTGTCAGAACACCGCAGATCGCAACGTCCGCACCTTTTTCGAGATCTTCCAGGCGCGAGGAATCGTGCGTGGCGAGTTCCGCGATCTTCTCCTCGTATGCATCGAGCGGGTGTCCGGTGACATAGAAGCCGAGCAGTTCCTTTTCGCCCTGCAGCATCTCCCGCTGCGTCCATTCGCCGGCCTTCGGAAGCGCGGGCTCCGGGTGAGGCGCAACGATGCCGCCAAACAAGCCACCCTGGCCGGATGCCTTATCCCGCCACGCGCGAAGGCCGGTTTCGATGGCGCTATCGAGCGCCAGCAGCTTTTGCGGACGCGTACCGGGGAACGTGTCCATTGCGCCGGCTTTGATGAGACTTTCGATCACGCGCCGGTTGATGGCCCCCATGTCGGAGTGCTCGCAGAACTGATAGATCGAACTGAAACTGCCGTGCTCTTTGCGCGCTGCGATGATCGCCTGCACCGCGCCTTCGCCTACATTCTTCACCGCACCAAGACCGAAGCGGATGGCGTCGCCCTGCTCATCGCGAACCGGGGTGAAGCTGTAATCGCTGGCGTTGACGTCGGGCGGCAGGACACGGATTCCGATGTCCCTGCACTCGCCGATGTACTTCACTACTTTAGAGACGTTTCCGGTTTCCGAAGTAAGCAGCGCGGCCATGAAATCGACCGGGAAGTGGGTTTTGAGATATCCGACGACGTAGGCCAGATAGGCGTAGGCGGCGGAGTGTGATTTGTTGAAGCCGTAGCCCGCGAACTTGGCCATCTGGTCGAACAGCTTTTCGACCTTTTCCTGCTTGTGCCCTTTTTCGAGCGCGCGGCGGACGAAGGGCACGCGCTCCTGATCCATGATCTCGACCTTCTTCTTGCCCATGGCGCGGCGCAGAAGGTCGGCTTCGCCCAGAGAGTAGCCCGCGATGCAGCTGGAAAGCTGCATCACCTGCTCCTGGTAGATGATGACGCCGAACGATTCTTCGAGGATGTATTTCGTTTCCGGAAAGTCGTAGGTGACTTTTTTGCGCCCGTGCTTGCGGTCGATGAAGTCATCGATCATGTCCATCGGACCGGGGCGATAGAGAGCGTTGAGCGCGATGAGATCGTCGAGCCGATCCGGTTTGTAACGGCGCAAAATGTCGCGCATGCCGCCGGATTCGAACTGGAAGACGCCGCTGGTCAGCGCTTTCGCGAAGACGGTTTCGTAGGTTTTCGAGTCATCGAGCGGGATATCTTCAATGCGAATCTTTTTGCCGCGATGGCGTTCGATCAGTTTGATGGCGTCTTCGACGATGGTGAGCGTGGTCAGGCCGAGGAAGTCCATCTTGAGCAGGCCGAGTTTGTCGAGCCCGTTCATGTCGTACTGAGTGACGATTTCCTCTTTGTTGGTGCGATAGAGAGGAACGAGTTCCTTCAGCGGCACCGGCGAGATTACGACACCCGCCGCGTGCACACCGCAATTACGCGCCATGCCTTCGAGGCGGCCGGATACCTCGATCACCTCTTTCATGCGAGGATCTTTGGAGGCGAGACCGTCGATCTGCGGCTCGGTCTTGCGCGCTTCCGCCAGAGTGATATTCAGCGGCATGGACGGGATCAGCTTTGTGACCTTGTCCATATCGGCAAAGCTCATGTCGAGGACGCGGCCTACGTCTTTCAGGGACGTGCGGGCGCCGAGCGTGCCGAAGGTGATAATCTGCGCGACCTGCTCGCGTCCGTATTTTTCGGTGACGTAGCGGATGACGTCGCCGCGGCCGCGCGTGCAGAAGTCGATATCGATATCCGGCATGCTGATGCGCTCGGGATTGAGGAAGCGCTCGAACAGCAGGCTGTACTGGAGTGGGTCTATGTCGGTAATCGACATTGCGTAGCCGACCAGACTGCCGGTGGCGGAACCGCGCCCCGGGCCGACCGGAATGCCTTTGGATTTGGCATAGCGAATGAAGTCCCAGACGATAAGGAAGTAGCCGGAGAACTTCATCTTCTGGATCATCGCGATTTCGAACTCGAGACGTTCGATGTAGGCGGGAATATCGAAGCGAAGATTGCCCGCCTCGCGCATGGCTTCGAGCCGCGGCCGGCGCCGCTCAAAGCCTTCGCGCGCTACTTCCGCAAAGTAGGTGTCGACGGTGTGCGTCTGCGGGATATCGAAACGCGGGAACGGGTCTTTGACTTTTTCGAGCTTGACGTGGCAGCGCTGTGCGATGTCGTAAGGCCGGTTGACGGCGTCTTCGAGTTCGCCGAACAGCGCCATCATCTCGCCGCGCGACTTGAGATAGAACTCGGGGTGATCCCAGTGCATGCGGTTCGGATCCGACATGGTCTTGCCGGTCGAAATGCACATGAGAATTTCGTGGGCGCGGGCATCGTCTTTGCGCAGGTAATGGGAATCGTTGGTGGCGACGAGCGGAATCCCGGTTTCAATCGAGAGCCGGTTTACCTGCGGGATGAGGCGCTTATCCTGTTCGAGGCCGTGGTCCTGAATTTCGAGGAAGAAGTTGTCGCGGCCGAACAGATCGCGGTATTCGTGCGTGAAGCGAAGTGCGTCATTGTACTTATCGTTCAGGATGCTCTCGTTGACATCGCCGCGCAGGCAGGCGGAAAGGCAGATCAGGCCCTTGCTGTGGCGCGAAAGCAGGTCTTTGTCGATGCGGGGCTTGTAATAAAAGCCCTCTAGATATGCGGTAGAGACCAGATCGATGAGGTTGCGATAGCCTTCCTGGTTTTCGCAGAGGAGGACGAGGTGATGGTAGCGGTCTGTGTCACTTCGGGTCTTCATGCCGTCGCGCGAAACGTATACTTCGCAACCGATGACAGGATGGATTCCCTTCTCTTTGGCTTTGTTGTAGAAACTGACGGCGCCGAAAAGATTGCCGTGGTCGGTCATGCCTACAGCCGGCATGCCCTGCGCCGCCACCACATCCATGAGTTGTTCGATTTCGCAGGCTCCGTCAAGGAGCGAGTAGTCGGTGTGGTTGTGGAGGTGTACGAAGGGTGTTTCGGCCATAAAGAATCTGCAAGAAAACCACGTTAACCGGGGGAGGCAACTTCATTTTACCGGGTGCTTCGCGCGATGGATGGGCAAGTGCTCGATCTTCCGGGCGGACTGCCGAAGGCGTGCGGTCCGCGGGAAGGAATCATACATGAACAAAATACTCGATGGATGTCGCGTGGCCATTTTGGTGGCCGATGGATTCGAACAGGTGGAGATGACCGAGCCGCGCAGAGCGCTCGATGAGGCTGGCGCCGAAACGAACTCATCGGTGCGAAGGACGGAGAGGTGCAAGGTATGAATCACGACGAAAAGGCGAAGAAATTCGCTGTGGATACGGACCTGTCTTCCGCCGAGCCCGAGGACTACGATGCGTTATTGCTGCCGGGTGGCGTGGCCAATCCGGATCATTTGCGGATGATTCCGGAGGCAGTGAGCTTTGTGAAGGAGTTCGCCGCGGCCGGTAAGCCGATTGCGGCGATTTGCCATGGTCCGTGGATGCTGGTGGAGGCGGATCTGGTTCGCGGGCGGAAGCTGACATCATGGCCTTCACTGCAGACCGATATTCGGAACGCGGGCGGGCGGTGGGAGGATCGTGAGGTCGTGGTGGATGGCGGTCTGGTAACCAGCCGTAAGCCGGACGATATTCCGGCTTTCAATGAAAAGATGCTGGAAGAGTTCGCGACGGTGACGGCTTCACGTTAACATGACTTGGTGTTCGAACACAGCATAAAGACCGGGACGCACGGGCGATACCTCACGGAGCCGCCCGCGCTGCCTGGTCCCGCGCCGCTGCTTGTGGGGTTCCATGGATATGCCGAGGATGCGGAGATGCAGTTGGCACGTCTGCGGGCGCTCCCCGGGAGTGAGCGCTGCATTGCTGTTTCGATTCAGGGGTTGCACCGGTTTTATTCCCGAAAATTCGAAAAAGTTGTGGCCAGCTGGATGACCCGGCAGGATCGAGAGTTGGCAATAGCCGACAACGCGGCCTATTTTGCCGCCTCTCTTGACGCCGTGCGAGCCGACTGGCCTGCGCAGCCGGTTGGAGTGTTTGTGGGATTTTCGCAGGGTGTGGCGGCGGCGTATCGGGCGGCGGTCGCTTTTGACGGCCGTGCTGCCGTGATTTCGGTCGGCGGCGATGTTCCTCCGGAGTTATCGGAGGAATCTTTGACGCGACTCTCACGCGTCTGGATTGGGCGCGGCGAGCGCGATGATTTGTATAGAAGCTCTCAGTTCTACGAGGACATTGCTCGTCTCAAAGGCCTGCGAATCAGTCTTGAGACTTCAATCTTCGATGGCGCCCACGAGTGGCCTGCCAACCCCGAACTTCTGCGTCATTTTTTCCTGTCGGTTTTAGGCTGATCTACCGGGCCAGGAGCGATCTCGCCCGGGGCGCCGCCCCGTTCGAGGATTCGCAGAACGGCGACGGCGGCCATATCGCGAACGACAGTGTGTTGATCGGCAAAGAGCGGGTGAAGCTTCGCGATGCTGGTTTGGTTTCCCCGTTCACCCAAACTGCGCGCGGCCTCCAGCCGAACGAACTGATTGTCGTCGTTCAGCGCCCATTCGAGAAGCTGCACTGCGTAGGGATCGGGGTACTTCGCGATGTAGGCCACCGCAGCGGCACGTCCCGGCGCGCCTTTCGCTTTGAGATCGGTAGTGTCTTTGATTGCCGGAATCACCATTGAGGCCGGGCCGAACATGGCGCCAGCCGCGTCCTGGGTGCCCATCAGCAGCAGACCGCCCGGATGCTTCAGTTTGTGCTTTGCGGTGCGCATCGCGTTGGTCATGAGGCCTGGCGAATCTTTACGCTCGCCGGCCAGGACCTCGATCAGGATGTCGCGTCCACTTGTGTCGCCGAGTTGCGTCAGAGCTTTGGCCGCAGCGAAGGATACTTCGGGGGAATCGTCATCGAGAGCTTCTTTGAGAGCCGGAAGCGCTGAGTGTGCGTGCAACTCGCCCAGAGTGAGCGCGGCGGTACGGCGAACGAAAACGTTTTTATCATGGAGAGCGTCCTGCGCGCGTCGGATCGCTTCCTCATTGGGCGCGCCGAAGGTAGAGAGCGCGGCGAGCGCTTCCTGACGATGGTCGGAATCGGAAGCGAGCGAGCCATCGAGAATTGTCCAGGCCTGAAGTGGCGTGACATCTGAGGGGCTATCCGCTGCAAGCAGAATGCGGCAGCCCAGCAAAGCTGCCAACAGGGCAATTCGCATGGGGTGACACGTGCATTTTTATTGCCGAAGCGGCCAATTCTACTGGACCGGCAGCGTGAAGCGGAAGGTCGCGCCATTTCCCGCTTCCGAATCTACCCAGATGCGTCCTCCATAGCGCTCCACGATGCGCTGGGCGATGGCAAGTCCGATTCCGGTACCAGGATATTGTTCCGCCGAGTGGAGTCGCTTGAAGATTCCGAATACCCGCTTGTGGTACTCGGGCGCGATGCCGATACCGTTATCTTCCACGGAAAACTTCCAAAATGCGCCCTCGGGCTCCGCTCCGATTCTAATCCGCGGCGAGCGCGTGGAATCGCGATAGCGAAGCGCGTTGCCGATGAGGTTCTGCAGAAGGAGATGCAGGTGGGAACTGCTGACGGGGACGGAAGGGAGCTCATCGGCCGTGATCAGAGCGCCGGACTCGGAGATGGATGTTTGCAGGGCCATCAGCACGCTTTGAATTACTGCATTCCCGTCGGTTTTCTCCGGCGCTCCGGCGGCTGAGGACACCTGGGTGTATGCGAGCAGATCCCTGAGCAGAACCTCCATGCGCGCGGCGCCGCTCACCATGAAATTGAGAAAGCTCGCGATGTCGCCCTGAGCAGTGGACCCGAGACGCACCTGGAGCAGCTGGCTCGATATAGAGATGTTGCGCAGCGGCTCCTGCAGATCATGGCTTGCGGAGTAGGCGAACTGATTCAGGTCTTCGTTGCTGCGGCGCAGCTCGGCGTTAATGCGATGCAGTTCACGACTCGCCGAGTTGCGCTCGATCAGGTCGGCAGCCTGGCGGGCAAGCAGATCGAAGAGGCGCAGGTCGCGTTCACGCGGCAGACGGGCGGAGCGGAAGTGCGTGGAGAACATCCCCAGCAACTGGCCCGCGCGTGTGACGAGCGGCGTGGACTGAACGGCTTGCGCGCCCGCGGCGAGAAGGGCTTCGCGGCCAGGCTCATCCAGCAATTTGCTGGTGGCGACGTCCTCAACGAGTACGCGGCGGGGCGATCCCCCGTCGTCGCCGGGCGCTGCCATCGCCCATGGGAGGCGATTGAATGTATCGAGAAGACGCTTGTCGAAACCCTGTTGCGCAGCGGTTGTCAGCGCGCCGGAAGGATCGAGCAACTGGATGGCGCCCATGTCGGCGCCTGTGATTTCCACGCCGGCGGCTACTACGTCCGCAAGCAGCGAATTGAGATCGGTTTGGCCGATGAGGCGCGTACTGATTTCGTGCAGACGGCCCATCGCGGCGAGGTCGGTCGCGAGCGCCTGAGCCGCCCGCTTGCGTTCTGTGATATCGAGAAAGACCCCGATCGCGCCGCTGGTTTTGCCATCAGGATCGAATAGCGGCACGGCGGCGCCAATCTCGGTCGCCACGGTTCCGTCCGCCCGCACCACGTCGATTTCGAAGTCGCGAACTTCCTTGCCGGTACGGGCTGCGATCTGTATGGGCAACTCCGCGGCCGGGAGCTCTTTGCCATCGCGGAGCAGCCGGAACGGAGGTGGTTCGCCCGGGCCGGTTTTCGAAACATTGGTTTCCTCCGGTACGCCCAACAGGCGGGCGCACGCCGGATTGATGCGGATGAAGCTGCAGTCGGCATCGCGCGACACTCCCACGCCTACCGGCAGCGCGCGAAACAGGGTTTCAAATTCCGACACCTGGCGGGCCAGCCCTTCGCGATGCCTTTTGAGTTCCGCTTCGCTGCGGCGCAGGCTTTCCAGAGCTTCGCTGCGCACGCGCGCCATTTTCAGATGAGTGGCAACCCGCGCGAGTAGTTCACGGGCGCTGAAGGGCTTGACGAGGTAATCGTCAGCCCCGGCTCCAACACCTTCGACGCGCGATTCTTCACCGGCGCGTGCCGAGAGCAGGATCACCGGCACGGTGCTGGTTTCGGGATCATCGCGTAACGCGCGGAGCAGGGCGAAGCCATCGAGGACCGGCATCATGACATCGCTCAGGACGAGATCGGGGCGATTACGCCGGATGCTGTCGAGAGCCTGTTTCCCATCCGGTACGGCGGATATTTCAACGTGGGGTGAAAGCAGACGGAGCACGTAGTCGCGCATGTCAGCGTTATCTTCGGCGAGCACGACGCGATACTTTCGGCTGCCGGGATCGGGGGTCAGATCAAACGCAGCCTCGGCGAGGCTGTCATGTTCCTGCGCGGAGGGCAGGGCGGATTCCGATGATGCGTCCTGCGGCAGCCACCGCAAAGCTTCCTGCACGTAGGCTTCTGAGCGGCGAGCCGGGCCGGCTGCGGAATTAGGAGCAACGATGCGATCGGCGGGCAGGTGACTCCTGCCCAGCGGAATGCGCACGATGAAGCTGCTGCCTTTTCCCGCTTCACTTGCCGCCGACACGCTTCCCCCATGCGCCTTCGCTAATTCCTGCACCATGGCGAGACCGATACCGGTGCCTTCGTGCGTACGACCTTTGGAGCCTTCCACGCGATGAAAGCGATTGAACAGGCGCGGGAGCTCGCTTTCCGGAATTCCCACGCCTGTGTCCTGAACCCTGAGAACCGCGGAACCGTCAGACTCTGTAATGGTGATTCGAATTGAGCCTTCCAGCGTGAATTTGAATGCGTTCGAAATCAGGTTGAGGACGATCGTCTCCCACAATTCGCGATCCACGTAGACCGGTTCGCGGAGTGGCCGACACTCGACGATCAACTCAAGGCCTGCGAGCTCGGTTGCAGAGCGAAAGTTGGAAGCAATCTCTGCGGTGAGAGCGGCAAGATCTACCGGCTCAAAGCGCTCCCGCATGCGACCGGCTTCAATACGTGAAAAATCGAGGAGGCTGTTGACGAGCCTGAGCAGTCTCAGACTGTTGCGATGCGCCAGCTCGAGGAGGGGCCGATTCTCTGCGGCGGCACCGGACTTAAGCAGTTCCTCAAGCGGCCCCAGCATCAGCGTAAGCGGCGTACGGAATTCGTGGCTGACGTTCGAAAAGAACGTAGTCTTGGCGCGATTGATCTCGGCCAGCGCCTCAGCTCGACGGCGTTCCGCTTCGTAGGCGCGAGCGTCGGCCAGTGCGGCTCCGATCTGACCCGTCAGGAGGTCGACGAAGCCGCTAGACGCCGGGTCATAGCGGCGATATGGATTCAGACCGGCTACCAGAAATCCGGCGGGGCCGTCCTGGCCCTGCTGGCGGATGGGAACGACGACAACCTGCTCCGGAGACTTGTCCCATATCCCATTCGGCAATGCGGCGGGGCGCTCATGCGCGGTCAGATCGGACAACAGGCAGGGTCCATGCCCGGTCAGGATCTCGCGCACTGGCCAGGGGAAGTCGGAACCGGGTTCGAGTTTTTCGGCGACAAGCGGATGATCCTGTTCGATCCCGTGCGTCGCCGCAAGCGATGCCTGCCCTTTTTCGTTAAACAAATAGATCAGCGAAAAGGACAGATCGCGGTTGTTTCGCGCCAGCTGGCGGCTGATGGCTACGAAAACGCTGTCACCCGTGCGCGCGCCGGCGGTTGCGGCCGCAACATCGCGCAGCGTCTTGACACGCCGCTCGGCCAACACGCGATCCGTTTCTTCGGTGACCACGCAAAGCATGCCCTGGATTGCTCCGTGATCGTCTGCGAGCGGGCTATAGGAAAATGTATGGTACGTTTCCTCGGGAAAGCCGCTGCGCTGCAGGATCAGCATGAGGCCCTCGTCGTAGGTTGCCTTTCCCGTAGCGAGCACGGAATCGATGCGGGGGCCGATGTCCCGCCAGATTTCCGCCCAGACTTTCCCTGCACTGGCGCCGAGTGCCCAGGAATCTTTGATGCCCAGCGTAGGGCGGTAGGCGTCGTTACAGAGGAACGTGAGTTCCGGACCCCACGCCATCCACATCGCGTAACGCGAGGAGAGAAGAATCTGAACGGTTGTGCGAAGGCTCTGGGGCCATTCGTGAATCGGACCGAGGGGAGTCGTGGACCAGTCAAAATGCCTGACGGCGTCAGCCATTCCGCCAGTGCCGACGATAGAGGCTTCCTCCGACAGGCGCCCGCTGGTCTTCAGGTCTCCTTCGACTCTCTCTGACATTCCCTCTTCGACACAGTTCGGCCCCGTTCCGGGCACCGGATGTTGCGAATCCTCAAATTAACACGTCCTGGTGATGCAATTTGCGGACCATTTTCTCTTTACAAATGTTATATAGTCACTGCATGCATTTCCGGGTTTTGGGCCTGTTCCTGATCGCCAGCGGCGCCTTGGCTGCGCAGACTACCGCGCCATCGCAGCTTCCCGACAGCGTGGTGGCAGATCGCAACATGGAGTACTCCGCTGTGGGTGGGCGGCAGCTCATGGATGTTATTCGGCCGAAAGATGCCGGTTCCGGGGCACGGCCGGCAGTTCTGCTATTGCATGGCGGCGGATTTCGCGCGGGTTCAAAGGACGGCTATATTTCCTTTGCGGTGAAGCTGGCAGAACACGGGTATATTGCGGCAACCGCCGATTATCGTCTCGCTCCGCGCAATCAGTTTCCGGCGGCTGTGCAGGATGCCAAGGCGGCCGTTCGTTTTTTGCGCGCCAATGCGAAAAAGTTCAACATCGATCCCGAGCACATCGGCGCACTGGGGGATAGTGCGGGTGGACATCTGGTGCTGATGCTTGGTCTTACAGCGGGTGTGGAAGAGTTCGAAGGGTCCGGGCCGAATCGCGATCAGTCGAGCGCGGTGCAGTGTGTAGTGGATAAATACGGGCCAACGGATTTCACGCAGTCGTATTCGAAATCTGTGGATGCCGCACAGGTACTGCCGCTGTTTCTGGGCGGCGATCTGGATCACGAACGGCCGGCACACATGCGCGCGAGTCCGCTGAATTGGGTGACGCCGAATGCGGCGCCGATTCTGGCGATTCATGGTACCGCCGATCGCTATGTGGCATATGAGCAGTCGCTGTGGCTGACTGAACGGCTGATTGCGGCGGGTGTTCCGGCGGAACTGGAAACGATTTCCGGCGCAGACCATGGTTTCAAAGGCGCGGATGCGGAGCGGGCCGATGCGCGCGCGATTGCCTGGTTCGACAAGTATTTGAAGCCTGCGCCTTCCGCACACACGCTGCTGATTGCGGATCATGGGCCGAATGGCGAGATTGCCGAGATCGAGTGGCCGTCCGGCCGGCCGCTGTGGAAGGCTCCGAACGATCACGGACATGATGTGCAGGCGCTGCCGAACGGGCATGTGCTGTTCACGATTAATCCGCAGAAAAAGGTTGTGGAACTGGATGCGGATCACAAAGAGGTGTGGGCGTATTCGGAAGGACTCCAGCACCCTCTGGCGGCGCAGCGTCTCGCGAATGGGAATACGCTCATCAGCGATGCGGCGTTGGGAAAAGTGATTGAGGTGACGCCGGATAAGCGGGTGGTGTGGAAGTACGAGAGTGCCGATCTGGCGAATATGCGTTCACGGAACGCGCATCGGACAGAGCAGGGGAGTACGCTGATCGCGGTTGAGGCGGACGGCCGAATTATTGAAGTGAATTCGGCCGGGAAGATTGTGTGGGAGTGGCAGGCTCCGAACGGGAAGAATCGCAAACTCTACCAGGGAAGGCGTTTAGCGAATGGGAATACTTTGATATCGCTTTCCGATCCGGGTGAACTGGTTGAAGTGGATCGCGCGGGAAAGATTGTCCGGTCGATTGGCGGTAGTGATCCGGCGATTCAGATGGGCTGGACTTCAGGTTTTACCCAGTTGCCGGATGGCGGACTGCTGATCAACGATTACACCGGGCGGCGCATCATTGAGGTAGATACGAAGGGAAGAGTTGTGCATGAATGGCGCACGGGTTCGCGCACGATTGCCAGCATTGATCTTGTGAAGTAGCCGCTGGCTATTTCATCATTTCGCGATCGCATTGGTCGATTTCGGCGAGCGCCTTTTTGACGCGCGATTCGGTATCGGGCGTCTGTGGCTGCCAATGCTTCCATCGCGCCAGGTTTTTCTGAAACTGCATGCGCGCCCAGCCGTAATTGCGGTTAGTGAGCAGCATGCGGCCGTAGAGTTCATCGACGTCGGAGGCGGCTTCCGCCGCTTCGAGGGTTGGGTGCGGCACGCCCAGAATCCGAGAGGCGATGGGTTCACCTTTTGTGATGAGGTCGGATGCGGCGTCGGGTTTGTGTTCGCGGAGGAGGCGCTCGGCGTCTCGATTCATGCTGACGAGTTCGCTTACCGATTTGGTATAGGCGGGATCGGTCGTGGGGTCCTTCGGCGGCGGCGCGGGCCCGGGTTCTTCAGCGCAGGAGATCAGACAGAGGGCAGCGGCAGCGATCAGGAAGCGCACGGTCTCAGGATAACCGTAAAGAAAACCGCTGCTCCGGCCGATACGAAAAAAAGAGCTTGACCTGTGCGCGCTAAAAGTTGCATTCTAAATACATATTTATGTCACCAGCCACCGCTTCACTCTACGAACAGATTGGCGGCGCAGCCGCCGTTGATGCCGCAGTCGACATCTTCTATAGAAAGGTGCTTTCCGACGATCGTATTAGTCATTTCTTTGACACCGTCGATATGGACCGCCAGGCCGCTAAGCAGAAGGCGTTCCTGACGATGGCGTTTGGCGGACCGGTCAACTATACCGGCAAAGATATGCGGGCCGCGCATGCTCACCTGGTTGCGCAGGGCCTGAACGATTCGCACTTCAATGCCGTGGTGGAGAACCTCGGTCAGACGCTGGCGGAGCTGAATGTTCCAGCCGAGCTCATCGCGAAGGTTGCGGCAATTGCTGAATCCACACGCGCCGACGTGCTGGGCCGGTAGCTCCAATGCATGTTGTGGAATACGGCGAGCGCCGTTACACGCTCGCCGCGGGGGAGACGGTCCTCGACGGACTTCTTCGCAATGGCGTTGATGCGGCGCACAGCTGCAGGGCGGGGAGTTGCGGATCGTGCATGATGAAAGCCGTAGCCGGAGCGGTGCCAGCTAAGGCGCAAACCGGGCTGCGGGATTCGTGGAAGGTTCAGGGCTACTTCCTGCCCTGTGTTTGCCTGCCGGATTGCGACCTTTCGATTGCCGCCGTTGGTTCTGACGCGCGCACAGAGGCTTCGATCACGCATCTGAGCCGGCTAAGCGCCAGCGTTCTGCGCGTAAGACTTCGCTGCGATGCGCCCATTGGACATCATGCCGGGCAGTATCTGACGCTCGTTCGTGAGGGTGGCCTGGCGCGCAGTTATTCCATCGCGTCGCCGACTGGCGAACCGGAACTGGAGTTGCACGTTCGCCTTATCGCCGGCGGCAGAATGAGCGGCTGGCTGCGCGATGAGGCTAAGGCAGGCGAGCGCATTACCGTGCAGGGGCCGTCAGGCAGTTGTTTTTACGTGGAAGGACAGCCCGAACAGCCGCTGCTTTTGGTGGGTACCGGCACAGGCCTTGCGCCGCTTTTCGGAATACTGCGCGACGCATTTCATGCTGGGCATCGCGGACCGATTCATCTCTTCCATGGCGCGATCGATAAAGCCGGTCTGTATCTGGTGGATCAGCTTCGCACTTTTGCGCGACAGCATGCGAACTTCGCTTATTCACCCGTAGTTCTCACCGGCCCGGAAGAAGATGGACTTGCGACAGGCGCAATCGATCGCGTGGTGCTGGAAAGCCATCCCAAGCCGGCAGGCTGGCGCGCTTACGTCTGCGGCGATCCATCGATTGTGCAATTGTTAAAGAAGAAGCTGTTCCTGGCGGGTGTGTCGTCGCGCGAGATTTTCGCGGACGCTTTTCTGCCTTCTGTCTGAGACAACGGCTTCGACGAAACCGAGGCCCATTGCAACTTAGTCTTCACGCCGACTATTCGCTCCGCAGTCTGGTTTATCTGGGCGCGCATCCGAACCGTGTGGTCACAACGCGCGAAATCAGCGATGTTTACGGAATTTCGAAGCATCACCTGGTGCGGGTGGTGCAGACGCTTGCGGAGCACCAATACGTCAGGATTCACGCGGGCCGCTCCGGGGGGGTGACACTTGCGCGCCCACCGGAGGAAATCCGGCTCGGTGACGTGATTCGGCACGTCGAACCGAGCATGCGACTGGTGGAATGCTTCGACAAAGGCACGAATACCTGCCGGATCGCTCCCGTCTGCAGCCTGAAAGGGATGCTGCGCGAGGCGCTGGATACCTTCATCGGCTCGTTGAATCGCTACACGCTGGCCGACGTTATGGCGAACGGGGGGCAAAACAAGCTCGCGGTCATCTTTGCGGCGCCGCCGGTTTGACGCACTCGCAACCGGGTCGCCCCGGGCTATTGCGTTGTTCTTCCAGGATCAGCCAGTCGTAACCGTGGATCTCGATGGGATGCGGCACTCTTTCCTCGCGGCAGGCAAGATCACCGGCCTGGCAGTAGTGCGCACAGCCCCAGCAGATTCGCTCGGGGTGTCTTGGATGAATGAGCGATTCTTTCACGCGCTTCTTTATCTTTCTTGCTATCGGCCGATCGGACGGCAAACTTCAGGTGCGGAGCGCATCAATGTGACTTTGTTTCGCCGCCGAGTCGCCGGAGAATAAGGCCGTTGGGTTCTTGGCGTCGAGTCTCGTTGCGGAATCCACGCGAGCCAGGTCTTCGGCCGTGAGGTCGAGACGGAAATGGTGCGCGATAGTCCCGGTGATCGCTCCGGGTAAATCGCGGTAGTCGATGAACAGAGCCTGCGGGTCGTTTCGATAAGGTTCCGCGGCCCGAAGGAAGCCATTCAATACGCGATTCGTCCATTCCTGGCGTGTCAGCCCGGTAATGTCAGCGAAATTCAGTCCGAGGCGGGCCGGGTCCATGGCGCCGGGGCTGGCATGGATGCCGGGTCTGAGCATGTGTGACGCCAGCACTTCCACCGGGTCGCGATGGACAAAAATCCAGGGGACGTCTGGGAAGGCAGCGCGAAAGCGGGGCAGGTCGAGGACGTGCCAGGCGTCGGTCTTGATCAGGTAATACTGCTGCGAGGCGGCGCGCGGCTGGGCCAGCGCGGAGACCACGTCACGCAGAGGCGATATGCCGGAGGTCGTGCTGAGAATTTCGTCGAGCGGCGGCGGTTCGGAAACGACATGGATGGCACCGGAGGCGGCGAGGCTGCGCGAAACCAGCGTGGAACCGCAGCGCGACATGTGGAAGATAAAACCGTCGGGGCGGACAGGTGCAGCGGCCACGAGCGGCATATCACGGCGGAACAGGCTGGTGAAGGGATTGCGAAGGCGCTCTCGCACCGAGTCTCCATAGAACGGCTCGACGAACGGCCGGCCTGCTGTGTGGATCCATGTGGCCCAGGGTTCGGAGTTCCGCTTGAACGTTCTCGCCGGCGCCCAACCCCGGGTATCGAACGAAAAAGTTGCGGGCTCCGCGTGGAAGGCTGCCGCGAGATCGGCCTCGTTCAGGGTAAAACCCTCTGCCGAGGCTTCACTAGCGGCGGCGGCAAGGAGTTCGGCGCGATCACCGATCGCGCAGAGGCGTTCGCGCAGTGCGGCATCGCTGAACACGCGCGCCGCGAATTCGCGGAACCCGCGGGGAGGCAGCGGCGAGCGCGCAATGGTTCCTTCGGGCCGGGCGCTGTATTCCTCGAAAAGCTCGCGCAGCCAGGGATTGACAACAGCGTCAATCACCAGGTGAACGCGGGCTTCTGCGCCGCGGTTGTTTACCCGGTGCGGCAGGTTGACATTCACGTAGTAGCAATTCCCCGCCTCCAGCGCGAGTCGCTCGCCGCAGACGTAGAACTCGACATCCGGGTTGGTTTGTATCGGGACGTGGATACGGACTTCTCCGTCTTCAAAGTTGAGTGCGTTGTCGGAGTGCTCACGGATGAAAGAGCCGGGGGCCAGGCTGAGGAACCGAACCGCCTTCAGCGGGCACTGAAAGGCGTCGAGCACTTCACGGACATAGTCGCACCGACCCAGCAGCGGCGTTTCCTGAAAGCCCAACTCGCGTTCATTGCCTGCGCGCAGGTCTAAGGTCCGCCCGGAGGGAGAACGGAGCGACGCACCGGACCAGTTGCCCCCGTAATCGGCTTCGTTGTAATGTGGGGCCCAGTCTTCGGGCGGGACTAACGCAAGATCGCGCGCGAGTCTGTTGGCGTCGAACTGAAAAGGCAGCCGAAGACCGATCATGCTTCCATCAGGTGTTGTACTTCATTGCCGCCGATGCGGAGGAATCCCAGCCGTTCGTACAGACGAATTGCCGGTGCGTTCGTGACATTGACATTCAGGCGCAAGGGTTTGTTGGAGTTCCGGGCGGAGTCGAGAGCCTCTCCGATAACGCGCGTCCCAATGCCTCTTCCGCGAAAATCTGCCGCGATCATTATTTCAACCAGGCGAATTTCATGGTCCGTTTCACGGATTGCGATCCAGCCGGCATCCTGGCCGTCGACGGAGACGATTTCGCTGTGGGACCCCGCCCGTGCGCCGCGACGGCTCGCGTACTGCATATCCAGAACCGAACTGCGGACAGGCTCCGGCCACGCGGCGGCGCCTAGTTCCTGAGCAATCGTATCAACGATCAGGCGGCGCAGGAATGGCTCGTCCGCCGCGGATTCACGCCGTCGCTGGACGTCCATTCGTTCGGTCCTCCGCGAGGAGCGAGGCGAGCCACGCCGAGAGCAGCTTGTTGATGCAATCCTCGAATTCTTCATTATTGCTGAACGACGCGAGAGGCACGGGCAATCCCTCCGACATTGGACCGCCCGAACGCGGAATCTTGCGCAGCAGGCAGACTTCGCGCATCGGCTCATTCACGTCCGCAGAACACTCCTGAGCCAAAAGATAATCTTCTTCGAAGTTGCGTTCCAGGGGACCCCAATCGTCCGTTAGCAGCAGAATAAAGTGCCGTGAATTTCGAATATTTTCCTCGACGACGTATTGAACCGGGCGTTTATCCCGAACATTCATCAGTGTTACGGGAACGTAGAGTATGCCCTGCGGCATCGCATTCGCTTCGTTGAACCTGCCGACAACGGAATAGAAAAAATCTCGTTCTGCTTCCAGTTCCCATGGCGTGGCGCAAAATACCCGATGAAATTCATACATACGATGATCGACGAAGGTAGGAGGCTCGCGCCCGAAGGCATAGACGTAACCGGGCGCGAGTCTGAATGGCTAGTTCCTCGAGGGGAAGATTCCCTGAGTGCAGATGATGAAGTTCAGGCCGAGGTAAGGGTCCTGCACGTTAAGCGGAATGTTCTGGCCTGTAATGCCACTGGGTGCGGGGGCGAGGGGCACGTTCCCAGGTCCGGGGGCATAGAGGTTGAGGGGATTGCCGGAGCTGTCCGTTGCGCCGGCAAGAACGGACGATGCGTCGGGCGTTGGAATGCTTGCGGCTGCATTTGATACGACGAGCGAAACGCCGTGTGTGTGGGCCGGCAAGTTGGCAGTGAGGATGTTAACGTTCTGCACGCCGCCAATCTGCCCAAGGTCGACGGCTGGCAGGCCGTTCGCGGCGGAGCCTGCGCCAATCGGCCCGCGGGCCCGAAGATCCGGTAACTGGAAAGTAGTGACTCCATTCCCGCCGTACGTAGTTCCAAGAATGGAAAACAAAGCGGTGTTGGAACTGATGGCCAGGGTTTGCCCCTGACATAGCGCGTAACCCCGTGGCGCGAAATTACCGGCGAAGAGGAAAATAGCGCCGAGATAGGCGTCGGTTGCCATGGTTGACTTCTCCTTTATTTGTGATCTGCAATCACGGCGCGCGATGCAGCCCGCCGCTGCCACTCTGAATTTCGGGTAGCCTGCTCAGTTTACTCCGAATTGATGTAGAAGTCCAAGGATTTGATCGGAAGACGATTCGAATTGAGGGGCGATCCTCGCGAGAGTTAACACCGGACGGAAACGGGCTGAAGGGGTTGTGGAGTAGTCCCCAAAAACAAAAAGCCGCGACCCATGTGGCGGCGGCCTCTTGTCAACGTACCGATCCTCTGCGAACTACGCCTCTAGTTGCATTTCATGCTGATCGAGACGGCTGAAGCGGTAGCGGGTGTTGTGCCCAGCGTGCCGCCCCATTGCCAGGTCAGGAAAGTGCCAGCCGGAACGGAATAGGTGCTGCCTGAGCAGCTTCCGGCCGAGTTCACCGAACTTGGGCCGGTGCAGCTAATAGTTGAGACGTTAGTTGGCGAACTCAGCGCGGTACCCGGCGTTGTCGTGTGGAGTAGTGTGATCGGTATACCCGTTGCCCCTGAGAAATACGACACATTCGCAGCGCTGATATTGCACGCGCTCGCCATATAAAGGAACGCATTCACAGTTGAGCTAAACGGTGGATTCGCGTTGGAGTTTATGGATGTGCCGCTGCCGGACGGATTCAGAAACAAAGTAGTCGCGTTGGCAGTCCCGTTGGCAACGAAGAGTCCGCCAGTAGCCGTTCCGGTGGCGCCGGTTGCGCCCGTCGCGCCGGTGTTGCCTGCAGGGCCCGCGGGGCCATTTGCGCCTGTGGGGCCTTGATTACCTTGCGAGCCGGTTGCTCCCGTTGCACCTTTTGCGCCCGCAGCGCCATCAGCTCCTGTGGCTCCGGTTGCGCCCGTAGCGCCCGTCGTTCCCACTCCAGTCGCGCCAGTTGCACCATTGGCTCCGTTCGCCCCGGTCGCGCCGGTCGCACCGTTTACTCCGTTGGCACCTGTTGCACCGGTGGCCCCGTTTGCTCCATTAGCACCTGTCGCACCGGTAGCTCCGTTAGCCCCCGTCGAGCCGGTAGCCCCGTTTGCTCCGTTAGCCCCTGTCGCACCAGTAGCTCCATTTGCTCCGTTAGCCCCTGTCACACCGGTGGCTCCAACTGCTCCATTTGCCCCTGTTGCACCGGCAGCTCCGGTCGCGCCGGTTGCCCCCGCAAGACCGGTCGCCCCGACCGCACCTGTCGCACCAGTTGCCCCTGTTGCGCCGGTTGCCCCTGTGAGACCAGTCGCTCCGGCTGCACCTGTCGCACCTGTAGCTCCGCCACTTGGGCTGAGCACGATTTCAAGAACCGCCGAATGGCTGGTCGTTGTGTTCTCCTTCGAATCGAAGGTCACGTTTACCGAGCCAGATGGCGCCAGATAGAACCCGTTATTGGTGGCGGTGCTGTTGATCCAGTCCTGGACCAGGCTGGTTACGTCCGCAAAAACATAAGTTCCGGAGATCGAAGCGGTAGAACTCATCGTCGTAGTGCCGGTTGGGCCGATTCCGCCCGGCGATGTTCCCGAAACATAATTTTCCGACCACGACGTGTTGACCCCTGAAACCGCTATCTGGCCCGCAGTCGTAACCGTTCTGGCGAAGAGGATCAGAGTTGCTTTGGAAATCGTGACATTGGTCGGAAAAGCCGTGAGATCGAATCTGAGCAATCCCTGATAGTTGGGGGCGCCGCCCACCAGAACATTTTGGGCAGCACCGAAATTCGTAGAAGAAGCCGGTACGAAATGAGCGTCGTCCGTCAAGGGAACCGACTGCGCGAGCGCCAATACGGGGCACAGCATCAGTCCGGCCAACAACCCTCGCTTTAACCTTCTGAAGTTTGTTTTCAAGCGCACCACCTCCACTTAGACATCGTACGGGGCCATACCGTTATGAAAATGATAAATCTGATAGTATCATGTGCCGGATTCACGGTTCGAGGAAATTTATGAGGGAATCAGCACCGAAAAGCCGATTGTGTGCTTTTAATTCACCACACCTCTGAGATCGGGCAAACTCTCACACCGATTTGCGCCTGCGAAGCGCAGTGATCCCGGCTGCCCCGATCGCAAGCAACGCCAGGCTCGATGTGCCAGGTTCGGGAGTCGGTGTTCCGGCTCCAGCCTGAATCGCTGCTCCGGAATCATCGTACGCGTAGCTCTCAATGTTAAAGCTGCCAGCCGCGCCATTCTCGGTTGTGGTGAAACTAAGCTTGATCCAGCCGTAATCGGTGGTTTCGCCGTTCTTAAAGTCGAAACCAATGTAACCGTTCTTCGCGCCCCAGCCAGCGGCGCCCAGAGACGAGACATGGCCGGCGGCCGAGACGGCATGACCGAAAAGGAGGTTGGTGCTGCCCTGAAAGTTACTGCCGGTTACGGGGCTTTTTATGGTCGCGCCCGCGGAAAGGTGCTTAATTCCCTGGCCGACGCTGAACAAAAAGCCACCGTTGACGTTTTTTGTCCCAAGACCGAGTGTCCCGTGCAAACTATGGCTTTGCAGCCTCTGCTTTATAAAGATGCCGAAGCTGACCCCGATTGTATCGCCGACGGCATTCTTCAGCTTCACGCTTGCGGAGTTGGAATGCGTGTGGCTGCCCGCGGGTCCGCCTACCCCGGGGAGGCCTACGCTCGAAACCGATTTGCTGACATTAATATTGCCGCTGTAAATGATGCTGGCGGAGGCGTTGCTGGCCATAGCCAGCGCCGAACCCGTGACGGCGGCGTAGACCCTCCAATTGCCGGCGCGATCTGGTCCGACCGGAACTGCGTCACGAAGGATCGCGACATACGTCGCAATGCGGTTGCTTAACTCCGTTTGTTTCAATGTGGTTGCCTCCGTCGCTATTTTTATGCGCGTCGTCCTGACGGTTCACATGAGTGTATCAGTACAGTGTTTTAGGGTCAATGATAACAACTTTAGTTTGTGAAAATTCGCTCAAAATGGCCAAAGCCAGATGACTCACTGTACAGTTGAAGCTTAAAGTGTCCCGCGCAGCCGCAAAGCCGCGTTTTGATCGCCTTCTGACGGCCAGTCGCGCTGCCCTGGCGGCTGGTTTCGGGGGGCTGCTCATCGTCATGGCCGTCGCCGGGGTGGATGCGCTGCGGGTGCTTCGGCAGATCCGTGACGAAGACAATACGATCCGCACGCAATTTCTGCAGCGCAATCATTTGCTGAACGATATTCGGTCGAAGTTGTATCTTTCCGGCACTTATGTTCGCGATTATCTGCTCGATCCGGACCCCGGGCGTGCCGATGATTTCCGGACGAATCTGCAGCAGGTTCGCGGTGAGATGGATCGCGCGCTGGCGTCCTACAGCGGCGAGATGCCGGCGCTGAAGGCGGAGCTTGCGGGCTACTGGGATACCATCGAGCCCGCAATGGGGTGGAACGCCGAACGCCGGCATCGGGAGGGATATGGATTTCTGCGGGACGCGGTGTTTCCGCGCCGCACGGCTATGCTCGATATCGCCGGCAGAATCGCCGACTTGAATGAAGAACAACTCAATGCCGGCAATCAGCGCGTGGTGGGGCTGCTGCTGAGCTTCCAGACGCGCCTCGGAGCCAGCCTGTTTGCGACCCTGATGCTCGGGCTGGGAATGGCCGCCTTCAGTGCGCGCAGAATATTGAACCTTGAGGCTGACGCACAGGCTCGGTATGAGGAAGTGACGGCGCTTTCCGCCCGGCTGGTGGAAGTGCAGGAAACGGAACGCAAAGCGCTGTCCCGCGAATTGCACGATGAGGTTGGGCAGACTCTGTCTGCGGCGCTGGTGGAGTTGCGGAACCTCTCTGGCGCATCGCCTGAGCGCGCGCCGGCGCAGATTGAGATCGTTCGCGGGCTGGTGGAAAATACGGTCCGCGTGATCCGAGATATGTCGCTGCTGCTGCGGCCTTCCATGCTGGACGACCTGGGACTTGTTCCCGCTTTGCGCTGGAAGGCGCGCGAGGTCTCGAAACTAACAGGTATGGACGTAGTAGTGGAAGCCGATCCGGCATTCGAGGTCTCCGACGAATACAAGACGTGCATCTATCGAGTGGTCCAGGAGGCTTTGCACAACTGTTCGCGGCATTCAAATGCATCGAAGATTCGGATAAAGGTGGCGCGGAAGGGCTCCGGGGTCGCGTTTTCGATTGACGATGATGGCCGCGGATTTGAGCCCGCGCAGACGAAGGGACTGGGGCTGATTGGAATTGAAGAGCGGGTCGGTTACCTGGGCGGAACCGTGCTCGTGCGGTCGCGACCTGGCGGCGGCACAGTGCTGGCGGTTGAATTACCGTGAAGCGAATCCGGATTCTGCTGGCCGACGATCATAATGTGATGCGTCGCGGCCTCAGGCTGCTGCTGGAAAGTCAGCCGGAGTTCGAGGTCGTGGCTGAGGCATCGCACGGCGCGCAGGCCGTGGAGATGGCGCTGGGGACAAAGCCAGACGTGGCGGTGCTCGATATCTCCATGCCACATCTGAGCGGAACTGACGCGGCACAGCGAATTACCGAGGCGCTCCCTGCCACTTCCATCGTCATCCTCAGCATGCATGCGGACGAGAGTTACGTCCTGCGCGCGCTGCGAGCGGGAGCGAAGGGCTATCTGGTGAAAAACTCTGCCGAAGGCGACCTTGTTGAAGCGATTCGCGCCGTGTCGGCGGGTAAGTCGTTTTTCAGTCCCGAGGTGAGCCGAATGCTGGTGGAAGACTACGTCCGGGAGATGCGGGTGCGCGGAGTGACCGATAGCTATGAGCTATTGACGGTCCGCGAAAAAGAGATTCTGCACCTGCTCGCGGAGGGCCGCTCTAATAAAGATATCGCCGGGCTGCTCAACATCAGCCTGTTCACTGTGGAAACCCACCGCCGGAACCTGCAGGAAAAGCTGAATCTGCACAGCGTGGCGGAACTGATCCTTTACGCCGTCCGCAAGGGCGTGATTTCGTAGCCGATAGAATTAATCTGAACCGGCATGCGCACGCTTTCCAAACGAACTCAGTATGGATTGAAAGCCATGCTTGCCCTCGGCCGCCATTACAAAGAAGGTCCGATTCTTATCAGTACCCTGGCGAAAGAGGAATCGATTCCGCTCAAGTTCCTGGAAATCATTCTGCTCGATCTGAAGGGGCGCGGCGTGCTGACCAGTAAGGTTGGCCGCAAGGGCGGCTATGAACTCAACCGGCCGCCATCCGCAATCACGATCGGTTCGATCATTAGGATCATGGAGGGACCGCTTGCGCCCATACCATGCGCGAGCGAAACCGCGTATCAGCCATGCGCCGAGTGCAAAGACGTGGAATCGTGCGGAACCCGCATCGTCATGCGGCGAGTGCGGGACGCCATTGCGGACGTGCTTGATCGCACCACGCTGGCGGAACTGCTGAAAGCGACGGAAGCCAGCCAGGCCGACCGGCTGGCGCGTGAATCCTTCATGTATCAGATCTGACGCTTGCCGGCGGCTGATCACTTGCCGCGAACTTTATCCCCCTCACTGCCGTTATGCTGATAAGTAGATGAGTAATCCGGAACGCCCTCCGCAGGGCAGGCCCATTAATACCCGCCCCGCCGCGCGCGCGGAGGCGAATCGCAAGGGCCGGGGACGACGTCCCTCCCTGCTCGCGCGCTTCATCATGCACCCGGTGGGGAAGGCGATCCTCGGCCTAATCGTATTCGCGCTTCTGCTGGGGGGTGGGGCCTTCATCTATTACTACCTGCAGTATGCGAAGGTCATCGATAAGGCGCTGAACGGCGGACCTACATCCAACACTTCGCGCATTTATGCCGCGCCGGAATCGGTCAGTCTGGGCGATGCGTCCACGCCGGGCGAGGTGGCGACCGCGCTGCGCCGCGCCGGGTACAACGAGAACAAAAAGAACACGACCGGCTATTACGCCATCAAACCCGATTCCATAGACATATTTCCCGGCGTGGATTCGTACTGGGCGCAGGAGCCGGCTGCGATCCGGTTTTCGCGGAATAAAATCGACCGCATCATTTCGCTGCGGGATAACACAGAACGGCCTCGTTACGATCTGGAGCCGCAGCTCATTACCAATCTGCACGATCGCAATCGGGAAAAACGCCGGGATGTGCGCTACGAAGATATTCCGGTGAATCTGCGGAACGCCGTGCTATCGGCGGAAGATCATCGCTTTTTTACTCATCCTGGCTTCGATCCAGTCAGCATTGCGAGAGCGGCGTGGGTCGATGTCACGCACGGGCACAATGAGCAGGGCGCGTCCACGCTGACCATGCAGCTTTCGAAACTCATGTTCCTCACGATGGACCGCACATGGAAGGTCAAAGCCGCGGAAGTGATGATCACGATGCAGCTGGAGCAGAAGCTGTCGAAAGAGAAGATCTTCGAGCTTTACTGCAACCGCGTCGACCTGGGGCGGCGCGGCAGCTTTGAAATCGTGGGTTTCGGTGAAGCGGCGCAGGCTTATTTTGGCAAGGATCTGAAGTCGCTGAGCGTCGCGGAAGCGGCGACGCTGGCGGGGATGCTGAAGAGCGCTACGGGGTACAGTCCGGCGCGCTTCCCGCAGCGCGCGTTGCAGCGACGCAATACGGTGCTTTCGCAGATGCGGGGCTACGGTTATATCGATGACCGGCAGTACGGAATCGCAGTGGAGACTCCGCTGAAGCTGGTGAATACGGCCGCGGAGTCGAGCGACGCGCCTTATTTTGTCGATCTCGTAAACGAAGACCTGGATAAACGCTTCCCGGGAACCGATTTCCAGCAGCAGGCGGCGCGGATCTATACGACGCTTGACCTCGACCTGCAGCGCTTCGCTAATGAAGCGGTTTCCATCGGCATGAAGCAGGTGGATGATCTTGCGCGCAAACAGTCGCGCTTTAAGAAAGCGCCGTATGTAGAGCCGCAGTGTGCGCTTATCGCGGTCGATCCTCATACCGGCGAGATTAAAGCGCTGGTTGGCGGCCGTAACTATGGAGTGAGTCAGCTCAACCATTTGACCGCAGAGCGGCCCACGGGTTCCATCTTCAAGCCGTTCGTTTATGCCACGGCGCTCAATACCGCCATTACCTCCGGGTCGATCGTTCTCACGCAGTCGTCCATCGTTCGGGATGAGCCGACCACCTGGTATGTGGAAGGCCAGGAGCCGTACACACCGAAGAATTTCGAGAAGTCGTTTGAAGGCGATATCACTTATCGGCATGCCCTGGCGCAATCGATCAATATTGCCGCAATTAAGGTTGCAGAGCTGGTAGGATTCGACAAGGTTGTTGATCTGGCGCATCGCGCCGGTATCAACGAAGAGGTGAAGGCGACACCCGCGATGGCGATTGGTTCCTATGTGGCAACTCCGCTTGAAATGGCGGGCGCATATACCGTTTTCGCAAATGGTGGCGTGCGGGTGCAGCCGTCGTTTCTCTCGCTCGTGAAGGATCCGGCCGGTCGCGTGATGCTCGATCAGAAGCCGGAGAAAAAGGTTGTTCTCGACCCGCGCGTGAATGCCGAACTCGTCGATATGCTGCAGGAAGTGATGCGCAGCGGCACGGCAGCGGGAGTTCGCGGACGCGGCTTCGTCGCGCCTGCGGCCGGGAAGACAGGAACGTCGCACGATGGCTGGTTCGCCGGGTTTACTTCCGACCTGCTCTGCATCGTTTGGGTTGGTTTCGACGATTATCGCGAGCTCAATATAGAAGGTGCGCACTCCGCACTTCCGGTGTGGGCGGAGTTTATGAAACGCGCGATCACGCTGCGTCAGTACTCCAATACGAAGGCATTTCCCACCGTCGATGGCGACGTTACGGTGACTATTGATCCACTATCCGGTCAGCGCGCGACGCCGCAATGCCCGAAAAGCTCGGATCAGGTCTTCGTAGCGGGAAGCGAACCCACTGGCTACTGCCCGCTGCACGGCGGGAAGGGCGCCGGTACCACAGTTTCCGGCTGGGAATCGGCATCCGTTTCCGAAGGTGGTTCGTCCGCCGCTCAGACTTACGTTCCGGGTCCGCCGAGAAGAAATGGAACCAATGATGCGTCGCCGGTGCGAGCGTCGTCGTCGGGGCCTGTTCCGGCAGGGAGCACTGGCAGCACCGCGAGACAGCCGGAACAAAGGAAAAGCATCCTGGATAAGCTGCGCGGGATATTCCACTAAGCGGTGGCCGCTCACGCTTCGCCCAAATGTGCTCCAATAAGAGCATCGGGAGGGTCGGAGTGAAACTCACGAAGTTCGCAACTGTTTTCGTTCTTGCCGCGGCCGCAGTCGGCGCGCAGGTTGGCGCCGGTGAAGCGACGCAACCCCAGCTTACGCCGGATCAGCGCGGCGACATTCTGATGGCGCGCAAGCTTTATCGCGATGCCATTGCCGCATACAAGACCGGCCCGCAGAATTCTCCGCTCACCTGGAACAAGATCGGCATCGCATGGCATAACCTCGGGGAGCTCACTCTCGCTCGCCAGAGCTACGAGCACGCCCTCAAGGTAGATAAGAAATACGCGGAAGCGATCAACAACATCGGAACCGTCATGTATGCGCAGAAGCGTTATCGCGCGGCCGTGAGCCGGTACAAACAGGCTCTGGAACTGGCGCCCGCTAAGGCTTCGTTCTGGAGCAACCTCGGTACCGCGTATTACTCGCAGGGAAAGTATCCCCTGATGATGGATGCTTACAGCAGGGCCATCGCGCTCGATCCCGAGATATTCGAGCACCGTGGCGTAGTTGGCACCGAGATGCAGGATCGCACGGTCGCCGATCGCGCTCGCTACCACTTTGAATTGGCACGGCTTTATGCGAAGACGGGTCAGGTCGACCTCGCACTGCAGTATCTGCGGCGCTGTTTTGAAGAAGGTTTCAAGGACAAGGAAAAAGTGAAGACTTCACCCGAGTTCGCAGCCATGCTGGACAAGCCGGCATTCATCGAAGTAATGGCGCTGGAGCCGCGTGTTCTCTAGGGATTTCCGGCAGGTTTTCCTTCCTCTTGTACTTTTATCCGGTTTCCTCAGCGGCTGCGGCGGTAATAAACAAACCGGTCCCGTCCCGCGCTACGCGATTCTCAGTTTCGAAAACCTGAGCGGCGATGCTTCGCTCGACTGGGCTGCCCGCGGCGGGCGCGAATACCTGACGCGCTCGCTGTCAAACGGGCTGAACGGCGGGACGGTGATCGGTTCCGATACGCTGGATCGGACCGATAACACGTTGGGGGGGCACGCAGCCGGTGCCCCAGGAATTACCTCCGAACGCGGCAGCGCAATCGCTGCCGGTGCAAATCATATCCTGACCGGATATCTGGAGCGCACTCCACAGGGAGTTCGGGTCGCGGTTGCTGATGAAAATATACTCACTCATCAGTTCGCCAGGCCCTCCGCTGTCGTTTCGAACTCCGTCTTCAACGCGCTTCGGCAGATTGCGCGCACGCTTGCGGCAGATGCGGGGCCGCCGCCGACTGCTAATGAGCAGGCGTTCCAGCTCTATTGCACGGCCTTGCAGAGTTCGGTTGCATCCGCGGTGCCGCTGTTGGAGCGCGCGGTCGAACTTGATCCGGTCTTCGGCCGCGCGTGGATCGCACTTGCCCAGGCTTATGTGGGACTTGGAGATCGTGCCCGCGCAGGTGATGTCCTCACCCGGGCCCGCAGTCAAAGGCTGGCGCCCGTGGACAGCGCCCGCCTGGAGATGGATGATGCGGCGTTGCACGGCGGCGACCGTCAGGTAACCCTGGCGGCGCTGCGATCGATTTATGCTGCGAGCCCCCGCGATCTCGACGCGGGCAGGGCGCTGGCCCAGGCGCAAACCAGCGCCGGCGATTTTGCGGCGGCAGCGGTTACGTGGAAATCGATAACCGGAATTGCTCCGGACGAAGTCGATGCCTGGAATCAGCTGGGTTACACGAAGGCCTGGAGCGGTGACTACGCCGGCGCGCTCGCGGCGCTCCAGCAGTACGCTGCGCTTCGTCCAAACGAAGCCAATCCGCCAGACTCGCGGGGGGATGTGCAGTATTGGTTTGGCAAGTACGCCGAGGCTGCCACTTCATACAAAGCGGCATACGCAAAATCGGCTGGTTTTCTGAATGGCGGCGAACTTTATAAAGCTGCGTGGGCCAGTTTCCTCTCCGGAGACAAAACGGCAGCCGACACGCTGTTCGCAAAGTTCCGCGAGGAGCGAACCAGGGCCGAAGATCCATCGGTAACGATTTTTTATGGCGACTGGCTCTACCGCACCGGGCGTGAAAAGGAGGCCGAGGACCTGCTGCGCCAGAGCGTAAAGAACGGAGCGGATGCGCCGCCCGTCCGGGCAGCCATCGGAGCTCAGCTGGCGATTTGGGACCTTCTGGCGGACGATCGCGTCGCGGCGCAGAAGGACCTCGCAGCAGGCGGCGCCAGCACCACTGCCGGCGAAGCCCTTGTCCGATTTGCCGCACTCAACAGCGCGCAGCCGCAGGAGTGGCAGGCGCGCGCGAACGGAATCCTCGCGGCTCCTCAACTTGCAGGATTACGGCTCAATGCCCTTGGCTATGCGCTGATCCTCGATGGAAAAAAGCAGGCCGCCATTCCGGTCTGGGAGGAAGCGGTCCGCAAGTCTCCCGGCGATTTCCTCGCCGCCGAAGTGCTGGCGCGACTGCGCGGACGGCCGATTGAACACCGGTCTGCGCCAGATCCTCTTGCCATTAATGTGTTTGGTTGCGTCCTCGACAAGATTTAACGGCCTCCCGGCCACTTGCGGCCCGCGCGCGGAAACTTCCACATCCTTCACGTGAGAGCCGGATATTTTCCCGCGTCGCTGAACGCATTTTCCCTGTAGCAGGCTGATTTCGAAGCAGAACTTAATTGGCCCCTCACTTGCTATCAGGCAGGTCGATCCACTGAAGGATCGTGAGGAACACAAAAATATGAGACGATTTCTGAGCCTTTCCCTGCTGGCCACCTCGGTTGTGGCATATCTCCCGCTGATGGCGGCCGAAGGCAATGATACGACCAACAGGCTTCACGAAGCCGCCGCGGTTTTTTCTGAAGTCACGTCGGCGCCGGACAAAGGTATTCCGCGCGACCTGATCGAACGCGCCAAATGCATCGTGATTGTGCCGGGCCTCAAGAAGGGCGCCTTCATCGTTGGCGCCAAGTACGGTAAGGGGTTCATTTCATGCCGCGGCGCCGGTGACGGAGCGTGGTCGGCACCGGGCGCGGTCCGGGTAGAAGGCGGCAGCGTCGGCTTTCAGATCGGTGGATCGGAGACGGATGTCGTGCTGCTCGTAATGAATGACCGCGGCGCGCAGAAGCTGCTGGAGAGCAAGTTCACGCTTGGTGGTGAAGGCGAAGTTGCCGCCGGTCCGGTTGGCCGGACGGCATCCGCGGATACCGATGCGAAGATGACTGCCGAGATTCTCTCGTGGTCACGTTCGCGCGGCGTGTTTGCCGGCATCTCCCTGCAGGGCGCAACTCTGCGTGAAGATTCCGACGACAACATGTCGCTGTATGGCGAGAAGCTGTCCAACCGTGACATCGTTTCCAAACATCATGCGGGCACCGCGGCCACACGTGAGCTGACGGCAATGCTTGATCGCTATTCGCCGGCGAAACGCTAAATGACCTTAAGGAGAATTCACATGAATATGCCTTACAGAAAGAACGACACCTCCTACCAGAACGCCATTCTTGGTCTGATTGCAGGCGCCGGGATTGGGCTTGTGATCGGCATGCTGACAGCGCCCAAGCCAGGATCGAAGCTGCGGGCCGAAATCGGCGAAGCGCTCGATGACTACTTCAGCTCCGCATCGGACAAGGTCAATGAAGTCCGTCGGACCGCCTCGAAATACGTGGACCAGACCAAACAAAAGGCAACTGACGCCGTGAACGATACGGTAAAAAATACGGCGAACGCCGTCGAAAAAGGCACGGATCACGCACAGGATGCCGCGCACGACGCTATTAACCGCACGGTTTCCGCAGTACATGCCGGTGCGAAAAAGGGTCATTCCGCCGTCGATCAGGCCGCTAATGCGATGCGCAGCGGAACGCGGGACTATGCCGCATGAGAGCGGTCAAATCGTCCCATAAGCTCGCTCCCCGCGCTGTTGCCCGCAAGTCGGCAGAGCCTTCGCTGGTATCTCCACACGGTGAGACCCAGCGCTTCGGTTCTGTGGCTCGTCTTCCAAACGGGCTGGCGGACAAGGTTGCGAACAAGAGCGTCGAAGTGTTGAATCAGATCCTCGCCGACACCATGGTGCTGCGCGATCTCTACAAAAAGCACCACTGGCAGGTGACCGGTCCGGCATTCTATCAGTTTCATCTGCTCTTCGATAAACACTATGAGGAGCAGGCGGAACTGGTCGATCAGATCGCGGAGCGGATTCAGCTTCTGGGCGGGGTGAGTATTGCCATGGCGCCGCACGTTGCGGAAAAAACCCGCATTGAAACGCCCCCGATCGGGCGCGAGGATGTCGGCGTTCAGGTCAGCCGACTCCTGAAAGCGCACGAAATCATCGTCAATGATGCAAGAAAGCAGGCACAGGAAGTTCAGGACGATGATCCGGGAACTAACGATCTGCTTGTCAGCGATGTTCTGCGGACCAACGAACTGCAGATTTGGTTTCTTGCAGAACATCTGGTGCACCTGATCGGCGGAGAGCAAAATCCGGAGGTATAGCAAATCGCCGAACCGGCGTTTGCGGCAGCGTATTCACTCCGGTGAGTACGCTGTTTCTTTTTGAGGGAGAAAGAATATCGTGAATCGACGCACCCGAAAGTGGGTGGTAGCCGCTGTCGTGGTTACCTTCGTTGCAGCCGTAACTGTAGCAATTGCCGTGACAGTCCTATCCCGCCGATTCCAGCCTTACATTCGTGCGCGAGCGATCGAATATCTTGAAAAGCGATTCGACGCTGAAGTCGGGCTCGGCAGCCTGAGCATCCGCTTTCCGAACATTGCGCCGCTGCGCCTTCTCTTTCAGGGCGGACGGGGCACGGTGGCGCGTGTTGTGGGACACGCCCTGATCCTGCGGCAAAAGCAGGCGCCGGCGGATCAGCCTCCCATCATTGCGATCGGAAATTTCAGCTTCAATGTGGATCTGGGAGCGGTGTTCGATTCGCCGCGCCGAATCGATGTCGTAACGGTCGAAAGCATGACGGTGTCGATTCCGCCGAAGGACGACCGGGTTCCGCTTCCCCCGTCCAGCGATTCAGCGAGCGCTTCGAACGGCGTTCTCATTGACAAACTTGTGGTCTCGAATACGCGCCTCATCATTCTTCCCCGGTCCACGCCTGAAGGCGATCCGCAAAAGCAGCCCCTGACGTTCGACATCGACAAGCTCACGATGACCTCGGTGGGTAAAGATTCGGCCATGCAGTACGACGCAGTTCTGACTAATCCAAAACCTCCCGGCCTGATTCACAGCACCGGAAGCTTCGGCCCGTGGGTGGCAGGCTCTGCCGGCGACACGCCGCTGAGCGGCGATTACACCTTCGATCACGCCGATCTGAGTGTCTTTTCCGCGATTGCCGGAATTCTACATTCGAGCGGCCACTTCACTGGATCGTTGTCTTCGGTTACCGCGAAGGGCACCGCTTCTGTGCCTGACTTTCGCCTGAAAGGTGCGGGTAACAAAGTTCCGCTCACAACGAGCTTTGAGGTCCTCGTAGACGGCACTAACGGTAACACTGTTCTTCAGCCCATAACCGCCACACTCGGCTCGACACGTTTCACCACGAGCGGTGCGGTCATCAAGAAGAACGGGGCATTCCGCCGAACCATAGCGCTGGATGTTTCTATGCCCGCGGGAAATCTTGCAGACATTCTTCGTCTCGCGATGAAGGGCGATCCCTTCATGGAAGGGAAGCTCGCACTCAAGACAGCCATCGCCATACCTCCGCTCACCGGCAAAGTGAGCGAGAAACTAATGCTCGATGGCCACTTCACTCTCACAAATGCGCAGTTTCTCAAATCGCAGATTCAGGATAAGATTGACGCACTTAGCCGTCGCGGTCAGGGCCAGCCGAAGAATCAGGACATCACGCAGGTCGTCTCAGACATGCGCGGGACCTTTCGGATGGCGGACCAGAGGCTAAGCTTTTCCGAGCTGACCTTTGCAATTCCTGGCGCAGCGATTAATCTCACGGGAGACTACGATCTCGGCAGCGACACGGTAAACTTCGCCGGTTCCGTGGGGCTGGACGCCAAAGTTTCCCAGACGATGACCGGCTGGAAACGCTGGGCGCTAAAGCCGGTGGACCCCTTCTTTTCGAAGCACGGCGCCGGTACGTTCCTTCGCATTCGGATTGATGGATCATCGAAAGATCCGCACTTCGGTCTGGACCACGGTAAGCCGCAACCACCTTCACCTGGAACAACGGCAAGCGGCGTGCAATAGCGCGTGACATGAAGTTTTGGAATATTCATTTAGTCTGGACCATTGCGCTCGGGACCACACTGGTGGCCTGCGGCGACAATCCCCCGAAGTCGCCGGATGTAACAGACAGCATCCGCCAGGCACTCAATAACGCGGGACTGAAAGACATTTCCGTCAGCCAGGATCGGGATAAGGGCGTGGTCACGCTCGGTGGGCACGTTACTGACGAAGCCGGCAAGACGCAGGCTGAATCGCTCGCGAAGTCACTTGCAGCCGGGGAGGTTGTTGCGAACCAGATCACCGTCACGCCTGTGGGTGCGGAGCGTGATGCGAAGGCGATTGACGCTGATCTCGACAAGGCGATCGAGAAGAACCTGGACGCCGCACTGCTTTCTAACCGCCTGAACAAACCGGTGAAGTTCAAAGTTAAAGGCGGCGTTGTGACGCTTACCGGGGACGTCGCCTCTGAAGCTACACGCACTCAGGTGGCGGATATCGCAGGCGGTGTTCCCAATGTGAGCCAGGTTGTGAACGAGTTGCAGGTCAAAAACCAAAAGGCCACGTCAACGAACTGAAGTTTCTGGCGTGAGGGAGGAAACATGTCAACGAACATCGCAGTTTATGGTCTTTACAAGAACCGATCCGGGATCGACGAAGCCGTGGACGCCCTAAAACGCGGCAACTTCCGCAACACTGATATTTCCGTACTGTTTCCGGAGAATCAGGGTTCGAAGGACTTCGCCATTGATAAAGGAACGAAAGCTCCCGAGGGTGCAGTCACTGGCGCGGGATCGGGCGCGGTGCTGGGAGGAGCGCTCGGATGGCTCGCGGGCATCGGTCTGCTGACAATTCCGGGTCTCGGCCCATTCATCGCAGCGGGGCCGATCATGGCGATTCTCGCCGGTGTCGGTGTCGGCGGTACGGTTGGCACCATCGTTGGTGCGCTGGTGGGAATGGGCATTCCAGAGTACGAGGCCCGCCGTTACGAAGGCCGCATCAAGAGCGGAGGCATTCTGCTTTCGGTGCACTGCGACAGCCATGAATGGGTGAAGCGCGCAAAGAGCATTCTGGAAAACACGGGAGCCGACGATGTCGCCTCAGCGGGTGAGGCGACGGCGGATTTTCTGGTCTCCGAAAAGCCGGTATTTCATCCGGGCGGACAGGGAGCGTAGACATGGGCCATGATGAACACACCATTCGCGAACGCGCGGCTGAGAACCTGGAGTCGGTAGCGGATTCTATCCGCGCCGTCGGTGATGACGGCGCCGATCGGATTCAACATCTGGCAAAAGGCGCCGGCGGAAAACTCGACCGCACTGCCAAATCGGTACGCGACTTTGCGGGCGGTGACGTCTTTGGGAGCCTGAAGGCGTCGGTGCGTCGGAAACCGCTGGAATGCGTCGCTGTGGCGGGAGCTATCGGACTCATAGCTGGCCTGCTGTACCGCGGCCGGTGCCGGGCATGCAGCTCAGACGACTGACCGTTTTCGCCCCGCGCCCTTCACCGGTTTAGCGTCGGACAACACCATCTCGTTCTCCCTCGCGCGGAGGGTCTGGCAATGCGAGCAGTACCCGCCAACTTCGGTTCTCGCCAGAACGATACGAAATCCGAAGTGACTTTCAATCTGGCGCCGCAGCCGCTGAAGCGGTTCTCCGAAGAACTCTTCCACCTTGCCGCACGAAAGACAGATGACGTGCGCGTGCTCCTGCTTGCGCCGCGTCTCGTAGTAGTGCTGTTCACCAGCCTGGTGCATTAGATCCAGTTCATCCACCAGTCCGCCCTCTTTCAGCAACTTTAAAGTCCGGTACACCGTAACTCGATTCAGCTTTGGATCCTGCTCCCGCGCGAGTTGGTAGAGGCTCTCCGCATCCAGATGCCGCCCGGTCTTATCTATCAGATCCAGAAGGATTTGCCGCTGCCGCGTAAGCCTCAATCCGGGCGCGCCGGTGGTATCGGAAGGAGTTGGTGGCTTCGTTTGCTTCGCCATAAAAGAGCTGTTTTCAGTGTAACGTTTTCCCGCGTCAGCCAGCCGTTTTTTGGAATACGGATTGCATAAATCAGCTGCGGAGGCAATACAAATGCGTATCACGAAAACAATCCCGGCCGTTGCACTGGCGATGGCGTCCCTGACCTTTACCAGCGCATACGCAGCCGACAAGGAAAGCAAGAATCCCCCGCCCGCGAAGACCGCGCAGCACCTTGATCCTTATCTCCGCGGCTCGGCCGATGAGAATGCCCTCATCAAAGAAGTCCGCCACAACCTCATGACGTTGTCCCTATACGGCATCTTTGACGATCTTGGCTTCACTGTGAATGGAGGCACAATCACGCTCCTGGGCGAAGTGACGCGGCCAACGCTGAAGGACGACGCTGCATACGCAGTGAAAAAGATCCCGGGCGTCACTCAGGTGGTCAACAACATTGAGGTGCTGCCCCTCTCGCCGAATGACGATTCCATCCGGATGGCGGCATATCGGGCCATCTACGGTGATTCCAACCTGTCCACACGCTATGGATTCCAGGCGATGCCGCCGATCCACATTATTGTGAAGAACGGCAATATCCGGCTGGAGGGCGCGGTAGGTTCTGAAATGGACAAGACGCTCGCTGGTGTGAAAGCGAATGGAGTTCCTGGCGCTTTCAACGTCCAGAACGATCTTCAGGTTACTTCTAAATAACAGGCCATATTCAGTTTGTCGGCGGACGTGTCTACGTCCGCCGACTATAATTGGATGTGAAGCGCTCCTGCCGGGTTGTTTTCCTTCTGCTGATTTCCTTCAGCGCTTTCCCACAAAACTCATCTCCGAGCGGTCCAGGTGTGAGCGGTCCGGGCATGGTGGACATGAACCCTGCTGGTCTGTATCTCATGAACATGGCCTCCGGAACCTCGCGCAATCCCCTCGCGTGGCAGATGCCCATGCGCATGGTGCATTTCGACCACTGGAACGCTATGTTCATGGCAAATGCTTTCATTGCGGATGCTCAGCAATCAGGTCCGCGCGGCGGCGACAAATTATATTCCACCAACTGGGGAATGGCATCGTTTTCGCATCGCCTCGGCGCAAGAGGCGTGTTCGGGACCGATCTCATGCTCAGCCTGGAGCCCGCGACGGTTACGGACCGCCGCTATCCGCTGCTGTTCCAGACGGGCGAAACTGCCTATGGGCAGCCGCTCGCCGATGCCCAGCATCCACACAATTTCATCATGGGTCTCGGTTTCCACTATGCGTACGAATTCGCCAGGGATACGCTTATTCACCTCTATGCCGCACCGGTAGGCGATCCGGCTCTCGGGCCGGTTGCCTACCCGCATCGGGCTTCCGCCATGGAATTGCCGCAGGCCACGCTGTCTCATCACTGGCAGGATTCCACGCATATTGCCGATGACGTTGTCACCGTCGGCCTCTCGCACAATCAGTTCGGAATCGAAGCCAGCGGTTTCCATGGTCGCGAGCCCGGGGAGAATCGCTGGATCGTGCAGGCTGGCGCAATTGACTCGTGGTCGGCACGGATTTCCTATGCGCCATCAACACAGTGGGCAGCGCAGTTCTCGGGAGGCCGCATCCGGCAACCGGAAGGTCCGGATGCGGGCGATCAGATTCGCCTCACCGCATCGCTCGCGTACACGAAGTCGATTGGCTTACGTGATTGGTCGACCACGGCCATCTGGGGACGCAATCACGACACACAGTCGCAGCGGAATCTGAACTCCTACCTGATTGAGAGCGTGTTCCCGCTCGGCGATGCGAATCTGATTACGGGACGCGCGGAACTTGTCGACAAAGATGAACTCTTCAGCGCTCAACCGACGCTCGAAGCGCAGCTGCCCGGGTCTTATCGGGTCGGCGGCTACACGATCGGGTACACGCGCGAAATTCCGTTCCTTGCTGGCTTCGACACGGGGCTGGGCTTCAATGTGACAACGTACTCTCTGCCGGCAGCGATCAAGCCTTACTACGGGGATCACCCGGCCGCCGCAACGGTTTTTCTCCGGCTCCGTCTTCGCTCCGCGATGAAATAACAACCCACTCCGGCGGCGATAATTAGTCCCCCCAGTTGCAGCGCGTTAAGGGGCCCCACGGGCTCCGCATCGTTCCGCATCACGGCCAGAATCAGAAGCGCCAGCGGGGGCAGGGAAATCAGTCCCGCGCCAGCGAGACCACCCGGCACCCGATAGGGCCGGGCGAGCCCGGGTTCCCGTAGACGCAACGCGATCAATGCCGCGAATTCCAGCAGGATGCTCAACCCAGTGAGCAACACATCCAGCATGACGAGCTTCGGAAAGCTCAGGCCGAGACAAAGCGCCCACGCCGAAGCGCAGACAACGATTGCCACACCGGGTGCGCCCGACGATCCATGCAATGCCAATGCGGACGGCAGGAAACCGTCCTCCGCCATAACCGCGGGCAACCGCGAATACGCCATCGTGAGCGCGTTCTGGGTGCCCAGCGCTGCCAGCATCCCCGCGCATACCAGGGCAGCTGCCAGAACTGCGCCGCCAGCGCCGGGTTCCAATGCGCGCGCGACATCCGGCCATCCCCCAGTCGTCCATTTCTCCGCCGGCAGGCCGGTGCGAGCCACAGCCGCAATCGGCAACGCATACGTCAGCGCCACCAGCACCACGCCAATCGCCATCGCGCGGGGATAAGTTTTACGCGGATGATCCACCTCGGCAGCAATAGTGGTCGAGTTATCCCAGCCCATGTAATTCCACATCGCTACCAGCAGCCCCGCCAGCAGGTCTGTCTGATGATGAGTGAAGCCGGCCGCCGGCACGCTCGCGACGCCCGGATGCACAACCGCATACATCGCCAGTGCGGCGAACGGCAAGAGCAGCGTAACGCTCATCGTCAGTGAACTGCGACCTACCGCGCGCGCGCCCAGCATATTCCACGCCGCGCACAGCGCAATCAATCCGACGCCAATCGCGATGCTTGCCGCGCCCTTCCCAAGACTCGGCACAAATCGACTCAGATAGCTCACGAAAAGGGTGGGATAAATCGCCATGTCGAAAATGCTGCCGGTGAGCGAAAGCCAGCCTTCCTGGAATCCCCAGAAACTGCCCATTCCGCGCGCCACCCAGCGATAGTAGCCGCCCTCTTCCGGGAGCGCACTTGAAAGCTCACTCACCATCAGCGCCGTTGGCAGACTCCACACCAGCGGCGTCAGCAGCAGAATCAAAATCGCGCCCGCATAGCCGGAAGAACCGACAATATCCTCCAGGCCGAAGGGCCCGCCAGCCACCATCAGATACAGTGCGCCAACCAGCGGCCAAAGCGTAACCTTACGCTCGCTCATTAGGGCTATTTCTGGCACTTCGCGCAGAAGTGCGTGCTGCGTTGGCCCACAACGATCCTGCGAATCGGCGCACCGCAAACGACGCAGGGCGCGCCAGTCCGCTGATAAACCCGATGCTCGGCCTGAAAGCCGCCCGCGCGTCCTTCGGCATCCACATAATTCGACACCGACGATCCCCGGCTGGCGATTGCCTCTTCCAGAACCTCGCGCATCGACTCCCATACACGCTTCACTCGATCTGCGCGCAGTGACGACGCCAGGCGCTTCGGATGCACGCGGGCGCGAAACAGCGCCTCGTCCGCATAAATGTTACCTACGCCGCGCACCACCGCCTGATTTAGCAGCACGGCCTTAATAGGCGATCGCCGCGCCTTCAGACGCCGCCCGAACTCCTCCAGGGTAACCTCGAGCGGTTCCGGCCCAAGGGCGGACACCCGTGCCGGCAGAACATCGCCGTATTCGATCCGCCCGAACTGCCGCGGATCGGTATAAACCAGCGATCCGCGATCCAGCGTGAAAACAGCGTGCGTCCATTTCGAAAGCTCGCCGTCGATCAACAGGCGGCCGGTCATCCCCAGATGCACGACCAGAAACCCGCGATCCAGCCGCAAAGAGATGAACTTTCCGTGGCGCTCCACCGCGACGATTGTGCGGCCGATCAAAGACTCAGCAGTATCCCGTGCCGATCCAATCAATACCCGGAGGCCCGTAAACTCTGCGTTGAGAATCCGCCGCCCCACAACGGCGGGCCGCAGCGTACGCACAACCGTTTCCACTTCCGGTAGTTCAGGCATTCTCGGGAAGATCTACGAGGATAGCCCCATCCTCATTTTTCACCGGATAGGTAGCAATATTCAGGCAGTCGTCGACGAGGCAGGTCCCCGTGCGCGAATCAAACTCCCACATGTGCCACGGACACACCAATAAGCCCTGGACGAGGGTTCCCTGTCCCAGCGGGCCTCCCTCATGCGGGCACTCCCCCGCCAGTGCCCGAATCTCTCCGGCTGCATTGCAGAGCGCATACGGAACCCCATCGTGTTCGACTTCAATTACAGAATCTTTCGGAAGCTCGCCAATCGTTGCCAGTTTCGTCCACGCCATTCCATCAGTGTAGTGTGTTATCAGCCGGAGAGCTTACCAAGCAGGGATCCGATAGAGCGTGCCACGGCGTTGAGCACAGGCTCCTCGGCTCGTTCTACAGGCAGTTCGGCGCGATCGTTTGCTTCTTCCAGCGTGCATCCTTCATTCAGTGCGTCCAGCCAGATTTCTGCCTGACCCGCAGTCATTCCCAAACCACGCGCTACCATGTCGCCCATATACTCGCCCTGTCTGGGATGAATATGATGGTCGGCCAGGATTTCACCGGTCACCTTGAGTACGTTTGGACTGATCATAGGGACAAACCATTGCGGAGAATCCGGGAGGAATTCGTTCTCCTCCCGGACATCGTCTTCATCTCAGATAACCGGCCTTGAAGTTTGTTTCGATTGCGCGTTCTGAGCGGAACTATCGAACGTCTCTTCCTGTTCCACATTGCGCTTTGCCTTCGGAGTGTCGTGGCCGGTGTGGGCCTGATCCGGAGCCATTCCGCGCGGCGACGTCTTGTTGTCTTTTGGGTCAACGAAGTTTTCAGGTTGTTTTGATGTTTTCATGATGAATCCTCGCAGGAACATCGAAGTCTGCACTCTGCGAAGAAGCAATCGGCTTACCAATGGCATCCAGGTTGCATATTGACAAACCAGGAGAAAACAACCATGCGTTCCCTCGTACTCTTCGTTGTAGGCGTACCGATTCCGATCATCATTCTGATTGCGTTGTTTACGCACCATTGCTGAATCTCCTTTGAGCCCGGATGCGAAAATATGGGTGAGTGGATTTTCTTTCTGGCCTCAACCCCCCGCAGCGTGAAGCCGTAGCAACAACCGAAGGCCCGGTCTTAATTCTGGCGGGAGCTGGCAGCGGTAAGACACGCGTTATTACCAATCGCATCGCGCATTTGATCACGGCGAAGCAGGTAGCCCCGTTTTCCATTCTCGCGGTGACATTCACCAACAAGGCGGCTGCGGAAATGCGCGAGCGGGTAGCGTCATCGCTTGAAGGAGTTCAACTCCTCTCCTCGCCCGTTGTTTCTACGTTCCACTCCTTCTCTGTCCGCCTGCTGCGCCGCGACGGGACACCCCTCGCACAGATTCGCCCCGGCTTCACCACGAACTTCAACATTTACGATGACGAAGATCAGCTGGCCATCATCAAAGCCGCTTATAAAAAAATGGGCCTCGATGAAAAGCAGATTCCGCATCGCTCGGCCCTTTCGCAGATCAGCCAATCCAAAAGCACAAAAGAATCACCGCAGGATCTGTACGGTCGCGCCTCCGACCCGCGCATCATGCGCATAGCGGCGGTGTATGAGGAGTATCAGAACGAGCTCCGCAAAGCCAATGCGCTCGATTTTGACGATCTTCTGCTCGAGACCGTCCGCCTGCTCGCGCACGATCAGGCCACGCGCGATGCGTGGAATCGCCGCATCGGCTACCTGATGATCGACGAGTATCAGGATACCAACCGCAGCCAATACGAGCTGATGCGGCTGCTCACCCAGCATCACGACAACATCTGCGTAGTGGGCGATGAAGACCAGTCCATCTATAGCTGGCGCGGTGCCGACATCAAGAATATTCTCGACTTCGAGAAAGACTTTCCTAACGCAAAAGTAATTCGTCTCGAACAGAATTACCGGTCCACGAAGAACATCCTCGAAGCGTCAAGCATCGTCATCGCGAACAACGTAGAGCGCAAAGGCAAGTGGCTCTGGACCGAAGCCGATCAGGGCGACGACCTCACCGTCTACGCCGCTCAGGATGCCGAAAACGAAGCCCTCTTCATCGCCGACACCACGAAGAAAATCCTGCGTCAGTACCCCGATCGGAAAATCGCAGTTCTCTACCGAACCAACTCGCAGTCGCGGCAGATTGAAGAAGCCTTCCGCCGCTACAACCTGAAGTACAACGTTGTCGGCGGCATCAGTTACTACCAGCGTGCCGAAGTCAAAGACATCCTGGCGTACCTGAAATTCGCGCAGACGCCGACCGACGCCATCGCGCTCAACCGCATCGTCAACACGCCCGCGCGGGGCATCGGCAAAACTTCCATGGATCAGGTGGAACAGTATGCTGCTGACAACAACGTCACTCTCTGGGAAGCTATCTGCGACATGCTGGAGCGCAACCAGTTCGGCACGCGCGCGCATGCGTCATTCCTCGCCTTTCGCCACGTCATTGAAGACCTGGCCGAAGCCGTAAGTACGAAGTCATTGCATGAAGCGCTCGCTTATGTGGAAGAGCGCACCGGCTACCGCGCGATGCTCGAAAAAGAGAACACGCCCGAATCGCTGGCGCGCCTTGATAACCTCAACGAACTCATGAACGCCGCACGCGAAGCAGTCGATCGTGGTGAAACGGCGACAGATTTCATCGATCATGCCGCGCTGGTAGCCCAAACTGACGCCATCGATCAGCAGGCACAGATCACGTTGATGACCCTGCACAACGCGAAGGGCCTGGAGTTCCCGGTCGTGTTCCTGGCGGGCATGGAAGAAAAGCTCTTCCCCCACAGCCGCTCCATCCTCAACGAGGCGGCCATGGAAGAAGAGCGGCGCCTCTGCTACGTCGGTATGACGCGCGCCGAGAAGCGGCTCATTCTGAGCTGGGCAAAATATCGCCGACGCTTCGGAGGAGGCGAGCAGGAGCGCAGTATGCCATCGCGCTTCCTGAAAGAAATTCCATCGCACCTCGTCGTTCATATGGGTGTCTCCGATGACGAAGATTCCGAAAATGGAATGGACGTTCCCACGATCGACCTCTCCGCCGAGCGCTCCACCGTGCGCGAAGAGTCGCGTCGCAATCTGTACACCGGTAAGACCTACAACTCGCTCGAAAACGTTTCGGAGTTTTTCAAGCAGCGAGGCATGAATGTCCCGGTGCGCCCCACAGCGAACGCGCCGATGAGACAAACCACGCCGCCCCCTCCACCACGACAAGCCGCACCCGCACCGCCGCGTCAACCCGTAATCCCGACACCACCGTCCACAAAATTCGCGCCTGGGCCTCCTGTTCCGCCGCGCCTCGTCGCAGCCCCGCTCGTGCGACCCGCCGTATCCCGTCCGCCCGCCCCAAGACAGGGAGGACTCTTCGCCGATCTCCCCCCGGATGACAGCCGCCCGCCATGGGAAGAGCCCTCTATCCAGCTAAGGAGCGACCGCGCCACCGCACCCAAGCCTACGGCGCCGCTGGCCGCAAGGCCGACGCTGCCGCCCGCGAAGCCCAGGCAAACCCTCCCCGCCGGACCACCCGCCGCCGCGCGTCAAACCCGGACAGGTACAGTAGTAGAGCACCCTAAATACGGCAGAGGCACCATCGTCCGCCGGGAGGGCGACGGACCTGAGGCGCGCATCATCGTCTCGTTCGATCGCCACGGGTTAAAGAAACTAATCGAGAAATACGCAGGATTGAAATGAACACAAAGAGCATTGAATCACCAGAAGAACGCAAGAAGCTGAAGCGCACGGCCCGTAAGAAGGCGGCACCGAAGGCGAAGCGCGCCTCCACCGTGGCCCGCGGGTCCATGAAGAAGAAGGTCAAGCAGCTCGCCAAAGGCCAGTCGCGTAAGCGGTAGTCACTAAATGAGCGGCGCAGCCCCACGCGAAAATCCTCCTGGACAAAGCGTGGCGGCTGCGCGTGGCAGCCTGCTGCGCACGCGTGGCATCGATGCTCTGATCTCCGAATCCGAAGCCCCCGAACGCCGCCTGCGTAAGACGCTAGGCCCGTGGAGCCTCATCGGACTGGGCGTCGGCGCTGTCATCGGCTCCGGCATTTTCATCCTCACCGGCACCGCTGCGGCCGGACAGTCGCTGCAGTTCAAGTCCGTTCTCAACGCTCCGATCCTCGATCTGATGCTGAACGGCGGCAATGCGGTCTCCACCATAGGACGCCTGGGCGCGGGCCCCGGCATTTCTTTGTCGTTTCTGGTGACCGCGCTCGTCTGCGGATTCGCAGCACTCTGCTATGCGGAGCTGGCATCGATGATCCCGGTGGCAGGCAGCGCTTACACCTATGCCTACGCAACTCTCGGCGAAATCTTCGCATGGATCATCGGCTGGGACCTCATCCTCGAATACGCCGTCTCCAATATGGCAGTGGCGGTAGGTTTTTCCAACTATCTGAATGATCTGCTGGATAACGTATTTCATATCCACCTGCCCGCGGCGATAGCAAAATCGCCGATAGGCCCGGGCGGAGTGCCCAGTGGCAGTTACTTCAACGCCATGGCTCTCGTAGTGCTGCTCGTGCTGACCTGGGTATTGGTGCGAGGCATCCGCGAAAGTGCGAGAGCCAACAACATTATGGTCGCGGTGAAGATCGCCGCCATCATGATCTTCGTGGTCGGCGCCGCACATGCCGTCAATACTGCCAACTGGCATCCGTTCCTGCCGAACGGAATTCCAGGCATGCTCACGGGCTCGGCCATTGTCTTCTTCACTTATATCGGCTTCGATTCCGTCTCCACCGCTGCCGAAGAATGCCGCAATCCGCAGCGCGACATGCCCGTCGGCATCATCGCCACACTGATCGTCTGCGCGGTCCTCTATATCGCCGTCGCTATGGTGCTTACAGGCATCTCGCACTGGTCCACGCTCAATACAGACGCTCCGGTAGCGGACGCGCTGAAGCGCCTTGGCATGAATCGCATTCGAGGTTGGGTCACCGTTGGCGCGCTCGTGGGCATGATTTCCTCGCTGATGGTCTTCCAGTATGGACAGGCGCGTATCTGGTTCGCGATGTCGCGCGATGGTCTGCTGCCAAAGCTCTTCTCGAAGGTTCACACGCGCTTCGGAACCCCGCACGTCAGCACGTGGATCGCGGGCCTGGTAGTGGGCATTCCGGCGGGAATCTGGGACATCGACACCTTCGCCGATCTCTCCAACATAGGCACGCTGTTCGCCTTTATCGTAGTTTCAGCGGGCGTTCTGGTTCTGAGAAAAACCCAACCAGACCGTCCAAGAGCATTCCGGGTCCCACTGTGTCCGGTGATGCCGATCATATCGATCGTGTTCTGCCTGGTCCTGATGTTAGCCCTGCCGCTGATGACGTGGCTTCGTTTTTTCGTCTGGCTGGCGATAGGCCTGCTGATATACGGCCTTTTTGGGCGCCGCCATAGCACGCTTGAAAACCAATACTAATTGACAACAGCGGTCGATACCGAATAAACCGGCGGCAAATGCTCAGCCAGAGCCTGCCAGCTATTCCCGGCATTCCGTGTATAAAAAACAGATCCGCCCGTAGTGCCGAAGTAGACGCCGGCCTCATCGCGATCGTCCGAGCTCATAGCCTCGCGATGCACCAGCGCATAAGCATTCTCCTGAGGAAGACCCTTCCCCATAAACTGCCACGACTTCCCGCCGTCCCGGCTGCGCGCCACCTTCAGCTTGCCGCCCGGTACAAACCGCTCGGCGGGCGAAGTAATCGGAATCGTGAAAAGCGTCTGCTCCTCAGCCGCGGGAACAGCCAGGGCAAACCCAAACCGGGTTGGCAGCCCCTCCGAAATATCCTGCCACTTGCTGCCCGTGAACTTAGCCTTGTAAACCCCGCAGTGATTCTGCTGATACAGATCGCTGCGCTTCCTCGGATGCGCCAGCAGCTTATGCACGCACTGCCCAACCTCCGGAAAACGATCCGGACGGAAATCGCAAAGCACATTCCCATTGAACGGCTCCCACGTCTTTCCGGCATTGCTCGTACGAAACGCGCCCGCGGCCGAGATCCCCACAATCACGCGCCCCTTGCCCAGCGGCTGAATCGAGTGCACCATCAACCCGCCCGCTCCCGGAGTCCATTTCTCGCGCGTGGCGTGTTTGGTCAGGCCTTCCACCATCTCCCAATTCGTGCCATTATCCGTCGACCGAAATAAAGCGCCAGGATCGACGCCAACATAAACGACGCCAGGCTCATCCGCCGCACCGGGAGCAATATGCCAGATCCGAGTCAGAGAAGCCCCGGGCAGCCCTTCCATCGTCAGACCCTTTTCCGAAACCGTCCACGTCTTACCGCCATCTGTACTGGCGTTCAGGTGATATCCGAACCACGCATTCCCGACCGCCGCATACAGGCGTTTCGGATCGCGCCGATCCTGCGCTACGTGATGCACTTCCTGCCCGCCGAAGAATGGACCCTCGGCCTCCCACTTCTTCCGGTCCCGCGAACTGAAAACGAACGCGCCCTTTCGCGTCCCGACCCAGACCTGCACAGTGGATGTCTTCGGCATAGAAATCAGTATCTCCCGACTAAAGCGATATGAAGTACCATCGAGTAAAAGTTAAAGTGGCGGTTCCATCGGCAGCGCCAGCGGAGGCTCCCGCAGAAAATCCAGCTGACTCATCTGCGCAACCGCATCCTGAATCAACTGCTCCGAAGTAGGCTCAACCGTAATCACGAATGGCAGATCGTGCTTTGTATCGCAGGGCAGCTGCAGCACGGCCTCAAGGCCGATTCCCTTCGCCGCCAGAATCTCCGCCAGCACCGCAATAATTCCCGGCCGATCGTCAACGCGAAACCGCAAATAATAAGCCCGCCGCTGCAACGCGATCGAAACCGGCTGATACTCGCCCAGCCGCTCATGCGCAAACGGCGACACTCGCTCCGGACTCCCGCTGTTAATCTCGCGAGCCACGCGCATCATGTCGCTCACCACCGCAACTCCGGTAGGATTCGGCCCTGCCCCGCGCCCGTAATAAAATGTGTCCGAACCGTGCTGCCCCTTTACCCAGATGGCGTTGTAAGCACCTTTAACGCCCGCCAGAATCGTGTTCTGCCCGATCAGCGCCGGCCTGACGGAAAGCACGAGCCCGCGCTCCGTCAGTTGGCCCGAACAAACCAGGCGGATCGTATGGCCCAGCTGATGCGCGTAATCGAAATCCTGTGCCGTAATCCGCCGAATTCCTTCCACAAAAATGTCGCTCGGAGTGATCCGCTCGCCAAACGCCAGAGCCGAAAGAATCGCCAGCTTCGACCGCGCATCGAACCCATCCACATCCGCGCTCGGATTCGCCTCCGCATAACCCAGCGCCTGCGCCTCTGCCAGAATCGTCTCGTAAGCCTCTCCGCGGCGCTCCATCTCCGTGAGAATGTAGTTGCTCGTGCCGTTCAGAATGCCCGCAATCGCAACAATCTTGTCGCCCGAAATCCCCTCGCGAAGCACGGTGTGAATCGGAATGCCGCCTGCCACGCTCGCTTCCATCGCGAGATTCACGCCGGCCTTAATCGCCTGATCCCAGATGTCCGCGCCCGCCAACGCCATCAGTTCCTTATTCGCCGTGATGACCGACTTCCCGTTGGCAATCGCGGACTCAATAATCTCGCGCGCCAGCGTCGTTCCGCCGATCAGCTCGGCCACAATATCGACGTCGGGATTGGAAACCACCTCGCGCCAGTCGGTCGTGCGGACCACGCCATCCATCTCGTGCGGCAGCGTCTTCTCCATAATGTGAACGCTGCAAACCGCCGTCACTTTCAGCCGAAAACCCAGCTTGAGAGCGATCTGATCCGCATTGCCGGCCAGAATCGCAACCGTACCCGAGCCTACGTTGCCGAGCCCGATAACACCAACATGAACATCCCGCATTTTCATTTATGATAGCGATATGCGTACATCAAGACGGCAGGCCTTGCTGGGCGTTTTGTCCGCCGGCCTGCTGCCCGCGCAAACGGCGGAGACCCGGAATGACGCCATCCTCAAGGCCGATTACGAGCAAAACGTGAAGGACGCCCGCGATCTCACCGCTCTCGCCCATTCCATCGAACTCGATTTCGATAAGAATGACCAGAACGTGCTCTCGCTAAGCCTGCTGCGCAAACTGGACGATATGGATAAGCTGACGAAGCGAATCCGCAGCCGAATCCGCCGCTGACTCTCGTGATCTTTCAGGCTTCCAGGCCACTTTGCCAGGTCAATGCTTTCCAGCGTGATAAGAAAGCGGTTCCTGGCCGTTTGGGGTCTATAACAGGGTCAAGAGATCAACATCAATCACCAGCCCAGCAGCATTCCAGCTCTGGTCTGAAGCTCGACATGCGATTGGATCTCCTCGGCAAAATCCTCGGCATTCCGTTTGCGCCGGAAAACGACTAAGCTTTTCCGCTGTCGCTCTCATCAGTCGCTGCCATTCGCCGGTCTTTTCCGCGAACTGCCGGCGGTGTGTGACCGTAAGCAGATATACGATTGTTCTCGTTGACACCCCACCTGGCGCTGATCCACTTCCTGGTCTTCGGGGCGCTGGAGAGCAATATAGAGCGAGTCATGGTCGACAAGAAGTCTTCCTTTGACTGGCGTTGGATGGAGCGCGCGATGCATTAGGAAAGGAAAGAGCTCCTCACGGGGGTGGCCCTTCCGGTTTGCGTTTCGACGCTCCTGAATCTCCTCCTTTTGCGGCTTGCGGCCGCAGCCGGGTAACCTTTGCCTCGGACGAGCCTGCTTGATAGACTCAAGCGGAAATTATGCGATACAGCGCCCGTGTCGTGACCTTAGCCGCCGTCGGCTCTCTGCTTTGGCCTCAGACGCCCGGAGCACCGGCTCGGCAAACGGCGCCGGCACCGAGTGGGGTCTTCGATTCGCAGATCAGGCCCTTCATCACGAAGAACTGCACGGGCTGCCATAATCCGCAGCTGAATACTGCCGGACTGGACTTGCAGGCGGTTATCGACGAGGGCCCAATGGGCAGGCACACAGAGCTTTGGCAAAAGGTGCGTGAGAAGATTACGACCGGCCAGATGCCTCCCGCAGGTATACCTGCGCCGCCTGCTTCGGAGATCGCGAATGTTGCCGCGTGGATCGCTGGCCTGCAAAAGACCGCGCCGGTTCCGGCAGACAGCCCCGGGCGCGTGGTTGCGCGCCGCCTCAACCGCACCGAATACAACAACACGATTCGCGATCTGCTGGGCGTGCCTCTTCGGCCGGCCGATGAATTCCCGGTGGATGACTCCGGGTATGGCTTCGACAATGTGGGCGACGTTCTGACGGTTTCTCCGATGCTGATGGAGAAGTACCTGACGGCTGCGACCAGGGTTTCGCAAATAGCCGTCTATGGACCTTCTTTACCGGATAAGCCGACACTCCTCGTCCGCCTGCTGAATCGTCATTCTTCCGATGCGAATGACGTTGCCGAGGGAACCTACGGTATCTCTCTCCCGTATTCGATGCGCGGTGCGATGTACGGTTCATGGTCGTTTCCCGCCGATGGCGAATACGAGATGCGCCTGCGAATCGCGAACTTTCGCGGTGGCGATGTTGTTGTCGGAGCTGCCGCGAACGCCACGCCTGGCAATGGAAGAGGCGTCATCGCAGCGTCAGGCCGCGGCGCCGCGCGAGGCGCCGGCGGCAATTCCGCAGGTCCGGGGCGTGGAACCCGCGCCGCTCCGACGCCGGAACAGCTTCGCGTGCGCGAGGAGAGTGCGAGAGTAGCGGCGCCTCCCCGCAAGCTGCTTCTCACAATCGACGGAGCGCCCGTCATTACAGAAGTTGTGGAAGGCACCACCAGTTTCGGTTACGATCGCGGAGAGTTCACGGCGAGGGTCAGAGTCAAGGCGGGCGCGCATGCCCTCCGTGCATCGTTCCCCGAGCTTGCCGATCTTGCCGATCCCCGCCAAAACGTCAACCCCGACCAGCGGCGCGGATTGTTTGTCGACTATCTCGATATCGTGGGACCCTATAACGCGAGCCATGAACCGCCGGCCAGTTATCACAAGGTATTTCCGTGTAATCATGCGCCGGGACAACACACGGCGGCGTGCGCCCGCAGGGCGGTTGAGACGGTAATGCGCCGCGCGTGGCGCCGCCCGGTAACCCCTGCTGAAGTGAATGCGAAGTACAAGCTGGTCGAGATGGCGCGGAAAGAAGGCGAGTCGATTGACGAGGGCGTTCGTCTGGCGCTTCAGGCCGTGCTCGTGTCACCGGATTTTCTTTTCCATATCGAGCGCGACCCCAAAGCAGGGGTTGCCGCCCACGCTGTGAGTGAGCACGAGTTCGCTTCGCGACTTTCCTACTTTCTGTGGTCCAGCATGCCGGATGAAGAGCTCTCCCGGCTTGCGGATCAAGGCAGGCTGCGTCAACCGGCCGTGCTGGCTCAGCAGATCCGGCGCATGACTGCCGACCCTAAGGCTGCGAATCTGGTCAACAACTTTGCAGCGCAGTGGCTGCAGCTTCGGAACCTTGGGCGCACGAAACCCGACCCGCAGCGGTTTCCCACCGTGGATGACGAACTGCTCGACGACATGCGCACCGAAACCAGCATGTTCGTTCAGGCCATCATCAGGGAAGATCGCAGCGTTCTGGATTTCATCGACGCGCCCTTCACCTTCGTAAATGGCATTCTGGCCCGGCACTACGGAATTCCAGGAGTCACCGGCGAGGAGTTCCGGCGCGTGACGCTGGATGGCGACAAGCGCGGCGGTCTTTTGACCCAGGGCGCGATCCTGACCGTTTCGTCTTATCCAACGCGAACGTCCCCGCCGGTTCGCGGGAAATGGGTTCTTGAAAACCTGCTGGGCGCGGCGCCGCCTCCGCCACCGCCGAATGTGCCCGTACTGAACGAAGCCAATCTGGGTAAGTCCGTGTCGTTACGCGAGAGGATGGAGCAGCATCGCAAAGATCCGGCCTGTTCGGTCTGCCACAACCAGATGGACCCGATCGGGTTCGGTCTGGAAAACTACGATGCGGTGGGCGCGTGGCGGGATAAAGACGGTAGTGTGGCGATCGACCCCTCCGGCGTGCTTCCGGGGGGCAAGGCCTTCCAGGGCGCGAAGGATCTGAAGCAGATTCTGCGCGGTCAATCGACCGCATTTTCGCGGAACCTGACGGAGAAGATGCTCACTTTTGCATTGGGTCGCGGCCTGGAGCCCTATGACCGCAAGACCGTCGACGAAATCGTGCGTAAGATGGAACAGAACGACTACCGGTTCTCGACCCTGATCATCGAAATCATCAACAGCAAGGCTTTCGGAATGCGAAGCGGAGAAGGAAAATCATGAACCTCGTACTCAAACGCCAACTCCCCCGGCGCACGTTCCTGCGTGGGCTCGGCGCCACCATCGGCTTGCCGTTCCTTGACGCCATGCATCCCGCGCTGGCGTTCGCTCCCTCCAAAGCGGCGTGCCGAACCGCTTTCGTTTACTTCCCGAACGGCGTGCAGCCGGAAAGCTGGTTTATGACGACGGAGACCGCGGAGGCGCCGCTTCCGGAAAACCTGTCGCGCGTGCTGACGCCGCTGAACCGGTTTCGGGACGACATTCTCGTTCTCGGCGGGCTCACCAATGACGGCGGTCGTGCGAAGGGTGATGGCCCGGGCGATCATGGCCGCGCCGGCGCGGCATATCTGACGGGTGCGCATCCGAAGAAAACGTTCGGGAAGGAGATTCAGGCAGGGGTTTCCATCGACCAGATCATGGCGCAGGCCATTGACGTTGCGACCCGGTTTCCTTCTCTTCAACTCGGCTGTGAGGATGGAATTCAGGGCGGCAACTGCGACAACGGCTATAGCTGTGCGTATTCGAACAGCATCTCCTGGCGCACACCATCAACGCCGAATCCTCCGGAGATTCGGCCCCGCGCCGTTTTCGAGCGCCTGTTTGGGAGCGCGGATACGGAACTCGATCCCGTTCGGCGGGCCCGCATGCAGCGGTTCAACCGCAGTGTTCTCGACTCCGTGATGGAAGACTCGCGGCGGCTGCAGAGTTCTCTTGGCGCCGCCGACCGGCGCAAGCTGGATGAGTATCTCTACGCGATCCGCGAAATTGAAGGCCGTGTTCAGAAGGCGGAACAGGACAACACGCCGCGGGCGAAGCCCACGATGGAATTGCCGTCCTCAAGCGTGCCGGAGCATTACACGGAACATTCGCGCCTGATGTTCGATCTGATGATTGCGGCCTTCCAGACGGATGCAACGCGGGTGATCACGTTCCAGATGGCGATTGAGCAGAGCAACCGTGCGTATCGCGAAATCGGAATTGCCGATTCGCATCATGGGCTGACGCATCATGGCGGAGACAAAGAAAAGATCGAGAAGTGCATCCTCATTAACAGCTATGAGGTTGAGCAGTTCGCCTGGTTCATCGACAAGCTGAAGGCGACGCAGGATGGCGACGGCACGCTGTTCGATCACATCATGGTGAGCTATGGCAGCGGCCTGGGGCGTGACCACGATCACGATAACCTGCCGACGGTGCTCACCGGCCGCGGGAACGGCCTATTCCATCCGGGGCGCAATATCAGGTTCCCGGCGGAGACACCGCTTGCGAATCTGCACCTGACAATGGCGCAGCAGATGGGCGTGCAGGCGGAGAAATTCGCCGACAGCACTGGTCGGCTTCGCGAGCTTACCGAGATCTAACAGGATCGGGCGGAACGGGCCCGGACGGCATCTGAACCGAGCGGGCGTCATCAAGGCCTGGCGTCGGCTTCGTCCAGTGTTACGATCTGACCGGCCTGAACCGTGTCGAGCGTCTGCTTCCTGCCGCTCGGCCAGTCGATCTCTACGCGTGCCGTTGTTTCCGCCCCGAGGCCAAAATACAGGCGCACGTCGCTGGTGCTGAGGTAACTCCCGTACGGGTTCACTTCGCGCACCTGCGTTTTGCCGCCCGCGGTCAAGCGTACTTTGGCGCCAATCCCGAATCGATTGCTCTCGCGGCCGCGCGCGCGAAACGCGATCCAGTGGTTGCGATTGCCTCCGTCGTTGCGCAGTATCAGAGGGCGGCCTCCGGAGTCGCTGATGATAACGTCGAGGTCGCCGTCGTTGTCTAAGTCGGCCACCGCGAGCCCACGGCCCACGTGTTGGATGCGCAGACCTGAGCCACTTTCGCCGGAGACGTCGCGGAACCGGCCGTTACCAATATTCCTATACAGGAGATCGGCCTCTTTATAAGACAGGCGCTGATCGTACATGCCCACGTTATCGGTAACGTGGCCATTGGTGACCCAGATGTCCTGTAGTCCGTCATTGTCAAAGTCGAATACTTTGGCGCCGAAGCCCAGAGTCTTCACTGCCGTCGGTAATCCGGATTTGATCGTCGCGTCTTCAAAGATCATTTTTCCGCGGTTGCGGAACAGCGGATTGTACTGATCGGAAAAGGCAGTGAAGAAGATGTCCGGAAGGCCGTCGCCGTCCATGTCCACCATTTCTGTGCCCATGCCGGCCAGGGCTTTGCCGTTCATGTCGAAACCGACGCCGGCGCTGTAGGCAATATCGTCAAACGTGCCATCGCCTTTGTTGTGATAAAGAAAATTTCGAACGCCGTCGTTCGCGATGAAAACATCGGGCCATCCATCGCCATCGATATCCGCTACGGCGACACCCAGCGTTTTGCCGGCGGGATTTGCGACGCCGGCCTTGCGGCCCACCTCGGTGAATGTGCCGTTTCCATTGTTGCGGTAAAGAAGCGCCGGGGTGCCGTCGAAGGATTGCGGATCGCAGTACATGCGGAAGCCTGGCTTGCGATAGCCGCAGTAGGGCGCCTTCGCCAGATCGTAATCGAGGTAGCGGCCTACGAAGAGATCGAGGTTACCGTCGTGATCGTAGTCGAGCCAGGCGGCGCTGCTGCTCCACCTTCCGCCACTAACGCCTGCCTTCGCCGTTACGTCGCTGAACGTGCCGTCGCCGTTGTTGCGGAAGAGCTGGTTGGCGCCGAATCCGGTGACGTAGATGTCGAGGAAGCCGTCATTATCGAAATCGCCCACGGTTGCGCCGGTGGCGAACATACCGTTGCCCGCGATACCAGCCTTTGCGGAGACGTCTTCGAACTTGCCGTTGCCCAGATTGCGATAGAGCACGTTGCCGGGCGAGCGTTTGCCGTGCGCGAGATCGGCGCCGTTGGCGAAGAACAGGTCGGGTTTCCCGTCGTTGTCGTAATCGATGACGCCCACGCCGGAGCCGAAGGTTTCGGGCATTTGCTTGTCCGCGGAAGCCCCATTATCGTGGTGAAACGCGATCCCCCACTCCACACCAACGTCGGTGAACTGCACGCGCGCAGGCTCCGGGCCGCGACTCGGCTGGCTGCGGAGGAGGAGAGGAACGGAGAGCGCCAGCAAACCGGTGCCGCAAATCAACAGGCTCTTACGTATGGACAACATGGATTCGTCGTTAAATCGCATGATAGCCTGAGTGGAGCATGAGCAGACGTGCGTTCCTCAGAATGACGGCCGCGGCTGCCGCGGCGCCGTTGTTCGGTATCGCACAACGCCGCGAACCGACCGATGGTGTCACACTCGATTCCGCGGCGCGCGCATATCATGTGGCTCCCGGCGGGAACATTCAGACGGCGCTTGAAGCGGCGGCGAGCGATTCCAGAAACAAGACAATCTATGTTCATGCCGGGACCTATCGCCCGGCCGTTCACGGACAGGCGCTGATCTGGTTCAACCGGCGGCATGACGGTATCACGCTGGAAGGACAGGGTGAGGTAATTCTGACGGCGGCCAATCCGGCTGTTGCGGACAGCAAGTCGCCGAGTTTTCCCGCTGTGGTCAATCACGTGGTTTACTTCGGCGATGGCATCTCGACGAGTACGGTTATGCGCGGTTTTCGCATCACGGGCGCGAATAACTATACGACCGGAACGGGGCAGAGTTCGCCGATCGAAGCAGATGAGGTACCGAAGACGCCGTTCTTTTACCTGGACGGCGGCGGTATCAAGATCTACGCACGCTCCTACCCGACGATCGAACGGGTGGAAGTGGTGGGCAATCGTACGGGCACGTGCGGAGCAGGTGTTTCCGTGGAGCACCTCGGCAATCCGCTTGACGCGGCGGTTTTTCGCGATTGCATCTTCCGTGACAACAGAACGCAGATTACGGGCGCGGCGTTCGACCTGCTGCATGGCAGCCGCGCGACGCTGGAGAATTGTCTGTTCACCGGGAACGTTGCGAATCTTGGCGTGGACTTCATCGGTCTCATGTCCGGCGGCGAGTATCATCCGGAAAACGGGTCTGGCGCGATGACCGTGTTCGAGCGTTCGCGCGCGTCGGTCACGCGTTGCACTTTCACGGGGAACTGGGCCGGCGTGGATGATAACGCTGCCGACAGTTCTTATGTGAACTGCATTTTCTGGAACAACACGCTCAAGGGCGGTATTTCCAAGGGGCCCCGGTACGAGATCGACATCACCAATGGCGGCGGCGTAAAAGGGTCGTTCATTCACGGTCAGACGAACGACCTGCGGGGAACGATCGATAAAAAAGCGAATCGGTTCGACCCGCCCGATCCGCGCTTTGACGCTCAGTTTGCGCCGCAGGCTCCGGAGTACGCGGGTGTGGGCTACCGGCCAGCGGGTGCGTCTCGCGGTCACATTGCCGGTTAGACGAAACTCCGATTCGATAGTTCGCGGTACGCGCGCATTCACTTATGGAGCCGCTATGCGAGCGCAGCCATCAATCCATCCTCGATGAATGAGAGCACGGCGGGCGGTGTTGCTTCGCCTTCCATCGGCAACCGCAGGACACCCGCCGGCGTGAACTGCGCACCGCGCGTGGATGCGACGAGCGCCATCAGCTTCGCGCCGTCTACGGTGGTCTTCTCGTGGAACTTCACGTTCAGGACAGGACCGCGACGATCGATCGCCTCGATGCCGATCTTCTCCGCCATCGTCTTGATGGCGGAGTAGCGGATCAGGTAGCGAATGTCTTCCGGTACGGGGCCGTAACGGTCGGCGAGTTCCTGTTCCAGCTTCACGCGCTCATCGCCTGTGGCCGACTGCGCAATGCGTTTGTATGCTCGCAGCCGCTGGTTCTCATCGGCGATGTAGCTCGCCGGAATGCGGAGGTCGAGGCCGAGGTTGAGCGCTGAATGGATCTCCGGCGCAACTTCTTCGCCGCGCAGTTCGCGCACGGCGTCTTCAAGCATACGGATGTACATATCGAATCCGATGGCGTTGATGTGGCCGTGCTGTTCGCCCCCCAGCAGATTGCCCGCGCCACGCAGTTCCAGATCGAGCGCGGCGATGCGGAAGCCCGCGCCGAGATCGGAGAACTCTTTCAGCGCGGCCAGGCGCTTGCGGGCTACTTCGGTCAGTTCGGTATCGGGCTCGATCAGCAGGTAGCAGTATGCTCGCCGATTCGACCGGCCCACGCGCCCGCGCAACTGATAGAGCTCCGATAGTCCGTAGCGTTCGGCGTGCTCAATGATCATCGTGTTGGCGAGCGGGATGTCGAGACCGTTTTCCACGATTGTGGTGGAGACGAAGATGTCGAATTCGTGGCGCATGAAACCGAGCATTACTTTTTCGAGCTCCGCTTCGGGCATCTGTCCGTGCCCCACACCGATTTTTGCGTTGGGGAAGAGTTCCTGGATCATCGCAGCGCGCTGCCAGATCGAATCGATGCGATTGTGGACGAAGTACACCTGGCCGCCTCGCGCCAGTTCCATTTCAATGGCGGATCGCACCAGTTCCGGCGTGATCGGCGCGACGACCGTGTGGATGGCGAGGCGATCGCGCGGTGGCGTTTCGATTACCGACATGTCGCGCAGGCCGAGAAGGGACATGTGGAGAGTACGCGGGATGGGCGTTGCGCTCATCGTAATAACGTCGATTTTCGCGGAGAGCTCTTTTAGCCGCTCTTTGTGTTTCACGCCGAAGCGTTGCTCTTCGTCGACGATGACGAGGCCAAGGTCCTTCCAGACTACATCTTTGGAGAACAGACGATGCGTTCCGAGCGCGACGTCAACTTTGCCCTCGGCGAGATCTTCGAGGCCCGTTTTGATTTCTTTCGAATTACGGAAACGGCTGAACATTTCCATGCGCACCGGGAAGGACTGGAAGCGTTTGCGGAAGGTCTCGTAGTGCTGAAAGCAGAGTACGGTCGTGGGGGCAAGAACGGCGACCTGCTTGCCGTCGCCCAGCGCCTTGAACGCTGCGCGCATGACGACTTCGGTCTTTCCGTAACCGACGTCGCCGCACAGCAGACGGTCCATGGGTTGCGGGCTTTCCATGTCGCGTTTAATATCGGAGATGGCAGACTTCTGATCGCGTGTTTCGGTGTATTCGAAGGCGTCTTCGAATTCCCGCTGCCAGTTGCTGTCCGGTGAGAAGGTGAAGCCCTCGGCGAGTTTGCGCCGGGCGTATAGCTTCAGCAACTCTTCCGCCATGTCGCGCATCTTCGTTTTGATGCGGGTTTTGGTACGGGTCCATGTTGCGCCGCCCATGCGGTCGAGCTGCGGTTTGGCTTCGCCTTCGCCGCGGAAGCGCTGCACCAGGTCCATGCGGGCCAGCGGGACGTAGAGCTTGTTGCCACCCGCGTATTCGAGGAGCATGTAGTCGCCCTTCGTTTCGCCCTGCGCGATCTCGCGAATGCCGAGGAACTGCCCTACGCCATGTTCGGAATGCACGACATAGTCGCCGGCCTTGAGATCGAACTGGTCGGCGGAGAATGCACCTGCGCTGAGGCGGACTGGTTTGGTAGCCGCTTCGGGCGAGTCGAAGAGGTCTTCCGCGCCGAAAAGCACGAGACCCGCTTCCGGGAATACGGCGCCGTGCGCGATGTCTCCCCGAATCAGGGCAACAGCAGCGGCCGACGGTTGCGCGCGCTCCCGCAGGTGTTCGGGAACGACGCCGCCACCCAGATCGATCTGATACGGAATGCCGTATTCCGAGAACACATCGGCGAGACGTTCCAGTTCACCCGCGGCGGGCGCGAAGAAAACGATTCGCGAACCGGCATCGATGAGTGTGCGCGCTTCTTTAATGGCGAACTGCAGATTGCCGTGGAAGGCGAGTGCCGGGCGCGTCGGGATGTGGAAGTGATCGGGGTCTTCGGGTGTGGAACCGATATCGAGCAGACGGGTCTCCACGATTTCGTGGCGCCCTGCGAGGGCAAGGAAATCTTCCCATTGCACGATGCCCTGCAACGCCAGTGCGTACTCCGGCGCCGACTCCATGCGGATGCGAAAACGATCCGCCGCGCCGGCGGTTTGTTCGGGTTCGTCGATAACGACGATCGGATTCCTGAGGAAGTCGAGTATGGTGGCTTCGCGCGGCCGCACGGTTGAGGTCAGGGTTTCCCATCCCGCGAATGCTTCGCCTTCCGCGGGGAGCTGGAGTCCGCGCAAGCCAGCCTCGCGCATGCGCTCGGACAGTTCGGTCAGCAGGTCGTGCGATTTCTGAAACTCGGTGAGCGGCTGAATTACGCATTCGGTCAGCTTGTGGGTGGAACGCTGGGTTGACGGATCGAAGCGCCGGATGGACTCCACTTCATCGCCAAAGAACTCAATGCGGGCGGGCTCATCCTGGCCGGGTGGGAAGACATCGAGAATGCCACCGCGAATGGAATACTCGCCCGCCATTTCTACGGGATCGTGACGCTGGTAGCCGATGCTTTCGAGGTGCACCGCCAGATCGTCGAGCGGCATCTCCTCGTGGAGGCGAACCGTCAGGCGCAGTTGCGTGTAGTATTCCGGCTTATATGTGCGGGTGAGCGCCGCGGCCACCGGCAAGATGACGATGCCGACGTTCCCATCGGCGAGGCGTCCGAAGGCGTCAGCGCGGGCGGCGAGGATTTCGGCGTGAGGCGACATGCCCTGGCCCGGCATCGTGTCAAGCGCGGGAAACAATAGCGTCGAACGGGGCGTATCAAGCAGACCGCAGAACGTCGCGACGGCGGGATAGAGTGCCTCGGCCTGCTTGCTGCCATCGGCGATGAGGAGGATGGGACGGCCCGTGGTTCGATAGAGAAGCGCGAGGTAAGCCGCTTTGGCCGTGAGCGTGAGGCCGGATACGCGAAGGACCACTCCCGCAGAGCCTGTCTGCAGGCGCTGGATAAGCGCATTTGCGCCGGCGCTGTGCCCGAGCGACTGGAACAACTCTTCAATACGTGGATTTCGCAAACCGCGGGAGGCCCTCAGCCTTGATAACGATCACGGCACTCTTCTGAGCAGAAGTGAACCACTTTGCCGCCGGAGATTTTTCGAAACGACCCGGCCGTTGCGACATAAGTTCCGCAGACCGGATCCTGGTGCAAGGCCGTTGCGCCGCTCGGTCCCGGGTCGCCGGAAGGAGCGGGTGAGCGCGGTCTTTCACCCCCGCGAAAGGCGCGTACCACCGCAGTTACGACGCTCCGGATGACCGAGATCGCCACGAAGAGTACGATGAACCGGAACACGAGATAGAGCATAAAAAAGGGGGCGCACGAAGCGCCCCCGCGTTAACAGCCGAAAAAAACTACTTACCCTTCTTGTTGGTCTTCGGCGCGGGCGCGTTGGGGTCTTTGTAATTCACCTGAACGGTGCTGCCCAGTGCCGCGATCAGCGCCTTGGCGGAATCCGCATTCGGACCATCCGGTTTCAGCTGCAGGTACTTTTGCAGCGCTTCCACAGTACCCGGCGCGGCCACAATCTTGCCGGATGCGGTATCGGTGGTCGCCTTACCCATAAGGGCCGAACCGTACTGGAAGTAGGCTTCGGCATAGGTGGGGTCGGAGTCGATCGCCTTTTTGAATTCGTCGATGGCGCCGTCGGTCGCGTTGGCGTTGTAGAGGAGCGCGCCCATGTTGTAGTGATACTTGCCGGCGCCGGGGGGGTCGAGTTCGATCGCCTTGCCGAGCTTTACTTTTGCGTCGTCGAGACGTTTATCGGCCGCGAGCGCGAGGGCGTAATTGTTGAAGGTACCGGCATCGGTGGGAGCCAGGGCGAGCAGTTTGTCGTAAGCTTCGAAGCCTTTGTCGTAAGCGGTCTTCGCGTCGTCGCCTCTGGAGGCCTTCGCCTTGGCTACGTAGGATTCCGCGAGGCTTGCCCAGACGGCCTGCTGGGTGGGTCCGAGTTCACCGGCCTTGGTCAGCTGGGTGATGGCTTCGTCCCAGTTCTTGTTCTCCATAGCAGCCTTGCCGGCGCTGTAGGTATCGTTGAGTTCCTTGTTCTTGGCGAGTTGGGCCTCGCGCTCTTTCTGCGCCTTCTCCTCTTCCTTGGATGGTTTGGCGCCGCCGGCAGCGGGTGCCCCGCCTGCAGCCATAGCGGGAGCCGGCGCCGCGCCAGGGGCCTTGAGATCGAAGTTGAGCGGATCGTCGTTTGCGCCGGCGGGGTAGCCCTTGACTTGGGCACGCATCTTGCCGTCGACCGTCACGGTGACCGTATACTGACCGGACTTCATCGAGTTGATGTAGTGGCCCTTCTTGTCGGTCTTTACGTCGGAGTGGCTTTTCGTCTCGGCGCTTTCAAACGAAACGACGGCTCCTTGCACAATCTTGCCGTCCTGATCCTTCACAACGCCCTGAACGAAGACGCCTAGCTGCGAAAGCGCAGGAAACACCATAAGCGCGGCGGCAAGGGCGACCGTAGCAAATCTCTTGAAACGGGATGACATATCGAAGCGTTACCTCACTATTTGCGTTCCGAAAAACACTCTCAGGATACTACAGGCATAGACGGCGAATGGATCGAAAAGGCTACAGGGGACCGGTCCGGTGTCCGAAAAAAGGTACAATGTCGCTATGCCGGAAAGGCCAGAGGAAGTGTTGGCGAAAGAGGGCATCTTTTCTATGACTCTGAAGGTATTTCGGCCTCTGGCTCAGAATGGGCTGACTTTATTTTCTCTCCTGGCGCTGGTGTCGGGAGCGGGCGCTGTTGCTGCATTGGCCCAGAGCGGCAGTGCGGTTCCCGTGTTCGGCGGCGGTACGAATGAAGTCATCGTACCCGTGACGGCGCTAGATTCGAAAGGCCGATTTATCTCCGACCTGGTGCAGAGCGATTTCCATATCTTCGACGAGGGCCGTGAGCAGAAGATCGACTTCTTCAGCCATGAGCAGTCGCAGCCGGTTGTGATCGGATTCCTGCTGGATACCAGCAATGCGATGAAGACATACTGGACTCGCTACAAGGAATCCACTACCGAGATGATGCTCAGCCTGCTGCCGGGCGATAAGAAATATGCGGGTTATCTCATTACCTATGGCAACAAGCCGGAGCTGGTGACCGATACTGACTCCGATCCCGAACCAATGGTGGCGAAGGTCAATAAAATGACTCCCGGCGGCGGCGCGGCGTTGTTTGACGCAATCTATATGGCCTGCACGGGCCGCAAGGTTGTGGACGGAGAACCTTATGGTCCGCGCCGTGTTTTGATCATCATCGGAAACGGGCACGATTCGGCGAGTAAAAAATCGATCAAAGAGGTGGAAGAGATTGCCCAGCGCAACATGGTGTCGATCTATGCGATGGACACCACCGCGTTTGGCATGCACACGTCCGATGAAGACAATCTGGTGGAGCTCACTTCACTTACGGGCGGAAAAGTGGAAATGCCGCTCGGGCAGAACGTCTACAAGGATGTGATCGGTTATCTTTCCCATCCCACGGATGCTGGAAATTATCCGATCGAAGTGGGTACTGGTGGATATACGGCGGAGCTGCAGAAGTCGATCTTCTCGTCTGTCAGCAATCTGATCGGTGAGATTACGACGCAGTATGTGATTCGCTATCGGCCCGATCTGAAAAACGACTGCGATCCGAATCCGATGCCCGGTGCTCCCAGGTGCGTTGATTCCACGGCGCGCGACTACCGGCATGTGAAGGTTACCGTCGGCTTGCCGAATGTGACGCTGCGTTATCGCGACGGATACTATCCTTTCCCGGTTAAACAGTAATGCCCGCCACGCTCCTGCCATTCCGGACGGCTGCACCTGCGCGGCGGGGAGTGTGGTCTTTGCTTGAGGTCGCGCTGCCCGGCGAGCGGTCAAAGCCGCTGGGGATTCTGCTGGTGGATGAGGAAAGCAACCGCTTATCCCTGCGGATGCGCGACAGCTCGGAGTTTGGGGAGCTGGAAGAGCAGGAGGTAGATTACCTGGACGCTCTGGCTTCCGATCTGGAGATGAAGGCTTCAGAAGGGGGAGGGCGGGAGTTGTTCCGGACGCTGGAGGGCTCGCTTTCCGGATTCCTGCGGATGAGCGACCGTACGGCTGTTGAGTATTCCGGGGAGGCCGCAGCGGCATGCGCCGGGCTGTTTGATGAGCATGTGGATGCGGAGGTTCGGCCGTTTATTTCGCATCTGCCTTTGTATGGATTGCGCGCCGCGGCTACCCGCTTTGGCGAGGAGTTCGATGCCGGAGAACTGGCGGAGCCGGAAGCATGGGTTCGCGTTCCACGGGGGCTGCGGTTCGATCAGGGGATGTTTGTCACGCAGGTGGCCGGGCGATCCATGGAACCTTTGATTCCCGATGGCAGCTACTGTATTTTTCACGCTCCCGTGACCGGTACTCGCCAGGGGCGGCGGCTGCTCATCGAGCATCTGGGTCGCTATACCGTTAAGCGCTATACGAGTGTGAAGGCTGTTGACGGCGATGAATGGCGGCACGCTTCGATCCGGCTGGAGCCTTTGAATCCGGAGTTTGAGGCGTTTGAGCTGGGCGAAGGTGAGTTCCGCGTCATTGCCGAATTCGTCCAGGTTTTATAGTTCTTTTCGCCGCGATCTGCTTGCCTGGTATGGGCGTGTGGGACGCGATCTTCCGTGGCGTCGCGAGGGCGCTGACTTCTATCGGGTGTGGATCTCCGAGATCATGCTGCAGCAGACTCGGGTGGAAGCGGTTATTCCCTACTTTGACCGGTTCCTGAGTTTGTTTCCCGATGTGGCTTCGCTGGCGGCGGCCCCGGAACCCGCGGTGCTTGCGGCGTGGAGCGGGCTGGGATATTACAGCCGGGCTCGGAATCTGCACCGTGCCGCGAAGCAGGTAGTTTCGGACGGGACTCCCACAAATCATGCGGCCCTGCTCTCGTTGCCCGGGATTGGTGCTTACACCGCGGGCGCGATTGCGAGCATTGCTTTGAACCTTCCGCACGCGGCCGTGGATGGGAATGTCCTTCGCGTAGTCAGCCGGCTGTTGAATGATGCGGGTGAGATCTCATCGCCGGTTACGCGGAAGCGTTTTGGCGCGGAGACGGAGCAGTTGCTCGATCCGGTTCGGCCGGGCGATTTCAATCAGGCTCTGATGGATCTCGGCGCTTCAATTTGTGTTCCCCGCAAGCCTTTGTGCGGGGAGTGTCCGGTGGCCCGGTACTGCGCGGCCCGCGCGGCCGGTACTGAGCGGGAGCTTCCGGTCAAGCTGAAGAAAAAGGAACCAGATGAAAGGGTGCTCGAATTGGCTTTGTTTCGCAGGGATGACAGTGTGTACCTGGTGCAGCGGGCTGCCGGGGAGCGCCGGATGGCGGGGTTCTGGGAGCTGCCTCTCGCGGGTCTGTTTCCCGGGTGGCGCGGGCGCGCGCCTGAGGAATTCACTCATCACATCGTGAATGATCGATTCCGCATCACGGTACGTCAGGGCCGAACGCCGAAGCAACTGCCCCCTGGCGAATGGGTTCCTCTTTCCGCCCTGCGGGATATTCCACTAAGTACTATCGCCCGGAAGTCACTGGAACGGGCCGGATTGTCGAAGCCAGCTTCCAGCGAAGATTGTTCAGCATGAGCGAGAAGGCGCTTTCTGACTTCACATCGGGCGCCACATCCGCTACCAAAACCCCTGCGACAAAACGTCGGTCCGACGTTCTGCGACAGTAACGGACTTCGCCGAAGACCATCATCGATTCCGTCTCCGCGCACACACGTGTTCCCGCGGCCAGCGGGCGATCAATCTCGATACGGAGGCCGGAAGCCGATTGATCAACCACGGTTCCATGCACTACCGTGGTGCCGTCGCTTTCGACGATTCCGATTACGCTCGGCTCCCCCACCGGTACCCTGGTTTCGAGGCGGCGCTTCGAGGATGCAAGCGCTACGGAGATCACCCAGTCGTCGTCTGTCGGCTGGCAGGTGGCGACATTGCCCGAAAGACGAATGTGATCGAATGCGATGGTGATCGGGGTCGATTCCGGAATCTGGCGGTCCGACCGGACGACAATACTGCCTGCGTCGATGCCGACCAGACGGCAGAAACAGTCCGGCACGGTGGCGCCAGTGATATGAACCAGGGCTTTTTGCACGTCGCCTCCGGAAGACTGATCGGCGGAGGCCGGCTGCTTGTTTAGACTCTTTTAGTACTTTCTTAACACGGCCAGCAGGCGGCCGCGAATCTCGACCTGACTTGCAGGGACCCGGATTGGGCTCATCGTTTCATTGGCCGGCTGCAATCGAACCATGTTGCCCTGCTCGCGGTAGATTCGCTTCAGGGTGCTTTCGGCGCCATCCACGAGCGCTACCACAATTTGTCCGTCGCTGGCTTCTTTGGTATTCTCGACCAGAATCATGTCCCCATCGCAGATGTGATCGTCCACCATGGAATTGCCCCGGACTCTGAGGGCATAGGTTTCTTTGCGACCTACGAAATCCGAGAAGCTGACGGAATCCGGCGTATCGAATGCCTGCACAGGCGTACCCGCCGCGATGCTGCCGAGCAGCGGGACTTCGAGCGAGGCCTCAAACTTGCTGCGGCTCTTTTCCTGCACATACCGAGGCAGGACCTCCACCGAGCGGCTCTGGTTGGCGCCGCGCGAGAGGTAATTCTTTTTTGCGAGGGCGGAGATGTGCTTGTGAACGGTCGCGATGGAAGACAGCTTCAAACCGCGCGCGATCTCTTCGTAGCTGGGGTTATAGCCGTTCTCAACCTGATAGCCGGCGATGAAGTCGAGCACATCCTTTTGCCTGCGGGTGAGTGCCATTTACAACCATATTAGGCGAACAAAAGGTGAATCCGCAAGCCCAAAATATAAAAATGCCCGAACGAAGCCAACTTGTCAGCTTCCCGGGGACCGTATGTTAGCCGGTGATATTCTGGTGGACCATATGGCACAGCGGCGCGCGCTTCCGAAAATCTGCATCGCGCTCGGGCTTCCCGACGTTCCCAGGCTGCTGGAGCAGGCGCGGCGCGAGGCCGAAGCAGGCGAGAATTTTCTCGAGTTTCGTATCGACTACCTGCCCGATCCGGTGCAGGGCGCACGCGCAATTGAAACGTTTCTGGGCGAATATCCTGGTTGTACGATTCTGGCTACCTGCCGCCGTCACCAGAACCATGGCCGATTCAACGGTAGCATAGACGAGCAACTTCGCATCCTCGAAATGGCCATTCAGAGCGGGGCGAGGGCGATCGATATTGAGATCGAAACCGCCGAAGTTGTGCCGGCGCGCTGTGCGGAACTGCGGGCGAAGGCTTATTTGGTGGTTTCCTGGCACCATTTTGAGACCACTCCCCCGATGGATCCGGTTTTGCGGCGGATGCGGAAGGTGCCCGCGGATATTTACAAGTTAGTCAGTACGGCCCGAAAGCCTACCGACACGAGCCGTATTTTGGCGACCAGCCGGCAGAGCCCAAAGATTCCTTTGGTGACGCTGGCGATGGGGGAAATCGGGTTTCCCACGCGCGTGATTTCGCCCGCCCTGGGCACTCTATTTACTTATGCCGCTCCCGCGCACTTTCAGGGCACGGCGGCGGGGCAGGTGAACGCGCGCCAGCTACGGTCGTTGTATCGCATTGATAAATTCACGAAAGAGGCGAAGGTTTACGGGGTGATTGCCGATCCGGTGGGGCACTCGGTGTCGCCTCATGTGCATAATCGGGCGTTTCAGTCGAAACGGCTGGATGCCGTTTATGTTCCGCTGCTTGTGCACCCGACGCAGCTTCGCGATTTCTTTCAGTTCGCCGAAGACCTGCCGCTATCTGGTTTCAGCGTGACGATTCCGCATAAGCGGCGGATCATGCGGTATCTGGATTCAGTCGATCCGCTGGCGAAGCGGATTGGGGCAGTGAATACGGTTTGGCGCAAGGCCGGCCGCTGGCGCGGGACAAATACGGATGCGGAGGCGGTGGCTCGTCCTCTGGCAAAGCTGCTGGATGTTGGGAAGGCTACGGTGCTGATTGCGGGCAACGGCGGTGCAGCCCGCAGCGCCGCCTGCGCCTTGGCTGATGCGGGAGCGAAGCTGGCAATTACGGGACGGAATCCCGACCGGGTGCGGGCGTTTGCCCGCGCGATGGGCGCGGAGAATCTGACTCTGGAGCAGGCCTGTTCGCGGCAGTTCGATGTGGCGATCAATGCGACTTCCGTTGGTATGTGGCCGAATGTGAAGGACTGCGTGTTTCCGGATAAGATTCCAGGCGATATTGTGTTTGACCTTGTTTATAATCCCCTGGAGACGGAGTTGATCCGGCGGGCGAAGTCGCTGGGACGGCAGGTCATTCCCGGTGTCAGAATGTTTGTGGAGCAGGCGGTGCGGCAGTTCGAGATCTGGACTGGCGAGACGGCTCCGCGGACGGCGATGGAGACGGCGGCGCTGGATGCGCTTTCCGCGAAGTATCTGGAGCAGAAGAAGTAGATGAATATCACTCGTCGGGAACTTGTGGTGGCTGCGGCGGGATCGATTGTGGCGGCCTCGGCTCAGACTCCCGCGCCCCCCGCGCGTGATTTCGCCAGGGAGGCTCGCGATTCGATTCAGCGCAATGCCGACGCCCTGGCGAAGTTTCCGGTTCCGATCGCTACAGAGCCAGCTTTCCGATTTGAGGTATGACTGACGACGTCTTCTTCGCGCCGGTGACGGAGCTGAATGCCCGACTGAAAAAGCGCGAGTTTTCGTGTGTGGAGCTGGTGAAGGCGTTCGGGGCGCGGATGGAGTTGCTGGGTCCCCGATATAACGCCCTGGCGTTGCCGCTGACTAAGATCGCCGTGGATCGCGCGAAAGCTGTCGACAAAGAACTGAAACGGGAGCGGTATCGCGGTCCCCTGCAGGGAGTGCCTTTCGGGGCGAAGGATCTGCTTTCGTTTGCAGGGCACCCAACTACGTGGGGCGCGAAGGCTTACGCGTCGCAGGTGTTCGACGAGACGGCTACGGTGCTCGACAAGCTGGATGGAGTGGGCGCGCCTTTGCTGGCGAAGCTTTCGATGGTGGAGCTGGCGGGCGGTGGCGGATACCGTCTGGCGGGCGCGTCGTTGACTGGGCCCGGGCTGAATCCGTGGGATGTAACGCGGTGGTCGGGTGGGTCGTCGAGTGGTCCGGCGAGCGCGGTGGCTGCTGGGCTGATTCCGTTTGCGCTGGGGTCGGAGACTTCGGGTTCGATTATTACGCCGTCGGCATTTTGCGGGGTTACCGGGCTGCGGCCTACGTATGGGCTGGTAAGCCGGCACGGGGCGATGGCGCTTTCGTGGACTCTGGATAAGATCGGTCCAATTTGCCGAAGTGCGGAGGATTGCGGGATTGTGCTGGGCGCAATTGCCGGGCGGGATGGTTTGGATCCGGGGTCGGCGGGGAAGAGTTTTTATTATGCGCCGAAATTCTTCCGGAAAACGGCGGAGTTAAAGATTGGGTTTGCTTCGGTGGATGCGGAGGGGGCGGAGCCGGAGATGCGTCCTGCGCTCGACGGGGCGATGAAGGTATTGCGGGAGATGGGGATGACGGCGGTTGAGGTGGCCCTGCCCGATTATCCGTGGGGCGCGATGCTGAGTACGATTTTGGGAGCGGAGAGCGCGTCGATTTTTGAGAATTTGATTGCGAGCGGCAAGGTGGAGGAGTTGGCAGATCCTGGTCAGATCGAGGGGTTGAGGGCCGGGGCCGCGATCCCGGCTACACAGTATCTGAAGGCGATGCGGATGCGAGCTCTGGCGCAGAAGAGTTTTCGGGAGTTGTTTGAGAAGGTGGATTTGCTGGTGGCTCCGGCACGGTACGGGGTTGCGCCTAAAGTCAGCGAGCCTTTAGACGGCGGGCCGGGTTCGAATCTACTTCGGCCGATGACAGGGGGGATGAGAAGTCTGATTCCGTCGGCGAATCTGGCTGGATTGCCTGCCATTTCGTTTCCGGTTGGATTTGCGGGTGGATTGCCGGTCGGAATGCAGATAGTGGGGCCGGCCTTTCGGGAGAGCCTGTTGTTAGGGGTAGCAGTGGAGTTTCAGGGGCGTACGGACTGGCATAAGAAGAGACCAGTGGTGAGTTGAGTTTGGGGCACGACGGCGAGGATGTGCGCCACGAGCCTTCATGACGGGTCATCCGGGACAGCGGCTGCGCGTTCGGCGCGGAGTCCCGGATTTCTTTTGAACCCGCGCCAATCGACCTTCGCTACAATCGGACGACAGATGGGAATCCGGGGCAAGGTCAGAGACGGGCTGAATGGCGTCCTTCGAAGCTACGGATTTGAGGCCGTTCCCATCGATGCTCTCTATGACTGGCAGCGCGGCATCGCACCGGCCGCCGGGAACAACGATACTCAGCCCGCCGGCGCTGCCGACTATCTGAAACCCGATAATCCCCGACTTCTCGAACTGCAACGTCGCTATGCGGCATTCGATCCCGCCGCGACGACTCCCTCAGTCTGGAGCAGCGAATATGTGCAGGCAAACGACATCGCCCAATTCCGCGGGGATAACGGGTGGGTGTGGCAGATTCGCGGCAGAAACGTCAACCGGCTCGCGTATGCTCTCACCTATTATTATCTTAAATCGATCGACAGCCTGGGACTTTTCGACACCCTGACCGAAGATGAGAACTTTGGTAATCATGTCTTTGCCATCGACGGTCGCCTGATTTCCCGCGATTTGCTCGACTCCGTGGGCGAGATGTACTTTCTGAATCGTCATCTTACGCAGCAGGAGTGCGATGGACTCCGGGTCCTCGATATAGGAGCGGGTTACGGGCGACTGGCCGCGCGCATGGCAAGTGCGTTCCCGGGGATCGAAGGATACTATTGCACCGATGCCGTAGCTGTCTCGACGTTTGTATGCGAATACTATCTGCGATTCCGCGACGCACGCCGCGCGATGGTAATACCGCTGGATGAGATCGAGAATACCCTTCGCGAACGCCGGATCGACCTCGCAGTCAATGTCCACAGTTTTTCCGAATGCCGGATGGAGGCGATCGAATGGTGGGTGGGTTTACTGGCGCGACATCGGGTGAAAAAATTAATGATCGTTCCGAACCGCGCGACAGCGGACGGCCAGCGACTGTTGACCAATGACGGGCAGGATTTTTTACCCTTGCTTGAGCGGTATGGATACCGCACTATTGTGCGGGAGCCAACATACCTGGACTCGATAGTGCAGGAATTTGGGATCGAGCCCTCCTGGCGGCATCTGCTGGAACTGGCGGACTGAATTCTATCCGCGCGCGAGTTCAGGCACCACGCTGGCGTGGAGTTCTTCGGTCGTGTAGTAACATGACCTACAGTACCCGTAAGTCGTTTGCATGATTGCTGATAACCCCCTGCTGACTATTTCCTTTGAAATCCCGTTTAACGCGGTTCGCGCGGAACACGTTGAGCCGGGTGTCCGCCAGTTGCTTGTGGAAGCTAGTGCGCGGATTGATGCGATTGTGAATGACGAATCGCCTCGAACATTTGACAATACGATGCTGGCGCTGGAGCGGTCGACTGAGAATCTCGACTATGCGCTGAGTATTGTGCGGCATCTCGAGGCGGTGGCTACTTCTCCTGAACTGCGGGCGGCGTGGAACGCGGTTGAGCCAGAGACGAGCGCGTTCTACTCGCGGATTCCTTTGAATGAAGGTTTGTGGAAGCAGTTGCAGGGGTTTGCCGCTACAGATGAGGCGAAGGCGCTGACTGGCGCGCGGCTTCGTTTTGTCACGAAGACGATGGATTCGTTCCGTCGTTGCGGCGCGGAACTGAATACCGCCGGCAAGACGCGTCTCGCTGAGATGGACGTGGAGCTCTCGAAGTGGACTACGAAGTTTTCTGAGAATGTGCTCGATTCCACAAATGCCTGGGATCTGGTGATTACGGATCAAGCTCGGTTGGCGGGGTTGCCTCCGAGTGCTTTGGAGGCAGCTCGTCAGAATGCGGAGTTAAAGGGCGTTGCGGGCTGGCGCTTCACTTTGCAGGCTCCCAGTTTTACGCCCGCGATTACTTATTTAGAAGACGCTGAGATTCGCGAAACTTTGTATCGCGCCAACGTGGCGCGGGCCACGGAAGCGGAACGGGATAACCGTCCGATCATTTCGCGAATTCTGGAACTGCGCAGCGAGAAGGCGCGGCTGCTGGGGTTCGCCGACTTTGCGGACTTCGTTGTGTATGACCGGATGGCTCATACCGGCGCGCGCGCGATGAGTTTTCTGGAAGATCTTCGTGTACGTACCGAGCCGGCTTTTGTTCGGGAGAATGCGGAGCTCGAATCATTTGCCGGGAAGAAGCTGGAGCCCTGGGATATCAGCTATTACGCGGAACTGCAGCGACGCAAACTTTACGAGTTCGACGAGGAACAGCTGCGCCCTTATTTCCCGGCGGAGAAAGTTGTCGACGGGATGTTCACGATCGTTGGCAAGCTCTACGGCATTCGCGTGAAACAGCGCGAGAATGTGCCGGTGTGGCATCCCGACGTGAAGTATTACGAGGTGTATGACGGCGGCGATACCGGGTTACTGCTGGGTGCGTTTTATGCCGACTGGTTTCCCCGTGAGACCAAGCGCGATGGAGCGTGGATGGATGGGTTCATTACCGGCGTGGATACTCCGTCGGGCTTTGAGCCGCATGTGGGATGTGTTTGCGGGAATATGACCCCTCCGCTGGGTGATAAGCCGGCGCTGCTGACGCATCGCGAAGTGGAGACGGTGTTTCATGAGTTCGGGCATCTGCTGCATCACGTGCTGAGCCGGGTGGCAGTTAAGAGCCTGGCAGGCACCGCGGTGGCGTGGGATTTCGTGGAGCTTCCGAGCCAGATCATGGAGAACTGGTGCTGGGAGCGCGAGGCGCTGGATATCTTTGCGCGGCACTATCAGACCGGTGAGACGATTCCTGAGGATCTGTTCCGGAAGATGGTCAGCGCTCGCACGTATCGCGGAGCGAATATGCAGATGCGCCAGGTGGGGTTTGGGTATCTCGATCTGAAGCTGCATCGCGAGTACGATCCTGCGAAGGGTGGTTCACTGTGCGGGTTCGCGCGAGGGATTCTGCAGCAGTTCAATCCGGCTCCGCTGCCGGAGAATTACTGCATGATTGCGGCATTCACGCATTTATTCGCCAGTCCGGTGGGCTACGGGGCCGGCTATTACTCGTACAAGTGGGCCGAGGTTCTGGATGCGGATGCGTTCACGCGCTTCCGCGTAGAGGGAATTTTCAGTCCGGCGGTTGGCGGCGCGTTCCGTGAGAATATTCTCTCGAAAGGCGATAGCGAAGATCCGGCGGAGTTGTACCGGAAGTTCATGGGGCGCGATCCCGATCCGAACGCTTTGCTGGAGCGTTCGGGACTGCTACGCTGAAGTCGCTGTGTATCTCACGATCCTGTCTCATCCTGTCTTCGTTAATCTGAACTTTCATATGCCGATGGTGGTGGATCTTTCACATCCACTCGTGATGCTGACCGGCGATAACGGTTCGGGCAAGTCCACTCTCCTGCATTCGATTCAGTACGCGCTTAAGGGCGAAAAGGCGGAAGGATACGCTTATAAGCTGGATCGCGGGATTGTGCCCGCGGGCAGCGTGTTTCTGTTCGATGCGGAGCAGCATAATCCGCGGATGCAGATGGAGCTGTTTAAAGATCAGCCGGAGATGCTGGAGTTTCTGCAACTGGCGAGTCATGGACAGGTGATGCTGGCGATGTTCCGGACGAACTTTCCTTCGCTGGCTCCGGGGACGACGCTCTTATTGGATGAGCCTGAGATGGCACTCTCGGTATCGAATCAGCGACGGATTCTGAAAATGCTGCAGGAACTGGTGGCGGAGCGTGGCTTCCGGATTATCTGCGCCACGCATTCGCCGGTGCTGATTGACGATCCATCGACGTACGTGATCAACCTGGATAACCACGTCAACAGGAACGTGCCTCTGGCGTCGTTTGGGGTGGAAGGCGCCAGCACGATTCAGTAACGGGGTTGGTACACTGGGAATTATCCCGATTCCGATGTACTTAGGGGTGTTTAAATGAAAGCCAGCAATTCAGGCTGGAAGGCGCGTCTTGGCGATGCCCTTCCGGCGGGCCTGTCGAGCGAAATCGACGTTTTCGAGAACGAGATTGCTCTGCGCAAGCAGGGGAAGATTGAGGACCGCGTGTTTGCGGAGACTCGTCTGCGCCGCGGCGCATATGGGCAGCGGTATGACAACGGACAGCGGTCAGATGGTACGCAGACGCGGACACTGAATTATCCGGATGTGCCGACGAAGGGTCCGGGGACGATGTGGGATGCGCCGGGGATGCAGCGCATCAAGATTCCGTTCGGCGGCTTGAATGCGGCGCAGCTGGAGATGCATGCGGATCTGAGCGAGGAGTACTCGGACGGAATCTCGCACATCACGACGCGGCAGGATATTCAGCTGCACTTTATTCACATTGAGGACACGCCGTCGATTATGCGCCGGCTGGCGTCGGTGGGGATTACGACGCGCGAGGCCTGCGGGAATTCGATTCGCAACGTGACCGGATGTCCGATTGCGGGCGTCTGCACGGATCAGACTTTCGATGTGACGCCTTATGCGAAGTCGCTGACGTATTTTTTGCTGGGGCATCCGGACTGCCAGTCGTTTGGGCGGAAGGTGAAAATTTCGTTTTCTGGCTGTAAGGAGAATGCCTGCGCTCTGGCGCGGCTGCATGATCTGGGTTTCATTGCTACCACTCGCGAAGAGAACGGGAAGACGCGGCGCGGGTTTGAGCTTTGGGTGGGCGGCGGGCTGGGTCCTGTACCACAGCAGGCTCGGTTGTTCAGCGACTTTGTGACTGAGGAAGAAGTCTTTCCGATTTCGCAGGCGATTGCGCGGGTGTTTGCGCGGCTGGGCGAGAAGAAGAACCGCAATACGGCTCGACTGAAGTTTTTGGTCAGCAAGCTCGGGATTGAAGAGTTCAAGAAGCTGGTGGCGGCGGAGCGCGAGATTTTGACTCCCGATGCGCGATGGACTTCTTATCTGAAGGATGTTGCGGAGTATAAGGAAGAGCCTTTGAAGGCTGGGGCTCCGCTGGTCCAGATCAGTGGCGCGGGTTCTGAGGGCGGCGAAGGGTTTGCCGCGTGGCTGAAGAACAATGTTTACCGTCAGCGGCAGGCTGGTTATGCGACGGTAACGGTGGCGTTGCCTCTGGGCGATATCACCGCTACTCAGTTGCGCGCGGTGGCCGATATTTCGCGGAAGTATCTGAAAGAGACAGTTCGCAGCACCGTGGAGCAGAATCTGGTGTTGCGATGGATTAGCGAAGCCGACCTTCCGGCAGTTTATGCGGAGCTGAAGAAAGCTGAGCTGGCTACTCCCGTGGCGAACACGATTGTGGATGTGAGCTCGTGCCCAGGGACGGATACGTGCAAGCTCGGAATTGCTTCTTCGCGCGGGCTGGCCGGCGAGCTTCGGATGCGGCTGGCTGAAAAGGATGCAGTCAGCGATGAGACGATTGGCGGGCTGCGGATCAAGGTCAGCGGCTGCTTCAATTCCTGCGGTCAGCATCATGTTGCGGACCTTGGTTTCTATGGCGTGAGCCGTAATAAGAATGGCTACACGGTTCCGCACTTCCAGGTATTGCTCGGCGGTGAGTGGGGCAACAACGCAGGTACTTACGGACTCGCGATTGGGGCGGTGCCTTCGAAGCGGATTCCGGAGACGGTGGATCGGATTACGAATCGGTATCGGGCGGATCGGCAGTCTGGCGAAGGCTTCCAGGCTTTTGTGAAGCGCATCGGCAAGGCTGAGTGCAAGAAGATGATCGATGAGTTCGCGGCTGTTCCTCCGCATGAAGAGGATGCGTCGTATTACAGCGACTGGGGCGATCCGCGCGAGTTTTCGATTGGCGATATCGGCGTGGGCGAGTGCGCGGGCGAGGTCGTCTATGCGATCGACTTCGAACTGGTGGCGTGCGAGCGCGAAGCGTTCGAAGCGCAGCTGGAACTGGAGAAGGGCAACATCGCCAAAGCCTCGAAGATGGCGTGGGAGGCGATGCTGCACGGCGCTCAGTCACTGCTGAAATTCCGGTTTGGTTTGGCTTCGGAGGATCCGGCGAAGGTTGTGGAGGACTTCCGGCGCGACTTCTTCGATACGGAGATTTTCTTCGATCCGTTTGTGAAGGGTAAGTTTGCGCAGGACTTCTTCCGGGCGTATGAGGATCTGGGGCTTGAGCGCACGACCGAGCAGGCGCACCAGCTGATTGAACAGGCGCAGTTGTTCATTGAGGCCTGCTATAGCTGCCATGCGCGTATGACGGCTACTCCGGCGAAGGTGACGGCATAATGGACCATATCAACGTTAAGATTTTCGCCGAGGGTCCCGTAGACTTTAATGCCGTGATTGGCAGCTTTCATCAGTGGATCAAGAATTCGGCGTGCCCGGAGATGCTGATCGATGTGGCGGAGTATACGCATGTACCGGCGGGTCCGGGCGTGCTGCTGATCGGGCATGAAGCGAATTACAGCCTGGACAACCGGGAGAACAGACCTGGTTTGCTGTATAGCCGCAAGGCCGCCGGTTCGGGTTCGTTTCAGGAAAAACTGGGACAGGCGCATCGTGCGGCGCTCGATGCCTGTGACCGGCTAGGCATCGATTTTGATCGGTCTTTTCTTGAAGTTTCGATCAATGACCGTTTGCTTGCTCCGAACACCGATGAGACCTGGGCTGCCTTGAAGCCTGAACTGGAAACGTACTTTCCCGGCGCTGAGATTCGACGCGTGGGCGAGCCTCGCGATCTGTTCAGGGTTGCCGTGAAAACAAAGCCAGCAGGTCGCTGAACTGCTTTATCGTCACGAGACGATCTTCAGGATCGCGTAGTTCCTCGCGTTCCAGGGTCCATGTGCGCTCGTGCGGGACGAAGACGGCTCTTAGTCCGGCGGCGAGGGCCGGGTTGATGTCGGATTTCGGACTGTTGCCGATCATCCAGGTGTGTTCGGGATCGAAGCCTTTTACGTCAGCCAGCTGCGTGTAGGCTTCGCGGTTCTTTTCCTTTACAACTTCGCAGTGAGTGAAGAACGGGCGCAGACCGGAGAGGTCTATTTTGCGATTCTGCTCGTCGGGGTGGCCTTTGGTAAAAAGGGTTAGCTCGTGGTTTTCGGCAAGGAACGGCAGGGTTTCCGCGACGCCTGGCATGAGATCGACTTCGTGATGCAGAATCTCATGGGCCATCGATTTGACGCGTTCGACGTCATGATCGTCTACCGCTCGCTCGGCGAGGCGCAGGAAGCACTGGCTTAGATTGCGTCCGAAGTTCAGGGCTCCGTAACCGTGAATTCGGTTGTTCACGATTTCGATTTCATCGAGCACCGATCGGATTTCATCCGGCGACAGAGTGGAGTGCGCGAGGTACTGGCAAAACTCATCGAAGGCTCGTTCGAAGTAGATGTTGTTTTCCCAGAGAGTATCGTCGGCGTCGAAGATCAGGTGTTGTCGGGTCATCTTAAAGCAGTGCGCGGGGCAAGCACGAAGGGGATTTCGACGACTACGTCGACGTCGACTGGCTGGCCGTTGCGCGTCGCCGGGTAGAACTCCCATTTTGCCAGTGCTTCTTCCGCGCTGCGGTTGAGGCGCTCGTCGGCGCCGCGAATGAGTTCGACCGATGAGACAGCGCCATCGCGATTGATCACGCAGGCGAGGAGAACTTTGCCTTCAGCGCGGTCTTCGATTGCCGAGGGCAGGTATTTGGGATCGACCTTACGGTGGGCTACCGGCGCGGCGATGGGCTGGAGCGAGGATTCGCGGGCGGTTCGGGCGGCGTACCACATGAGCCAGCTGCCGGATGCGCTTGTGAGGTTGGGCATCTGGATGGCCATCATGTAGACGTCGCGATCGTTGAGGCGGGGGTCGGGGGAACTGGAGACCTTGGTGGCGGTGGCGTGGGACGCACTTGGTGTCGGTGCCGCCTCGGCTCCTCGCGGAAGTTTCGCGGTTGGCGGATTGTAGGCAAAGGCGACGAGGTCGGGTTTTTGGTTAGGACGAGCGTTTTCGGAGCGGGCGAAGAGGTCGGGAACGGTTACGCCTTTGAAGTCGCCATTGGAATCGGCTCCATTCCTGCGGAGTTTATCTCCAGCGGCAAATTGACCGGGTGTTGACGCGGCCGGGAGCTCGGTTTTTAGGGATGTGGGATTGAGGCCCGCGATGGCGATTGTGGTCTCGCCGGGCGGACCTTCGAATGGTGCCGGCGGGGCCACGGCGGCACCTGCGGATTTTGAAGATTGGGTGCGTGGCGCGGCGAACGCTCTGCCGGGAAGTTTGGTTTGAGGCAAGCCCAGGCCGGTTGGTGCGCTCGTCGCTACGTTCGCAGCAGCTTCCGTTGGCGCTTCGATGCTGCGGCGTGGCGCCGCTGGTGCGGCTTGCGGTGGCACATACGTTCGACCGGGCAGTTTTATGTTTGGAACGGCGGCGGCTATTGGCGCGTTTGCAGTCAGGCTGGGCGCTTCGGTTGGGGCTTCCAATTTGGCGCTGAGACGACTCGCCGGCCGGAGCGGCAGCGCTTTCATCGGCTTCGGCGGAAGTTTGACCGCCGGCAGGTTTGTGGCGGTTACTATCTGCGGGCCCACTGACTCGGGCGCGTCGGGGATGGCGAGCTTCGGCGCTTCGGGTTTCACTACGTCGGGAGGGGTGGTGAATTCGCGCGGGGGTAGTTTGACGGCGATCATGTTCGGGAGCGCGTCGGGCAGCGGGATGTCGATTGGCGGCGCCGGAGTGAGGACGGCGATCTCGCGATGCGGCGCGTTCTTAGGCGATGAGATCATGCGCTGCTTCGCTTTCACTTCAGTTCGTAGCGGGCGATTGGGTTTGTTCGCCGCCTTTGGTCTGACGTCTGGCAGTTCTTTGAACCGGTACCAGACAATTTTGTCTTCCTTACCGGCGAAGTTTTGCTGGTATTCGGAGATGGGTTCGGGCATGGTCAGGTCGACTTTGGGCGCGAACATGAGCAGCGCGAAGGTGATGATGTGCAGACAGAGAGAGATGGCCAGCGAGCGGGCTTTGTCTCTGTTTTGCATGGGTTAGTCCGTTTGCAATTGAGTGGCCGGTCCGTGATGGCCCGCACCGTTAGTCGGCGCCTTTTTCTTCATGTGCTCGACGTACTGCTTGCGCGGGAGATAGCCTGCGGCGAATCTTGCGAAAAGCTGGAGGCGTTCGGCTTCAGACGTGCTTTGCAGGATGGCGCTGCGGAAATCGAGATCGTCGATATCTTCGGCGAGGATAAAGCTGACTTCGCGGTTTGATGGAATTTGTGCCGCACTGCCGTCGGCTCCTGGCTTGTCTTCGGCCGATTGCTGAAGGCGACGATGTGCTTCCATGGCGCGATCGACAAGTTCGGCGGGGAGCGGAGGTTCCGGCTCATCGTCGAAGAATTCGACCGTGGCGCGGAGGCAGGCTTCTTCGTCGTTGAGAGAGAGGACTCGAAAGCGGCGGCGGCCCCGGGCCACGATATCGAAGCGTCCGTCGGGATAGCGATGAACTACGGATTCTACCGTGGCCGTGCATCCGATGCCGGCAATGCCGGTTTCGCCGTCACGTGAGATGCTGCGGACGATGCCAAATTCGGTACGGTGCGCTTCGGCTTCGCCAACCATCTCCTTGTAGCGTTCTTCGAAGATATGGAGAGGGGCGGCCGCGCCGGGGAACACGACGAGTTGCAGCGGGAAGAGCGGCAGGAGTTGCGACATTGATTGTTCGGTCTCTTCTATTATGGCTGGAGTGGGTGGAATTCGCTTTGTTTCGGTTGTGCTGCTGGCTGCATTATGCGCGGCGCAGGAGTCCGCGCCTCCGGTTCGCCTCCTGACGAACGACGGCTTACCGATCAAGGTGGCCTTCGATTGCGACGATGAAGACTTGGCGGCGGCCGGAATGAACTGCGCGGATGATAGTCCCTGTGCGGTTTACCTGGAACTCAGCAGCGTGGCCGGCTTCGGCCGAAGCATCGCTGTGGCGGGGAATCTGCATGGCTCGGGCGCCACGATTTCGTCAATCTTGCTGATGAGTTCGGATGCGGGCGCTACGTGGAAGGAGGCTTCCGATCGGATCGCGGGCTCAGCATTGGAGCAGGTGCAGTTGCTCGATGCGGGCCACGCGTGGGCGGCGGGCGAATCACAGTTCCCGCTGGCTCGCGACCCGTTTGTTTTGGGTTCCACGGATGGCGGGAGTTCGTGGCGGAAGTCGGCTGTCGCGGATGACACGCTGGTGGGATCGGTGCAGCGGTTCTGGTTTGATTCGCCGGAGCATGGCGAGTTGATTGTGGATACCGGCGGGCGCTACGTGGTTTTTGAATCGAAGAGCGGGGGGGCGGCATGGGATGCTTCTTCGTCCTCGATGCAGATGCCCCGGCTGAAGCGGTTTGTGGAGACCTCGGATTATCGGATCAGCGACGATGCGAAGGCGCGAGCGTTTTCGGTCGAGAGGCGGAGCGGCGACAAATGGGTTCGAGTGGCTTCGTTTCTGGTGCAGGCAGCCAGTTGTGGGACTCGGCACGAGGGCAATGCGAAGTAGCGGTCCGCTCCACGGCGATGCGGAGGTTTTCCGAAACCTCTTCGTTTCGATTGCGGAGGAGATGGGCGCGGTCCTGCGGCGCACTGCGTTCAGCGCGAACATCAAAGAGCGGCGCGACTATTCGTGTGCGGTTTATGATGCCGAAGGCCGCACAGTTGCCATGGGCGATCACATGCCGGTGCATCTGGGCGCGATGCCGATGGCGGTTCGGCATGTGCTGGATGAATTTCGGCTGGCGCCTGACGACGTTGCAATTGTAAATGACCCGTTTCGCGGCGGTACGCATTTGCCGGATATTACAGCTGTGTCCGGCGTGTTTCCGGGTGGGACGAAGAGAGCGCAGTTTTATGTGGCGAACCGGGCGCATCATTCCGACGTGGGCGGGATGAGCCCGGGGTCTATGCCTTTGGCGCAGGAGATTTTTCAGGAGGGTTTGCGGATTCCGCCGGTACTGTTAATGCGCGGGGGAGAAGTGCAGGCAGACATTCTGAATACGATTCTGGCGAATGTGCGAACGCCTGGCGAGCGGCGCGGGGATTTGCTGGCGCAGACGATGGCGAATCGGCGCGGAGAGCAGCGGCTGTGCGAGATTGTGACGCGGTATGGGGCTGCGCGAACCCGGCGCAATGCCGTCGATCTGATGGCTTATTCCGAGCGGGTAATGCGTCAGACGATTCTGGAGATTCCGGATGGGGAGTATCGGTTTGAGGATTTCCTCGATAACGACGGGATCACGGATGAACCTGTGCGGATTGCGGTCTCGTTGTGCGTGAAAGGCGATTGCGCTTCGGTGGATTTTACGGGATCGAGTGCTCAGGTTACAGGTTCGGTGAATGCGAATTTTGCCATCGCTGTAGCGGCTGCCATGTATTGCTTTCGGTGTTTGGTTGCCGAGGATATTCCTTACAATGCCGGGTTGCTGCGGCCGATTCGTTTGATTGTGGAAGAGCGCAGTGTGGTGAATGCGGGGATGCCCGCGGCAATGGCGGCGGGAAACGTGGAAACGTCACAGCGGATTACGGATGCGATTCTGGGCGCTATGGCGCAGGCTTTGCCTCATCGGATTCCCGCGGCCAGTTCCGGCACCATGAGCAATGTGAGCTTCGGCGGATGGGACTCGCTGCGTGAGCGCGCGTTTTCCTGGTATGAGACGATTGCCGGCGGAATGGGGGCTTCGGCTCGGGGCCAAGGGCCGTCGGCGGTGCATACGCATATGACGAATAGCTGGAATACTCCGGTTGAGGCTTTCGAACGGAATTATCCGGTGCAGGTAGTCCGGTATGCGATTCGCGTCGGATCGGGTGGTCGGGGACGACATGCCGGCGGAGATGGGATTGTTCGCGAGTTGAAATTTTTGGAAGATGCGGATGTGACTTTACTGGCGGATCGGCGCTCGCGCGGGCCGTGGGGTTTGGCTGGCGCCGCGGACGGTCAACCTGGGGCTGCGTCGCTGCTGGCTGGCGGAGTTCGCAGGAAGCTGGCCGGCAAGACTCGGTTTGGTGTCGCGCGGGGCTCGCGACTTACTGTTGAGACGCCTGGCGGTGGCGGGTTTGGGTACAGTTAGGATTATGCCGAGCGAGAAGGAACTGCTGGAGCGAATCCGGCAGCTGGAAGAGCAGAATAACGAGCTTCAGGACAAGCTCGATATGATTTATTCAATTTTGGCGCCTGATTACGAGGTGGTTGATGAGCCTGAAGATGGCGGCCTTGTACAGATTAAGGGTGTCGACGGCGTTTGAGCAGCCACCATGTGAGTCCACCTGCGATGACGATTGCGGTGGCAACGATTGCTGCTGTATCGAGCTGGTGCGCTATTCGCTTCCATTCCGCGCCTACCGAGTAGCCGATTCCAATGAAGCAGACTACCCACAGCGCGCCGCCCGGGTATGCGTAGAGCGCGAACGACCCCGGCGCGAGACCGCTTGTGCCTGCTACCAGGGCGGTGAAGTGGCGGACGCCGGCGATGAAGTACCCGAAGAAGAGTGTCCATTTGCCAAAACGGTCAAACCATTTGTGGGCCTGAGGCAAATGGCTTCCTATGTGCCGTTCGAGCATTGGCACGTGGTGCAGAGCGTAGACTACGCCGGTACGTCCCAGGTAATAGCTGACGGTAATGCCGCAGGCGCTGCCTGCAAATGCGACCAGGAGCGCGGGCATGAGTTCCATCTGGCCGTTGTGGACGGCAATGCCTGCGAAGACGAGGATTGTCTCGTCCGGGATCAGCGGGCCTACGATACCCAGCATAAGCAGGCCGAAAAGGGCAAAGTAGCCGTAATGCTGCAGGAACTGGTCGATGTGTTCTATTGGCTGATCTCTTCTCTGATGGCCGCGATTGCCGCGGCTGGATCATCGGCTCTGGTTACCTGACGGCCGATGACGAGATAGCTTGCGCCGTCGCGCATTGCCTGCGCGGGAGTGGCCACGCGCTTTTGATCGCCCTGCCCCGCTCCCTGTGACCGAACGCCAGGCGTGACCAGTAGCATTTTCGGGCCGGCGAGTTCACGGATCGCTTTCGCTTCGAGTGGCGATGCCACGAGTCCGTCGATTCCGATATCGCGTGCCTGCATAACGCGCTTCGCTACCAGTTCGCTTACGCCCACGTTGTGACCCATTTCACGGAGATCGTTGTCATCCAGACTGGTGAGCACTGTTACTGCGAGCAGTTTCATTGGGGAATCCGCGCGGCCTTCCATTGCGGCTCGCATCACCTGCGGCACGGCGTGAACGGTCAGGAAGGTTGCGCCGGTCCGGGCGGCAGCGCTGACGGCGCGCTTTACGGTTTCGCCGATGTCGTAATACTTCATGTCGAGGAAGACGCGCTTGCCGCGATCGACGAGGCTTCGGACGTAGTCCGGACCGGCGACGGCGAACAATTCCATACCGATTTTGTAGAAGCTGACGGCGTCGCCTAACTTGTTTACGAGCGCGTCGGCGGACGCTGCCGATTCGACGTCGAGGGCTACGATTAGGGGATCACACTGAGCGGCGGTGGTGTTCAGCATCATTTTCGGCTTCGTTGGCGAGTTCGTCTACAATCATAAGACGTCGTGAAGCTGACACCCAGCAGTGTTGCGGGTATTCGTATGCTCGCTCCGGATGCGCCGGAGTTCGAGGAGGCTTTTGTGTCGTTGCTGGGAGATGCCGCGCGCGAGGTGGTGGCGCCGGCGATTCCGTTTTCCGTCATCGTGGTGAACGATACGACGGATACGATTGCCTTGCTCGGCGTGCGGTTCGATATGACAGGTGCACGCGCAAAGCCTTGCTCGGTGATTCATTACGCGGATACGCTGCGGCATCCGGAGCGCGCGGATTTTCTGGCGGGAACTTCGCGGTTCGTCTGCGCGGAGGTGGCGTATACGTCGCTGCTGTTACGGAAGACGGGAGACCCGGGCGCACGCGGTCGAATGAATCTGGATAATTTGCGACGAATGCTTGGTGTGCGGGCATCGCTCGATTGTGTGGCGTTTTCGGACGGGCGGTTTGAGGGGCCCGATACGCTCGGCGCGTTCGCCCGGCTGGAGCGGCAGAGGGCCCGCGAAGCAGAACTGCTCGATCAGGTTTCCGATGCGCGCGCGGAAGAATTGCTTACGACTGCCGCGAGTGAGGCAGGCGATCGCGCGCGGCTTGTACTGGCCCGAAGTCTGCTGGAGGTGCTGCGGTCCGGCGGGCGTGAAGGGATGCTGGCCCGCGCTCGTGAACACCGGCTGAAGATTCCTGTTTGGCGCGCAGCTTAATCCAGACTGCGCCAGAGATACCACGACGCGACTGAAGCCCAGGGCCGCCAGGCTCTTGCAATTGCTTCCATTTCAGCAGGCTTAGGAAGTTCGCTCAATCCCCACGCTTTCTGCATTGCCATGCGGATGCCGAGATCACCTGTGGGGAGCACGTCGGGGCGGCGCAGGGCGAACATGAGGAACATGTGTGCGGTCCAGACGCCGATGCCTTTGACCTGGGTGAGGTGCTCGATGACTTCGTTGTCATTCATCTGTGAAAGGTTTTCGAAGACAACGGAGCCCTTCTTTGTGTGCTTCGCCAGTTCGCGAATGTAGCGCGTTTTTTGTGCGGAAAGGCCGAGTTTCCGCATGCGTTCCGGCCGGAGTTTCATGATGCCGGCTGGGGTGACCGGCCCGCCGCCGAGCGCATCCACGAGGCGGCCGAAGATGACGCTGGCTACGCGTCCGCTCAGCTGCTGATAGACAATAGATCTGACGAGCGTCTCGAAAACCGGTTCGGAATAGTCCATTTTGAACGGGCCCGCGCGGCGGATGACGGACGCAAGGACGGGATCTTTTTTGAGATGCAGAAGGGCGGTACGCATTTGTGAAACAGACTCATTTCCGCGCACGTCACCTTTTCAGGCCCATGCGCTTTCCCGATTGTATGAAAGTTGCCGCACTTGGCGGATTGCTCGCGATGTCCGGTGCGACATCGCGCGTGGCTGCGCAACCGCCTTCGCAGGAGCCAGTGGACCTGAGCGCGGCGATCAAGGTAGATGTGGACGTGGTCAGCCTGTACTGCACGGTCCACAACAAGCAGAACGGACTCGTGGGTTCGCTTGACAAGGGCGATTTCGATTTAGCGGAGGATGGCAAGCCACAGACGATTAAATATTTCAGCAAGGAGACCGACATTCCTCTGACGATCGGCCTGCTGGTGGATGTGTCAGGCAGTCAACAGAATCTGATTGAAGTGGAGCGGCAGGCGGCGGGCCAGTTTTTTAACAGCGTAATCCGCAGGAAGGACGTTGGGTTTCTGATTAGCTTCGGGGCGGATTCCGATCTGCTCCAGGATCTGACTGGATCGCCGCGGCTGCTGCAGCAGGGGCTGGGACGATTGAAACTGAATATGGGGTATTCAGGTCCCACAGCGGGCCCTGTCCCGACGATGAATCATCAGCGCGGCACCGTACTTTACGACGCAGTCTATCTGGCGGCCAACGATATGCTCGCTCACGAGAGCGGGCGCAAGGCGATCGTGCTGATTACCGACGGCGAGGATGAAGGAAGCAAGCTCAGCATGAAGGCGGCGATTGAGGCGGCGCAGAAATCCGATGCGATCATCTACGGGATTCTGTATGTGGATCGCGGTTTCTATGGCGGATTCACCGTGGGCTACAGCGGATCGAGCGTGCTGAAGCAAATGGCGGAAGAGACGGGCGGGCGCATGTTCACCGTGGATCGCGGTAAGAATTCGCTGTCGAATATTTTTGGCCAGATTCAGGATGAGATGCGCACGCAGTATCTGATCGGCTATACACCGACAAACACCGCGAAGGATGGGACCTTCCGCAAGATCGACCTGAAGACCCACGATAAGGATCAGAAGGTCCAGGTTCGCAAGGGCTACTATGCGGTTCCGAGCCAGCAGTAGTTAAAGCGGTTTCAGATAGATATTGCGGACCCAGTATTCGCCCGTCGATTCCACTTCAGGGCCGATTTTCCCGGCGGGCCGGAAGTACGCTGGGTCGTTATCGATCAGTACCGTGATCAGGTGGCTGTTCATGTAGATCGAAGTGGTGTTTCCTTTGGCTACGATCATGAACTGATTGAAGTCGTCTTTGTGGAACCAGGAGTCGAGTGTGACTTTGTCGGCGAGCATGGACAGAATCTGCACAGGTTTTCCTTGCTCGGCGAGCAGCGCGTAGCCGGGTGTAGCGATGATGGCGCGTCCGCCCTGTTCATAGAACATACCGCTGTAGCTGTTGCCGGCGTCGAAGTCGGCCTGCGGACCGTTCATGTCGTAGGGCGCCATCTGTTCACGCGGAGGCACCGTGCCTGGATTGGCGCAGGCCGGGCCGCGTCCGACTCCACCAGCCCGACCGCTGCCGCCGAATGCTCCGCCGGAGAATCCGAATCCGCCACCGGGGCCGCGTCCACCTCCTGATCCGCCCCGTGCAAAGCCACCGCCGCCTGCGCGACCGGCAGGGTAGCGCAGACCGACATTGGCGTCCGCGGTCATATAACTGCGGAACTGCATTCCGCCGTTGACCTGTCCGTTGCCTTTGAGTTCGTATTTGAGGGCGAAGTCGCCGGGTTCGCCGCCGGTCCAGTGAATGTAGGTCGTGCCGGTGGGCTGTTCGCAGGACGGGTGGATGTAGAGCGATCCATCTTTCACGCTCCAGAGCGAGGTATTGCCGGACCAGCCGTTAAGCGTTTTGCCGTCAAAGAGAGAAGTCCAGCCCTCGTTGCTGTTGTAGTCGAAGGGCTGCGCGGAGCCCCGGAGCCCGCGTCCGCCTCCACCGGGAGGCTGCGACAAGACCGACGGGGCTGTGATCAGGACGGCCGCCATGCCGGCGGCGCCGCAGAGCATGATCTTGCTGGTGAGTTTCATAGGCCGGATCAGTCAAACTTTATAACACTTTGCCCTGGCTTTGACGAAGCGGAACGTAACAAATTGTTAGGTCCGACCATTATTCTTGGTGACCGGCCAATGCGTCCTGAATGGCCTTTTCCGCAAGTGGGGCCATCAGGGCGTACCCGGCATCATTCGGATGGACTCCGTCGGCCGTTAGTTCCTTCTTCGTTTGCCGGGTTCCCCCTGCCGCGTCCACAAGCGCTGAGTAGTAGTTCAGATAGATGGAGTCGGTTTGCTTGGCGATATCGCGCAGGGTCGCGTTGATGGCGACGATCTTGCCCGGAGGACGGAGCCGCGTCTGCACGTCGTAGCAATTGCACACCGGCGTTAGTGACGCGATGACTACTTTGATGCCATGCGCTTTCGCGATATCGATCATGGAAAGCAGGTGCTCCGAGATGGTGCCTTCGCTGCCGGGACCCATCACCATACCGATATCGTTCAGGCCGCCCTGAATGACAACTACCTTGGGTTGAAGATCGACTACGTCCTGACGAAAACGAACCAGCATCTGCGGCATGGTCTGTTGCGCGATGCCGCGGTTGATGTACTGCTTCCCGGGAAAGAACGGCGCGGCGCCCTTACCCCAGTTGGCAGTGATTTCGTCGCCCAGAAAGACTACGCGGGTCTCTCCTGGCCTGGGCGGAAGGATTTCGGTATCGGCGCTGCCGTAGACGTTTAGGCCGGCCCAGTCGGCGAGTCTACGCTGCGCGGCATTGAACTCCGTGGTCAGCGATGCAACCGTGGGTGCCGGGGCCTGTGCAGCCAATGCGCCTGCCAGGAGAACGGTGGCTGCCAGTTTACCCGTCATCCGCGAACCGGCTGACGATCGCGCGCCGCGAGGTGCGGGCGCAACTTCTCAATGGCTGCGTCGGCCGTGATCCCGTAGGTGGCGCGGAGGGCTTCCACTTTCCCATGTTCGATGAATTGATCAGGCCAGCCAATGCGCACAACCGGAGTGTTCACGCCGAGTGTGTTCAGCTCTTCGAGCACCGCGCTGCCGAAACCTCCGCGCAGGACGTGGTCTTCGAGAGTGAGAATGACCTCAACCGAGGCGGCATAGAATTCGAGCAGGTTCACGTCGATTGGTTTCGCGAACCGGGCGTTGATTACCGCAGTCGGGATACCTTCGCCTTCGAGCCTGCGGGCGATCTCCTCCGCCATAGGAACGAACGCGCCTAACGCGAATATGGCAACACGGTCCCGGTCGCCATGGTGCAGCAGTTCCGCTTTGCCGATAGGGATAGTCCGGGGTACATCTTTCACCGGTGTGCCGGGTCCCAGGCCGCGCGGAAAGCGGATCGCGATGGGGCCATCCCACTGCATGGCAGTGAAGAGCATATCGGCGAGTTCGTCTTCATCGCGCGGAGACATAACGGTCATGTTGGGGATAGCGCGCAGATAACTGATGTCGAACACGCCGTGATGTGTAGGGCCATCGTCGGCGGACAGGCCGCCACGATCGATGCAGAAGACGACATTCAGATTCTGCAGGCAGACGTCATGAACGATCGGATCGAAGGCCCGCTGCAGGAAGGTGGAGTAAATCGCGCAGAACGGCTTCATGCCTTTGGCGGCAAGCCCGGCAGCGAAAAGAACGGCGTGTTCTTCGGCGATGCCGACGTCGTAATACTTATCCGGATGGATTGGCTGGAAGCGGTCGAGCGCAGTGCCGTTCGGCATGGCGGCCGTGATGGCGACGATCTTCGGATTAAGATTGGCGAGCTTAACCAAAGTATCGGCAAAGACTTCTGAGTAAGTACGGCGCGCCAGAGGCTTGGTGTCGCCGGTTTCCGGATCGTAGGGGCCGAGGCCGTGGAACTTCTTCTGCTTTTCGAGCGCCGGTTCGAAGCCCTTGCCTTTTTGCGTCAGGACGTGCAGAAGCACGGGGCGATCCTGCTTCTTCAGAAATTCGAGTGTCTTGATCAGAGTGGGCACATCGTGGCCGTCGACCGGGCCGAAGTACTTGATGCCAAGTTCTTCGAAGATGACACTCGGCAGCAGCATGCTCTTGGCTACGCCTTCGGCTTTGCGCGCCATACGGAGAGCCGTAACGCCGCCGATGCGCTCGACGAATTTGCCGGCGCGATCGTGCAGGTAATCGAACTGTGGACTGGTCACGATCTTGTTGAAGTAGCTGGCGATCGCCCCGACGTTCTTGTCGATTGACCACTCGTTGTCATTCAGGACCACGATGAGACGTTTTGTGTGATGCGCGATGTTGTTGAGCGCTTCGTACGTGATGCCGCAGGTGAACGCTGCGTCGCCCGCCACTGCGACGATGTGCTCGCGCCCGCCGACCTTATCGCGCGCGACCGCCATGCCCAGCGCCGCAGAGAGCGCGGTTCCCGCGTGCCCGGCGCCATAGCTATCGTGGGGGCTTTCGGTTCGGAGCATGAAGCCGTTGAGACCACCGGGAGTGCGGATCGTGTGAAAGCGATCCTGACGTCCGGTCAGCAGCTTGTGAACATAGGCCTGGTGGCTGACATCGAAGAGCAGCGAGTCCGCGGGTGTGCTGAAGACATAGTGCAGCGCGATAGTCAGCTCGACGACGCCGAGGTTGGGACCCAGGTGTCCACCATTGTTCGAGAGCACGGAAATCATGCGCTCGCGGATTTCAGTGGCGAGTTGCTCCAGTTCAGCCGGAGAAAACGTCTTAACCTGATCCGGCGATTCGATGCCTTCGAGAATGTGCGCCATGCTGCTTCCACGATATCCCATTTCGGCAGCGGGGAAGCGCATAGCTCGGGCCGCTAGTTCTCTGTTGGCGTCTTTTCCATGTGTTCGATTATCAGGGCCGGAATGGACGCTTTTCGCGCGGCAATATGCAGCCCGAGCTGACGCTCGATCATGGCGAATTCGGGATTATCGTCGGGATCGGAGGCTGCGGGCTGTCCGGGCAACGCGGGTGGGGAGTGTTGATCGCGCTGTTCGGAAAAATCCACCGCGATGGCATAGTCGCCCGTCAGGCCTGTGTCGTCGATAACGGGGCGGTCGGAATCGGCAGAAAGCAGTGCGGCCAGCTTTGAAACTTTAGAGGCGGCCAGTTGAGTGCCGTTTTGCCCCATGCTGATCGCGACACCGGAGCCCGCGAGCCTGCGCGCATTTCCGCTGCCGCTCATTGTCATTTCTCCGAGTGGGGTTTGCACGATCTGTGCGTCGTCCGGTAGCGGCTCAGCAGGCGTGGAGGCCGGGAGCCGTTCCTTCATTTTGAGTCCGCTCTTCGAGACGGTGATGGAATAAACCGGGAGATCGCGGTTCTCTTTGTGCAGCGTCAGACCGAAACGCTCGGAGAGCAGCGTTTGCAGCATTTCAGGAACCTCTGCCGGTGTTGACCCCGCGGGAATTTTAGCCACAATATTGAACGCAGTGGTAGTCAGCCAGCCCGGACCAAGGACCTGGGACTCATGCACGCGCCACGCCATTGCGATGACGGCTGTGAGCCTTAAACCGGTAATAGAAACCTGCGATTTATCGATACGAACATTAAACAGGCCCTGACGCACCGCGATTGGAGAGGGCTTGATTGCGGCAACCTCAAAGGCCGGAGCGGCGGAAGCGATCGCCGATAATGCGAGAACTGCAATGAGCGGCGCGAGCTTCGGGGCCTTGTGTTGCATCCGCCCATTCTGCCATGCTGGCGGGTCAATTCGCAGACGGTTTCGAGACGGCGTCAATCACCAGAACGTCCGCGGAGGCTTTGGCCGCGGTTAGCTTCAGCCCGAGTTGTTCCTGAAAGGCGGTAAACAGATCGGCCAGTCCGTCCGCCTTCGCCTTCGAGGCCCAGTATTCACGTTGGACTGCGGCAAACGACGGAAACTGGAAGTCGTCAGGCTGCCAGTTAAGCGCGAAGTCATAGCGGTCCGTCAGCCCGGTTTGGTCAAGGACGGGACGGTCGAGCACTCGAAACTGCATCTGTCCTGCGAAGCCCGCCATCGTCATACCGCTGGCGGTCATTCGCCCAAGCCCCTGGGAGCCGACCCTCGTTCCATTGGTCGTGTTTTTCGTCATTTTGATCCCGGCAGCCCCTTCTTTTCCCAGACTGATGACGTAGACTGGCAGTTCACGCTTTTCCTTGTGGGCCGCAAAGCTAAACCGCCTTTTCAGAAGATTCTGCAGCATGGTGTGAATCTGAGCGTCGGTCGGTTCGCCTCCCGACGGCAATCTGGCCACGATGTCGTACTTCTCGCTCGTAGCCCATGCGGGCAATCCCTGGAGTTGAGCTGCGTGGATTTCGTATGCAAACGTTGCAATATCCGCCAGGCTCGTGTTTCGGCTGACCAGTTCTGTGGCGGTTACGTTGAAGCCTCCGTTTCCCGGCCGGTTGTCGGATGAGGGCCTGATCGATGCGACCTCGAATTCGAGCGTTCCGCCTTTGGGAATTGTGACCCCAGGCGGGCCGTCCGGCGCAGGTAGTTCCCAGGCGCTTGAGGCTGTGGCGCGTTTCAAGGGCAACGGCAACGGGTTCTTTTCCGGGTTCAGTGTGCCGCCGATGGAGTTGCCTTCAGCGTCAAGTTTGCCCTCGTAGGTCATTCCGTTCCCGGGGATCGTGATGGACACCGCATTCTCCCGAAGCGTGACTGTCCCCAGATCGAATTGACGTTTATTGGCGAGGTTGTAAAACTTTCCCTTGTAGCTGCTCCCATCTCGTTCGATTCGAAAGGCCAGGCGTATCCCGTCCGTTGAGTTGGGCGGCATCAGGGTTCCCTGCCAGGTCCCCTCCATGGATTGCGCGAGCAATGCGCAGGGGAGAGCCGCGAGTAATATCAGGTGTTTCACAGAACCTCCCTCAAACCGGATTCTCTTGAGCTCAGATTTGCGCGGCGGAAGAGCAGCCCTGATGCCGCGAACAAAACGGTACACAGCGCGTGTCCAATTGCCATTCGCGGCGCAAGTTCGGGTGGCGCGGTCGAAGGAACGATCACGGAAGCCAGGGCGAGAGAAGCCGCCATCGCGAACAATGTCACCGCAAGGCCCGGCGCCCTGAGCCGTGCCACAAACGCTCCGATTAAGCCTACCGGGAGCGCTATCAGGTACCACAACCGTTCCGGATGCCCCGAGTCCGCTGTCTGGACCATGGTTGACCACCCCAGCGCAAACGCCGTTACCAGCGCGATGGCGACTCCCGCTTTATACGACCGGGCGTCCATTTGACGGGCTATGAGAACGAAAGCCATCCCGACGCAGAAGAACAGAACGTAAACAACCACGAATGCCGCGACAGGCCAGTTCCATCCCTGGACGATCTGCGACGCGATCAGCGGCGCCATAAGCGCGACCAGCGCTCCCAGCGCAACGCGGGACAATGTCTTTCCGAATGGCGTCATAGTGATTGTGCGCTCCCTGATAATCCCGGCAAGTGTTTCGTAAAAGGCCCCCAGCGCGAAGGTAAAGAGGCTGGCGCCGCTGTGTTCCTGACAAAGATCGTGGAACGTCTGTGCCATTCCGCTGCCAAACCTCCGGCGAAACGGCGCCGGATACAGTTGCAGGAGACCCTGGTAGAGCACGCGATAGCGCGTGGCTCCGTTGTTAGTGCCCATGTGCCCACCTTGCTTCGGCGACGGCAACAACGCCGCGATAACGGCTGAGTTCTGCTTCCAGCGCCGCTCGTCCAGCGCCCGTCAGAGCGTAATAAATACGGCGTTCATCATCCATTCCGGGATCGATGCGTTTATCGGACTCGCGGACGAGTCCGGCGTCGGTCATTCGCGCGATAGAGCCATATAAGGTTCCTGGCCCCATCTTCACCTTGCCCTGGGAATCGGTCTCAACCTGCTTCATAATTCCGTAGCCGTGCCGTTCGCCCCTGGAGAGCGCCAAAAGGATATGCAGCACCGCGGGGGTTAGCGGTCCCGGCGCGGTGTCTTTCTTGGCCATAACTCATGCTATATCCGTTGCGGATATATGTCAACACCTCCGGCAACTTCTGCGCCTGTTCCTCGCGGTGCCGTCTTTCGCGCAGCTTCCCCGTGGACGCAGGGAACCGAGCGGTCGAAACGTTTCTTCGGCTAACGCATGCACAAACGCGCGGCGGGATCGCGGCGAGCTTGTTCTTTCCCATGACTGGCCAGCTCGTAGCTGCGAGCTACCTGGGTTCGACAAGCGTTCGGGTATTCAATGAGCCTGTGAGGCGGATTTACCCTGCCTTTGTCCTCGCCATGATCGCAGAATCGGTGGCGATTGTCCCGCGCCGGCGGTTGGCCCTTGTGGAACGGCCTTTAGACGGCGTCGGAGACAAAAGCCGGGTTCGTCTGAGATAGCATAGGGGCTGGATTTTTCATGGAGGGTGATGTGGACGAAGTGAATCGCCGACTGTTCATTAAGGCAGTAGGACCAGCCAGTTTGCTGCCTGCCGTCCCGAGCGCACTGCTCGCGCAGGCAGCGGGCGGCAGCGCGCGCGGGCCGCAGATCGTCAATGAAGTAGCGCCCGGATCGCCCGAAGAGGGCCAGAAGCCGAAGCATTCGATCAAATTCGCCGTCATCGGCGTGGATCACTCACACATCAACTCGATCACGGCAGCGGTGCAGCGCGGCGGTGGCGAACTGGTCTCGGTGTTTTCACCGAATCCGCAGTATCCGAAAACGCTGGCGGATTTTCAGACGCGCTTCAAGGGCGTAAAGGTCGCCCGCAGTGAAGACGAAATCCTTAACGATCCTGCGATTCAGCTTGTCTGTGCTGCGCCGATTCCGGATCAGCGCGCCGAACTGGGCATCCGTGTGATGCGCCACGGTAAGGACTATCTGGTGGATAAGCCGGGCATCATTACGCTGGAGCAACTGGCTGACGTGCGCAGAACGATTAAAGAAACCAATCGCATCTATGCCATTCTGTTTTCCGAGCGCCTGGAAGTGAAGGCCGCTGTGCATGCGGGTGATCTGATTAAGGCCGGCGCGATCGGCAAGGTGATCCAGACAGTGAACCTTGCACCGCATCAGGTGAATGCTCCTGCGCGGCCGGACTGGTTCTGGGATCCGGCTCGTTACGGCGGCATCCTCACCGACATTGGTTCCCATCAGGTGGATCAGTTCGTTTACTACACCGGATCGTCGGTGGCCGACGTCTCGGCCGCGCAGATCGCGAACGTGAATCATGCGCAGCACCCGAAGTTTCAGGATTTTGGCGATATTATGCTCCATGGCAACGGCGGTGCCGGTTACGTGCGCGTAGACTGGTTTACGCCGGATGGCGTCGGCGTGTGGGGCGACGGACGCCTGTTCATCCTCGGGACCGAAGGCTATATCGAACTCCGCAAGTACGCCGATATCGCGGGCCGCAAGGGCGGCAACCACCTTCTGCTCGTAGACCAGAAGGCACAGCGTTACATCGATTGCAATAACGTTTACCTGCCCTTCGGTCCGCAATTTGTTTCCGACGTGGTGAACCGAACCCACACGGCACAGGATCAGACGCAGGCGCTTCTGGCTACTGAGCTGGTTCTGAAGGCGCAGAAGATGGCGAAGACGCTGTCGTTTACTTCATGATTCGTATGAAATCCACACGCAGAAGTTTTCTCAGGACGACGGCGATTGCAGGCTTCCCCGCTATAGTGCCGGCAAGCGTTTTCGGCCAGAATTCCCCCTCCAATCGAATCAACGTTGGCGCAATCGGTGTCGGCCGAATCTCCCGCGCGCACGACCTGCCTGGCATCTGGCAATACGATGCGGCGCGCATCATGGCGGTGTGCGATCTCGATTCGCATCGTGTGGAACTTGGGAAGAAGTACATCAACGATCACTATGCGGAGAAATCGGGCAAGCCCTACGACGGTGTAACCGGGTATGCCCGCTATCAGGATTTGCTGGCGAACAAGGATATTGATGCGGTAGTAATCTCGACGCCCGACCACCAGCACGCAGCGTGTGCAGTGGCTGCTGTCCGTGCGGGCAAGGATGTATACCTGCAGAAGCCGGCTTCGCTCACGATCTCAGAGGGAAGGTTCCTCAGCGATGTGGTCACGAAGTCCGGACGCGTCTTTCAGATTGGCTCGCAGCAGCGTTCGTGGAAGCAGTTTCATCGGGCCTGCGAACTGGTGCGCAATGGGCGCATCGGTCAGGTGAAGCATGTTGAGGTTGGTCTGCCGGGCGATCCTTCGGGGCCGGATGCGCCGAAGATGCCGGTCCCTGCGAATCTGAATTACGACGCGTGGCTCGGATCAACACCGGAACAGTATTACACCGAGATGCGCGTGCATCCACAGGCAGATTTCAGCAGGCCAGGCTGGCTGCGCTGTGAGCAATTCGGCGCTGGCATGATCACGGGATGGGGTGCGCACCATGTCGATACGGCGCACTGGGGCATGAATACCGAACACACTGGCCCGGTGGAGATCGAAGGCACGGCGGAGTTTCCCACGAGCGGCCTTTGGGACGTACACGGTAAATTCCTGACAAAGGCGCGCTATGCCAATGGGATGACCATGGCAATCTCAGGCGATTACCCGAATGGCATCAAATTCATCGGGACCGAAGGCTGGATCTTCGTTACACGTGATGAATTGGTGACCGCAAGCGACCCTGGCAGCGCGGTGAAGGGCGAGCCTCTGGTGGCGAGCGATCCGAAGATTCTGACCAGCGTGATCGGTCCAAATGAAGTCCATCTCTACGAAAGCGCGGAGCATCACGGCAACTGGCTGGAGTGCATTCGAAGCCGGAAAGAGACGGCTGCGCCCGTGGAAATTGCTCATCGCGCCTGCTCAGCGTGCCTGCTGCATCACATTGCCATGAAGTTGAAGCGACCGCTGAAGTGGGATCCGGCGAAAGAACGCTTTGTCGGCGACGATGCGGCGAATGCCCTGTTGAACCGTCCGCAGCGTGCCGCGTATCGCCTGATCTGATCGCCTTCGTATGGCCCGAAAGGTGCTCGCCGTCCTCCCAAAGCGATGAGCTTTACCGATTGGCTGCTGGCCGACATCAGACTGCCCAGCATATTCACGAAGCGTGAGGCTGAGCATCCCTGGTGGAGGGTAATGTGCCTCACCGGTCGATTATTTTTCCACCCTTGGTTACCAGCCGGGTATCGCCTTTCTCGCAGCTGGACTGCTTTCTCCGCTGGCAACGCTGGTGCTTGTGATCGTCACTCTCGCTGGTGCGCTGCCGGTGTATTCGCGCGTGGCGAAGGCAAGTCCGAATGGCCAGGGCAGCATCGGAATGCTGGAGAAGCTGTTTCCGCAGTGGAGCGGCAAATCGTTTGTTCTGATCCTGCTGGGATTCGCAACAACGGACTTCGTCATCACCATGACGCTTTCGGCCGCCGATGCGGCGGCGCATCTCACGCAGAATCCATTCGCACCGGACTGGATGCGAAGCCAGATGCATGTAACGCTGGTGCTGCTCGCCTTGCTCGGTGTCATTTTCCTGCGAGGCTTCCGGGAAGCAATTGGAATTGCCGTGGCCCTGGTGACGCTTTATCTCGGGCTAAATGCGATCGTGACGGTGGTGGCAGTGCGCGAAGTGATAAGGCATCCGGGCATGATTTCGAATTGGAGGGATGCGCTGTTCACAAAGCACGGCAGCATCTTCGAGATGATCGGCATCTCCCTCGTATTGTTTCCGCGGCTGGCCCTGGGCCTGTCGGGATTCGAGACCGGGGTGGCGGTGATGCCGCTCGTACGCTGCAGTGACGAAGCGGCCCGTGTGCGCAACACTCGCAGACTACTGGCGACCGCTGCGCTGATCATGAGCGTGTTTCTCATTCTCACGAGTCTTGTCACCACGCTGCTCATTTCACCGGAGAAATTTCGCGATGGCGGGGTGGCCAACGGACGAGCGCTGGCTTACATCGCGCACTTGTATCTGGGCGATCGGTTTGGATCGCTGTACGATGTGAGCACGATTCTGATTCTGGCGTTCGCCGGCGCGTCCGCCATGACAGGACTGCTGAATCTGATCCCGCGCTATCTGCCCAGGTACGGTATGGCTCCGGAGTGGGCCCGCGCTTCACGGCCGCTGGTAATGGTCTTTGTGGCAGTTGCATTTCTGGTGACGGTTCTTTTCCACGCGAGCGTGGATGCACAGGGCGGCGCTTATGCAACCGGCGTATTGGTGCTGATCACTTCCGCGTCTTCGGCGGTGACGATCTCGGTTTGGCGGCAGCGGATGCGATGGCCTTTCCTTCTCATCTCGATGGTCTTTGTTTATACCACCGCACTGAACATCTTCGAACGCCCGGAAGGCCTCAAAATCGCTTCGATATTTATCGGATGTATGGTGGGGACATCGTTGCTGTCACGGGCGCTGCGCTCTACGGAACTCCGCATTACGAGCGTGGAACTGGATGACACGGCAACTGTACTGCTGGCGGCGGATAGTGATCGCGTCATCCGCGTAGTAGCTCGCAAGCCCAGGGCCGAGACAGAACGGGAACTGGACGAAGTCGACCGGGAGGTTCGCCATTATCATAATCTGCCGAAAGACGAACGACTCTACTTCCTGGAAGTTACGCGCGGCGACGCTTCCGAATTTCAGGAGACGCTGTATGTGACGGGAGAGCGTATCGGGCGCCACAGCATTCTGAGAACCAGTAGTCCGGTGATTGGAAACGCAGCGGCAGCGTTGCTGATGCACATCGAAAAACTGACTGGTCAGGTACCGCACGGCTACTTCAAGTGGCATGAAGGTAACCCGGTTGGCAATCTGTTTCGATTCTTGTTCCTGGGCGAAGGCGATGTGGCGCCGGTTGCTCACGAAGTGCTCCGGCGGGCTATCGCCGATCCGGGGCGCCGCCCGGTGATCCATGTCAGCTAAGCGTCAGCCGCCCGACTGGCCCTCATCTTCAAGCCGAGCCGGCTTTGCGTGCTGTGTGGTTCCATCTTTGATTTGATCGCGCTCGGCGTCACTACTTGCTGGATCGAGTGCGGGATCATCGGGGTCCAGTTCCTGGTTAGGCGGGCAGGGATTCTCAGGCATTGAGTCCTATGTGGCGCGGTTTCCCGCAAATAAGTGAACAATCAACGACACGACAGCCAGGACCAGCAGGAGGTGGATCATTCCGCCAGCTACGTGAAAAGCCAGCCAACTTACCAGCCACACTCCTCCCAGCACGAAAAACAGAATAAGAAAGACAAGGTCGCGAATCATTGCAGTTACAGCTCCGGCGTTTCCAAGAGCACGTCTGTGGCCAAAAAATGTACTTTCCGGAGCAACTTCTCGGCGCGCCTGCGCTAAACTGTGTGGCAAGGTCTCCGCCGAAGGAAAGGACTTTTGCAATAGGGCATGCCCCCGCTGGATCTATACACAGTCAGAGTGATGACGCTTCTTACGGTCCTCATGTCGTGCCTGGCGACGTTATTCGCCTGGCGGACGAACCGTACGGTTGCAGGTATGCAGTGGTTTGCGGTAGGCCTGCTGTCCATGGGCGTTGGAAGCTGCCTGGGAATGGGAGCGTCCGTGCTGGATGGCTATGCGCTGATGGTGGCCAGTTCGGCCTTTCGGTTGGCCGGATTAATGATGGTGATTCAGGGCCTGCGGCTGTTCCGCGGCTTTCCCACCTGGTCCACAATAGCTCTTGCGGCGTATTTCGGAATCGTGTCTGCGGTGTTCCTGTGGGCGGTATTCTGGCGGGACAATTCGACTCTCGGTACCGGAGTTTTTTCGGGCGGCATGGGATTGCTGTGCGCTGACGCCGCGTTTTCCCTGTTTCGCCGGTTGTCCGACGCTGATCGGCTTACCCACCGGGCGACCGGCTCTTTTTTTGGCTTCGTCTCGGTGTTTTTGCTGCTGCGCGCGGTAACCGATGTGTCGGCGCCGGTGCGTTCCGGTCACGTGTCCTGGGTCCCGGCCGAGATTGGCGCTACTATAGCGGCTGACCTGGCGTTTATCGGCTGTGCCTTTGGCATGATGCTGGCCTCAAATGCGCGCCTGCGGCTGGTTGCCGCCAGGAGCGCTCTTTTTGACGCGCTCACCGGCCTGCCCAATCGCCGCTTTTTCGAAGACCGTCTTCTGCAGGCGGAACAAAGAACCCTGCTTGCCAACGGTAAGCTGGGCGTTATCTATATCGACCTCGATGGCTTCAAACTGGTCAACGATACCTACGGGCACGATGCTGGCGATGAACTGCTGCGAAAGATCAGCTCTGCGATGTCCCGGGTGTTGCGTCCGGATGATTGCCTGGCCCGCGTGGGTGGCGACGAATTTGTCGTTCTGGTAGAGAGCATTGAGCACCGGGCGCGGCTGGAGAAAGTGGTAGAGCGGCTCAGCGGCGCTATTGCGGAAGTTCCGGCAATCGGCCCCGGCCGATTTACCCGCGCGAGCTACGGAGCGGCCATATTTCCCGACGATGGAGCCAGCGTGCAGGACGTGATGCGCGAAGCCGATGCCGAGATGTATCACGCAAAGCGCCGAAGCAGAAATGCGAAGGCGGCTCAGGTAGCGGTTTGATCGGCGAGCTCGGCCTTAAGAGAGCGCTCGAGTCTCCACGATAAGACCAGGCTGGCGAGTACGAAGCCGATAAACAGGTAGAATCCCGGCAGCATCTTTGAACTTTCCGTAGGGATCACCAGTTCGACGCCCGGTGCGTGCAGCCCTCCCATGGCGCTGGAGATCACACCGTTGAAGGCAACGAAAGACATGAAGATCGCAAGGGCCATCACGTCTGCCATGGACCATTTCGACGATTCGAGCGCGAAGAAGCGAACGATGCGGTAGCGGCCTATCCAGCCGGGCCGTCCCAGACAGGCGCCGAGCGTCAGAAGTTTTATCGCCGGAAAAACGACGCTGAACATGAGAACGAGCATCCCCACAATCCACATTTCCGGCTGGCTAAGCTCGATAAGGGTACGAAAGACTTCCAGAACGCTTTTACTCTGGAAATAAAGCACCTGCCCGGGGAACGCTACCGGCTGGCCCAGCAGGGTGAACGTGAGCCGCGAAATCTGAGCTTCGACTTCAATCATCGGGGAAAAGATTCCACCGAGCAGCAATGCCACGCAGAAGAGTAGGAGCACGAGCACGTCATACCAGCGGAGTGTTCGCCTTCCAATCAGCAGCAGGGCGAAGGCGAGGGCAGCGGAACACAGAGCCAGCACACTGGATTGTGCGACGTTCCCGTCTGCCTTCGCGATGCGACTACCCAAAACGGCGCGGCATGCGGCAGCATCGGCGCAGTTGTTCTGACGCAGAATTGCCGAATACCAGGTCATATCAACCGGGCTGAACGTGTTTTTCGCGCCATCTTCGAGCATGCCTTTGAGATAGTTTCGGAGCGCCTGCTTGTTCTCCGGGGTGGTTAGTTCCTTCAGAACAACCGTGGAAAACTCGGGAACTTTGGGCCGAAGGTTATCGATCATGACCCCGGCCATCATCGCCGTCGCCTGTGCCGCGAAGCCCCCGGATGCTCCACCCGGAGGGGATTTGGGCGCCATTTGCTGCTTCACCTGATCGAGCAACCGATAGAGCGATTTCTCCACCATGGGGCGAAGGCTCGCGCGATTCGATGCAGTCAAATCAATAGCCTCAATCTGTTTGTTGAGGATGGGAACAAGCTGCTCGACCCAGCGATCCGCGTTCAGCACTCCGTAACGAACATGCCCGATCTCCGCCAGTTCGGTGCGGAGGAGACGACGCGTTGAAAGCTCACTGACCGTGCGCCACGAGTAAAAAATCGCGGGCGCCAGAAGAAGCACGGCAGCAATGAGGCGGATGATATCGGTGTTTCCCTCGCCTTTTCTCGTCGTCATGCGCCGACACGATTATAGCGGGCGGAGGAGACGACCTTTTCCGCGGCGTGTCGTGGATAGGCCATTTACCTGCAACGCTCCCGGAAGATGCGCCCCTGGAGGGGCAAGGAGAGAACTTCATGAACGCATACAGTTCCCGCTTTATTGCAATGACGGCAGCCGCAGCTCTGGCTCTTGGATTGGGGGCTTGCCAGCAGTCTCCGGCACCGCCTACCGTAGTCACCTCGCCCGCACCAGCTTCGGCGCCGCCGTCATCCAATACTTCAACAGCAGCCGGCGTGCCTGCCCAGGACGCATCAACGCCTTCAACCACTTCAGTTGAGCGCAGTACCACAACAACGACGGAATCGAAACCGGCGGATCCCGACAATCCAGGCGCGAACTCTTCGACTTCCACATCCACAACCAAGACCTTAAGAAAACTCAGCAGTGAGCAGTCTCGTTCCCGGGCAGATTTGGGCACTGTCTGACGTTGGCCCGTCTGGCCGGTGCCAGTCTAACTGCACCGTTCGCCTGGAAGAATCATACGGGATTCGTCGATGAATCCATACCATTAAGCGCTCTGTAACGCTTCTTGTCGTTGGCTCGTCGATTATCCCAGACGCCAAAATGAGTTACCCTGCGTTCGCCTACGACCGGAATCGCGCTGCGCCGAAAAGGCCTCAGCGTCACGGTAGCGGATGGCATAATGCCTCCCGCCGACAAGGCGTGCGGCGAAGGCCTGCTGCCGGACACGCTGGGTGCCCTCGCTGCAATCGGTGTCAGGCTGCCTGTCAGCGACTCTTTCGCCTTTCGTGGAATCTGTTTTCGCGACCGCGATTTTCGTGTAGCCGCCGATTTTCGCGGGGTGCATGGCCGCGGCATGCGTCGTACAAGTCTGCACAGGGCATTGATGGAGCACGCGGAAAGTCAGGGCGTTCAGATGCGCTGGGGTGAGCCGGCTGACTTCGCGAAAATCACTTCGCGCTGGATCGTCGGAGCCGATGGTGAAGGGTCGCTTGTGCGCCGATGGGCCGGGCTGACCGCAACTTCGTGGGAGCGCCGGCGCTTCGGCTTCCGGCGCCACTATCGGATCGCACCGTGGTCGGACTATATGGAGCTCTACTGGGGAAACAGATGCCAGTTGTACGTAACGCCCGTAGCGTCAGACGCAGTCTGTGTTGCGGCGATGTCGGATCAATCTCAGCTTAGACTCAATGACGTGCTGAGCCAGTTCCCGGATCTGAGATCGAGGCTCGCCGCAGCCAAACCGTCGTCTCCCGAGCGTGGCGCGTCATCATTTACGCGCCGGCTGCGGAGTGTCTCCCGCGGGCGCGTAGCGCTGGTTGGCGATGCTTCCGGCTCCGTCGATGCCATTGCCGGTGAAGGCCTGTTGCTTGCCTTCCGGCAGGCCGCTGCGCTTGCCGATGCCATCGCCGATGGCAGTCTGGAAAGCTACCGGCAGCGCCACCGCGAGATCGTCCGGCGACCTGAGTTCATGGCGAAGCTCCTGCTTACCCTGGGCGACCACGCGACACTGCGCCGAGGGGCGATTCATACGATAGCCGGGATACCGTCTCTTTTTGAGAGGATGCTGTCGTTTCACACAGGGGGAGAACACCGTGAGTTACTCGATGACGCTCGCATTGCTGATGCTGCTGACCGCCTCTGCGCTGCCGGCGCAGGAGACGGTGTTGACGCTTGATGCGGCTCAGACGCACATTGATTTCACGCTCGGCGACGTCCTGCACACCGTCAAAGGCACATTCCGGCTCAAGCGTGGTGCGATTCGCTATGATTTCGCAACGGGGAAGTGCTCGGGAGAGATCGTCATCGACGCCAGGAGCGGGAATAGCGGGAGCGGCGCGCGCGACAACCGAATGAATAAGAGTGTTCTCGAAAGCGAAAAATTTCCCGATATCGTTTTCATCCCCGACCGTGTGGAAGGATCGCAGGCAAAAGCAAACGTGCATGGCATGTTCCGTATTCACGGCAGGGATCACGAGATGACAATGCAGGTGACGACGGCGCCGGGGACAGGAGACGGATTAATCCTGACAACTCAGTTCAGCGTGCCGTACGTGCAGTGGGGAATGAGCGATCCGAGCACCTTCATCCTGCGGGTCGGCAAAGTTGTAAATATAGACGTCCGGGCGCCGGGCCACATCGAATAATCCTACGGAGTAGCGATCTGTTTTTCGAGATCTCTCAGAGGTCCGTCAGCCACGGGACCGTGGAAGCGCCAGCGGATCGCTCCGTCTCTATCGATGAGAGCCACGTAAGCATCGTCCGGCCGATCAAAACCGAGCGCAGCCTTTAGCTGCTTCTCATTGTGAATCACAATCACGAAACGGTCGCGGCGATTCGGCGGAACGCCGCTCCTGATTCCGGCTATAGCCACGCCGCGCACCAGGCGCGGAGCATCCTCCAGAATTGCGATCGACCAGGCATCGATGCCGGCGGAAAGCCGATCACGCCACGCTTTGATTTGCCCCTGCGAGCCACGCGTAAAGCCGACTACGACAACAGCCGGATGGCCTTTAACTGCATCCGGCAGGACAACTTTCTTGCCCAGAAGATTATCTCCCTCGATGGAAGGAAACAGGTCCGCGCCGAACGCCGAAATCGCGGCGAGCAGGAGGCACAACACGGATGACCCTGCCTGGGGCATTGAAAAAAACTACTTACCCGCCTTATCGAGCAGCGCCTTGGTTTCGTCCGCTCCAATGTCGCGCACATAGAGATTGCGGAAGCGAATCTCGGAACCGTGAGTTTGCAACTCGATCGGGCCGGACGGCAGCACGGGGACTTTACGGTCGAAGTAGTTATCGAGCACCGCGCCATCCACGGTCAGCTTGTCGTTAAACCAAACCCAGACGCGCGTGCCTGCCATCTTAATGTGGAATGTATTCCATTCACCCACTGCCCTGTCGGCCTTGACCAGCGGCCACTTGCCTGGGTTGTCCGGATTGTCGTTCCACAGTGCGCCTGACCCACGGGGAGCGCCATTTCCCACTTCGCGCGGATTGTCCACATCCCAGATCTGCACCTGGGGATAGCCCCGTAGATATACGCCGGAATCGCCGTTATGGTTCACCATGAGCCAGTCCACGTAGAGTTCGAAATCCCCGTAGTTCTTTGTGGTTCCCAGGAAAACGCCCTTGCCATCTGAAACGATTTCGCCCTTGGCTTTATCCACGCTCCAGTGCAGGTCGCGATCGGCGTTCCATGTGGTCTGCATCCCGGCAAGGTCTGCCGTCGCAAGCGAGGCCTGAATGTGCGGACTGTAGTCGCCTTTAATCCCGCGCCAGCCAGAGAGATCGGTGCCGTTGAACAGGGGTGTGAATCCGGTGGGCGGCTTATTCAGCGATGGACTCTGCGGCAACGCAGGAGCAGCGGCTGCCAGCAGCAGGAACACAGCGAGACTCAGATGAGAAAAGCGATTCATGAATGTACAACCTCCCGTGCGACTCGGCGCTCCGCACTGTCTGAAACTCTATCATTCGTCAAGGTGAGGCGTCCGTCGGAAGGGACGCGAGAGCGTCTCTGAGCAACTGGTTCGATAAGATGAGTCCCAGAATGAGTTTGAGCTTTACTTCTGCTGCGCGCCGCATTATTGGGGTTGCGTTTGCAGCATCCGCGACATTACTCGCGCAGACGCCATCGAATCGCGCGCTGGCCACCTTCCCGGCGCAGCAGCGCCCACCAGGCGACCCGGCGATGGTAGCACGAGGAAAGGCGCTTTACGGTATTCACTGCAAGGGTTGCCATGGCGCCGATCTGCGGGGCGGCGATCTCGGCGGCCCCAACCTGCTCCGGTCCCAGGTGGTGTTGAGCGACAAGGACGGGGAACTGGTGGCTCCCATTATTCAGGGTGCGCGTCGGGGTAACGGCATGCCTGCAATCAAAATGAACGCATCCGATGAGAAAGCCACGGCGACTTACATTCACAGCATCGTCGCAATGTCGCGCGGTCAGGGCGCGCCACCGGATTCCGGCGCGCCACCGCCCAGCATTCTTGTAGGCGATGCCGCTGCGGGCAAGGTATTTTTCGAGGCGAAATGTGCAACCTGTCATTCCGTCTCGGGCGACCTGCAGGGTATCGCGAAGAAGTACCCGGATGCGAAACAGCTCCAGAATCGCTGGGTATCGGGTGGCGCCGGTGGCCGCGTCACAGCAAACTCCGACCGCCGCACCGTTACAGTAACGGTCACGCAGTCATCCGGCGAGAAGGCCGTAGGCCGGCTCGTTCGACTCGATGACTTCCTCGTCACGGTCGCCTCGGCCGATGGCTCGCTGCAGACATTCCGGCGCGATGGCGATCATCCACGGGTGGAGGTAAATGATCCCATGCAGGGTCATCGGGACCTTCTTCCCACGTACACGGACAAGAATATTCACGACGTGACCGCATGGCTGGTGACACTGAAATGAAGATCCATCGCGTTCTATCTGCCGTCGTTCTCTGTTCTGCCATCGCCTGGGGACAAGGCGGTGGCATCGAACCCACAGACCTTCTCAAGCCGCTGGGCGATTCCTGGCCGACTTACAGCGGCGACTACACCGGCAGGCGCTACAGTTCGCTGACGCAGATCGATCAGGCGACGGTGAAAAATCTGACGCTGGGCTGGTTCGCAAAAGTCACGGCGGGTCCCGGAGGCGGGCGTGGTGGCTCCCGTCTCATCACCGGTGGCGAGGGGACTGTAGATTTCCCGCCCGGTACCGCGAGCATCAAAGCCAGCGCGCTGGTAGTGGATGGAACCATCTACATCTCCACTCCGGATAACGCGTGGGCAATCGATGCGCGCGATGGCCGCGAACTCTGGCATTACTTCTGGAAGACGCGCGGCAGCACGCACATCGCCAGCCGCGGGCTGGGCATGTGGCACAGCTATCTTTTCTTCGAAACTCCTGATAACTACCTGGTGTCGCTCGATTCCAAAACCGGGAAGGAGCGCTGGCACAAAGAGATTGCCGATCTTGCGCAACAGTATTTCTCCACGCCGGCGCCGATTGTTGTCGGCAATCACGTGATTGCGGGAACCGGCAACGACATTGACGCGCCGGGATTCCTGTCGTCGTTCGATCCCGAAACCGGCGCGCTGCAATGGAAGCACTACACGGTCCCGATGAATCCCGGCGATCCCGGTCTCGACACCTGGCCAAGCCTCGACAAAGCGCGGCATGGCGGAGCTCAAACCTGGATACCCGGCGCCTACGATCCCGAGACCCATCTCTACATCTTCGGGACCGGCAATCCCACGCCCGCATACACGGCAGGTCGCGGCGACGGGGACAATCTGTTTACCTGTTCGCTTGTCGCGGTCGATATCGAAACCGGCAAAATGGCTTGGTATTTTCAGACCTCGCCGCATGATATGCACGACTGGGATTCCGCTCAGACACCCGTGCTCGTGGACGGAATGTTCAACGGAAAGCCGCGCAAAATGGCCCTCACTGCGTCACGTAACGGCTTCTTCTTCGTGGTAGACCGCGTGACCGGCGAACACCTCATTACCAGTAAGTACGGCAAGGATACGAACTGGTCCACAACGTTGAACCGATTCGGCGGGCCCGCGCGCGACCCCAACAAAGATCCCAGCATTGGTGGTTCCATCGTTTCGCCTCCGGCAGGCGGCACCATAAACTGGGAGCCTCCTGCCTACTCACCGGAAGCCGGGTTGTTCTACACCGCGGAGAGTGACGGCTACTCCCTCTTCTATCTCACCGATGCGGATCCCCGCGGCTCCATGGGCCTCGGCGGCAAAGAAGAGGTTTCCGTTGGATCGGGCGGCAGTTTCCTGACGGCGATCGATTACCAGACTGGCAAGGTTGCGTGGCGTCATCAGTATCCCCAGGGAACTGGCGGAGGAGGTGGTCTGCTCACTACGGCGGGAAAAGTTCTGTTTGCGGGCGATGGCGGAGGCAACATCGTGGCGCACGATGTGTTTACGGGCAATCCGCTCTGGCACGCGAAGATCGGCACCGTGACAAATGCCCCGCAGACCTACATGCTTGACGGGCGCCAGTATCTGCTGTGCGCCACTGGCGACACGCTCTGGGCGTTCCTCCTCTACTGATATGCCAATCAGCCGGCGCGATGTCTTCCGGGCGGCAATTGCGGTTTCTGCGCATCGCGCATTCGCCGCGGCCTCTTTCAATCTGACGGCAATCGAACGCCCGCGCGTGTTGCGCGCAGCGGATCAGTACCTTTCCGCTGAGCCGATAACCGTCACTGCGTCGCACTCGCCCCGCAGCGCTGGCGGCCTGCACGACTTCTTCTCGGAAGGCGACTACTGGTGGCTCGATCCTGCCAACCCGACTGGCCCCTACATCCAGCGGGACGGAATGAGCAATCCCGATAACTTCGTAGAGCATCGCCGCGCCATGATCCGGCTCAGCCTGATCGTGCCCGCGCTCGCCGCGGCCTGGAAGATCACCAGACAGAAAAAGTATTCCGACCACGCTGCGAAGCATTTGCTTGCCTGGTTCGTCGATGACGCAACGCGCATGAATCCGAATCTCCTCTACGCTCAGGCGATTCAGGGACGCTTCACCGGACGCGGCACAGGCATCATCGATACCCTCCACCTGGTTGAAGTGGCGCGCGCGGCCTCGCGCGCCGGCCTGAGCGCCGTTGATCTGGCCGCCGTCAGAGCGTGGTTCTCCGAATACACCAGCTGGATGAATACCCATCCCTATGGCATTGCCGAGCGCGATGCGGTCAACAATCACGGCACCTGCTGGGTCACGCAGGTTGCGGCCTTCGCCGAACTCACCGGCGACACGAAGCTGACCCAGTACTGTCGCGACCGCTTCATGACCGTCTTGATCCCGAATCAGCAGGCCCCGGATGGCAGCTTCCCCCAGGAGCTGCGCCGCACCAAACCGTACGGATACTCCATCTTCAATCTGGACGCGCTCGCCATCATCGCTCAGACGCTCGGCTTGTGGAAATGGCAAACATCCGATGGTCGCGGCATGGCGCGGGCACTGGAATACATGTATCCATTTCTGCTGGACAAGAAGAAGTGGCCGCTTCCGGCTGATGTGATGTATGACAGCGAGTGGCCCGTGCGCCAACCCTCGCTTTTGTTCGGAGGGCTCGCGCTGAACAAACCCGAATATCTGGCTTTATGGCAGAGGCTTAATCCGGACCCCACCGTGGAAGAAGTGCTGCGCAACTGGCCGGTACGGCAACCCATTCTCTGGATATAGCGCAATGCCTCGCCGTTTTCTGAGCAGAATTCTGCGCTGGCTTGGCGCGCACGAATCCGGCGTGCTGATAACGGTGGCAGGCATGGCCGCCGGCATGTGGATCTTCGCAATCATTGCAAGCCTCGTCAGCGAAGGCAGCCTGCGCGGATTCGATCGCCGTATACTGCTCGCCTTTCGCCATCACAGCGACCTGCGGCCGCTCGGACCGCGCGCCATTCAGGAAGCGGCGCGTGACATTACTGCGCTCGGGAGCAATACGCTGCTGGGATTGGTCACGATCTTCTCCATCGGCTATTTTGCACTCGCGGGGAAACGCAGGATGGCCTGGTATGTCTGCGCCTGCGTCTTTGGAGCTGCAGCCTTTTCTCTCCTGCTCAAGGATGTATTTCAGCGGCCGCGGCCTGACCTCGTTCCGCACGAAGTCTATGCCGGTTCCACCAGTTTTCCCAGCGGTCATTCCATGATGTCCGCCGCGGTCTATCTCACTCTGGGCGCTCTGTTGGCACGATCGCACGAGCGTCGGCAGATGAAGGCTTACTTTCTTGCAACCGCGGTGCTGTTGAGCTCCCTGGTGGGGGTTACGCGAATATACCTCGGCGTCCACTGGCCGACGGACGTCCTTGCGGGATGGGCAGCCGGCAGCGCGTGGGCGCTCGGTTGTTCGCTCGCGGCGCGACGACTGCAGAATCGCGGATCGCTGGAATCGCAAAATCGGCCGGAAAACACGAAAGTCCCGCCAAATTGAGCCCAGCTTTCGCGCGGATTATAATAGAGCCACACCCGCCGATAAATCCAGATGCTGCCCAAGTGGAAGATTGCATTAATAGCCGTCCTCGCCGCCGCCGGCCTGGGCGGTGGCGCGTGGTATTTTCTGGAGCGCTATCGAAGCGCCGGCATCGCAAACGATGTCGAAGTGTCCGGTCGACTCGACAACATCACAACCGATTACCGCCGCATCATCGTTTTGATGAATGGTTCCGACACGCTCGATAGCCATCAGAAAGCCTTGATTCGCGCCGCAGGGCGCCAGATTTTCTGGGATAAACAGCAGACCATCGCAGGCCTGAAGGCCCGCATATCGGGACATCCCGATCTGATTCGCCAGGTCGTGCGCTACGTAGCCTCACCCGGCATTTTTTCGATGGATACGATCTCTCCTTCGGCGCATAAACTGCGCGATGCGGATCGGCTCGCTTTCCTCGATTTATTCGAGGAACTCGCTTATGCTTTGAACGATACCGGCACGCCCACGACTTCCGCGCGCGAGATTCACACAACTCTTGACGATCTGCATTCGATAGAAAACACCTATCGCGAGGAAGTCTCGCGCATTTTTTCACAGTTCGCCACGCGCGGCCTGTCGGGCCGTCGCGAGAAGTGGGAAAACTATCTCGAGTACCTGCGCAACATTGAATCGCGCGAAGTTATCCTGTCAAAATTTCCCGATGCGGCGATGGATGACGGCGACGACGGCATGCGCGGCAAGGCTTATCCCAATGAGATATCGGGCATGGACTTCCCGCCTAAGACCGTTGCGCTCACTTTCGACGATGGGCCTCACCCGAAGTACACCGAAGAGATCGCGGCTCTGCTGCGCAAGTTCGGCATCCGCGCCGGCTTCTTCGAGCTGGGCCAGAATATCGGCTCAATTAGTGGCGCGAATAACGATGTGACTCTGCTGAAAAACGCCGCCATTAGCAAGCGGCTGTTCGAAGCCGGACACACGATCGCGAACCACACTTTCTCACACCGGGTCCTTTCCAGCCTCAGCGAACAGGATCGCGCGCGCGAAATAGAATCCACCAATCTGCTGCTCGAGCGGGCAACCGGCGCGAAGCCGCTGCTGTTCCGTCCTCCCTATGGCGCGCGCAATCAGGACGTCTACCGCCAGATCACGGGTGAGGGCCTGCAGGATGTCCTCTGGACCATCGACTCAGAAGACTGGGCCGACCCCATTCCGGAATCCATCGCGATGCGCGTACTGCATCAAATCGATCAGTCGCACAAAGGCGTCATCCTGTTTCATGACATCCACAAACAGAGCGTTCTGGCGTTGCCGCTGGTTCTCACGGAATTAACCAGTCAGAACTATAACTTCGTGACGTTCAACGGCGTGAAAGTCGTGGCCTCCACCCCGCCCGCTGGCGGAGATCGGGCCGAGCCCGCGACTCCGCCAGTACAGACGCCCGCGGGGGAAAAGCTGAATCCGTACCGGAAAAGCTGGGCCGTGATCGTTGGCATTGACGACTATCAAAACTGGCCCAAACTGCGCTACGCCGTCAACGACGCCTCCGCGATTGAGCAAACCCTGATCAATAAATTTGGCTTCCGGCCGGAAAACATTCGTAAACTCATCAACGGTGACGCGACACGCAGGCGGATCATGCAGGTGCTGGGCGACGACTTCGCCAATCCCGCTCAGGTGACTCACGATGACCGCGTCTTCTTTTTCTTCGCGGGGCACGGCGCCACGCGCACAACGGCGGAAGGCCGCCAGTCCGGCTACATCGTGCCTGTGGATGCTGACACTACCGACTACTACTCCACGGCGATCAGCATGACCGACCTTCGCGAAGCGTCCGATCTCATTCCCGCCAGGCACGTGTACTTCGTGATGGATTCCTGCTACAGCGGCCTCGCTTTGACGCGCGGCGGCGGGACGTTTTCCCGCGATCGCGGCTATCTCGATGAAGTCACCCGTCGTGAAGCCCGCCAGATTCTGACGGCTGGCGGCGCCGACCAGCCGGTGTCCGACGATGGCCCGAATGGCCACTCGGTGTTCACCTGGGCTCTTTTGCAGGGACTCGATGGCAAGGCCGATCTCGATGGTAACGGCGTGATCACGGCATCCGAGCTTGGCGCTTACGTAAGCCCGATTGTCGCCAGCTTTTCGAAGCAAACGCCCGCCATGGGAAACCTGATCGGCAGCGAAGGCGGCGAATTTATCTTTGAACTTCAGCCCGAGGCGCTCACCGCGTCCACGCAGCAGTTCGAGGGTAAGGCGGCGGCGCTTCACGATCAGCTGGCATCGCTCGAAAGTCAGATCGCGGCACGCCAGGCGGAGTTATTGAAATTACAGCAAAGCGTACAAAGCGAGACGGCACGACTGACTGTGCGTGGGGAAAATGTCGCCGCTGTAGCCGCCATGCCGCCAGTCAAACCTGCGCTGGCCACGCTGCCTCCCAACGCACGTGCGTACGATCTGGACCGATTGGGGCGCGACTTCTACCGGGAGAAGAAATATGACGATGCGCAGGATGCGTTCGCGCGCGCTGTCGCGCTGAAACCGAACGATCCCGTTCTCCTCAACAATCTTGGCTTCCTCGACTACGAATTGGGCAAGTACAGCGAGGCGGTCTCCTGGCTTGAAAAGACTCTGGCATCCGACCCGAATCGCAGGGAAGCGCATGGCAACATCGCTTACGCCTACCTGAAACTCGGAAACAATGCCGAGGCAAAGAAACATTTCCAGCGTTACCTTGAACTCTACCCCGGCTCTCCGAAAGCTTCTGAAGTTCGCGGAATCCTCGCCGGCCTCTGACTCACCGGGCTCTGACTCACACGTTCAGGCCGACTGCCCGCATCAGATCAAGCGCGTTGCTGCGGGCCACCACTCCAGGCCGGAGCTTGTAATCGAAAACAAGACGTCCTTCTTCCAGCCGGTCTTCGAAGTGGACATTCATCGCCCCCGGCGCCAGCTGATCCGCAACGGCGGCCAAAGAAAGGTCGTGCGTGGTCACAAGGCCCGTTGCGCCCTGCCGCAGAAGGGTACGTACGATGCCTTCGGCGCCGATGGCGCGATCGTGCGAATTGGTCCCGTGCAGCAGTTCATCGAGAAGAAAAAGTACCGGCTCGGGCAGTTCCGATATCTGTTTTAGCCGCAACACCTCAGCCATGAATCGCGATTGCCCTTCTTCGAGTGAGTCCATCGTGCGAATGGAAGCACCCACGGCAAATACACTCATCGTGAGCGAGCGGGCTCGCACCGGACCGCCGGAAAGCGCCAGCACCGCGTTTGCGCCTATTGCTCGCAGCAGGGTACTCTTGCCGGACATATTCGATCCACTCACTACCAGCAGCCGCACCGGCTGTACGAGATGCACGCTGTTTCGCACCGAGCGGGTTTCCGGCAGGAGCGGGTGGCCGATATCTTCCGCATCGAACACGGGATCGCATTCCACCAGATTGGGCAGCACGTCCACCGGATGCTCCCACGCGTAGCAGGCAAGCGACGACAGCGCTTCGATCTCCGCGACGGCGTCAAGCCAGACCGGCACCAGGGAACCATTCGTTGCCCGCCAGTCCTCGATCGCCATCGCGATCTGAGTAGTCCAGAGCAGCGGTGGTCCGATGATTCGAACGAAAACGTTATCGCGCGAGTCGAGCAGTTCCATGAGTCGGCGTATTCGCGCGATGCGTGCAGAAGCGGGCAGGCCGGAAGTGGTTCGAATGGCGGACTGCAGGGCAGCCAGTTTAGCGGAGGCGAATGATTGCTCCTCCAGCAGCGCGAGTATATGTGCCAGCAGGTCCAGATCGTGAGCGGGTTCTCCTGTCGCGCCCGCGATTTCCAGCACGCGTCGGCGCTGCAAAAGGCCGAGCGCTCCAGCCATTGCGCCCAATCCAGCTACGGCGCGGGTGGCTGCGATACCAACGAAGGCAGTCGATACCCACCAGATCAGTGCCAGCGCCATGACTGCCGATAAAGCCAGCGCGATTGGCCGCAGAGCTCCAAAGGGATTGACAGGCGCTTTGCCCCACGCTGCAAGGTGTTCAGGATTTACGTCGGAACGGAAATCGCCACTGAGGACAGCGAGTCGTTCGCGCATGTCGAGCAGCGGCCGGAGTTCCTCAATTGCCGCGTGCCGCTCTTTGAGTTCGGGCAGCGTGGCGGCGGAGCGGAGCCAGTCGGCAAGTTTCGCTTCGCCGGCGCGCGTGCGAGCGGTTGACAGCAGTTCAAAGAGACTTCCCCTGCCGAAAATGTCGAGATCGCCGGAATAAGGATGGTGAGGATCAATGAAGCGCTCGCCTGTTTCTCCGCCGCCTTGCCAGCGATGCTCCATCCGGGCGATGCCGCGTTCGTAGAAGGCGACAGCGCGGATAGCACGCTCCGCATCGCGCTCGATTCTCGACTGCAGCCAGATCAGGGCAATGAAGACCGCAACGGGGATAGCGATGATTCCAACGGGGGATTGGCCATGGACAGCCAGCCAGATGGAACCCGCGATGATCGCGAAAACCAGAAGCCGAACCAGGCTGATGCGTTGCAGCCGGGTATGGAGCGCCGCGAGTTGAATGCGACGAATTTGAATGCGCTGACGGTATTCCCGGGTCGGCTCGTCAGGAGAAGAAGGCATCAAATGCCAGCTTATCGGATGGCCCGGCAGAGTGTACTAGAATTGAATTTTACCCTCACTCGCAGCTGATTCTCAGCCGCGAAATCGGGGCGCGTAGCTCAGCTGGTTAGAGCGCCTGCTTCACACGCAGGATGTCCGGGGTTCGAGTCCCTGCGCGCCCACCATTTACTCCTTTGTCCGGACCGGACACACAGGTAACAGTTCGTACCTGAGACATAGGTAACACATTCGGGGTCGCCGAAGCCATGGAGATTGAGTTTTGAAGGCATG